>CAZXVU010000075.1:0-9951 GCA_964644465.1 uncultured bacterium
ATTCGAACCTTGCGCACGCAAGCAAAACTGTTTGCTTGCTCTCGTACGAATTTTTGAAAAAAATTCGTCCTCGGCGAGGTTCGAACCCGCGACCTGCCGCTTAGGAGGCGACCGCTCTATCCACTGAGCTACGAGGACATAATGGGAAAGCGGAGATTTTAGGGCATTTTATCGTAGGTCTCAAGAGAAAATGGTAAAAAAATAACTGGGTGAAGTAGATTCTTTTTCCTTTTTAAAAGAGGTACTTATGTCCGCTGTAGATAATCGCTCAAATCTCGCCGTAAATGGAATGCAGAATGCTGAACCTGAAATCATCACCGATCTTAAAGAGCTGGCGAAAAAAGTCTCGTGGGTTGTTTGGGCCGTGATTGCTGCTGTGGCAGTTGTATTAGGCGTTGTTGTCAGCGCATGGTTGGGTGCCGGAGTCGTAGTTCTTGGTTCATTGATTGCATTGGCGATTGCGAATTGCAAGCCAAAACCAGAGTCTATTCGAGAAGCAGCGAGAGTGGATGATCTAGATGCCCTCGATGCGATAGCTATCCGCCATGACCCTGTGGCTTGGAAAAGGGAATATGATGCTGCAAATGTGGAAGGACAGCGGCGCATGAATGCCGAATTGGGTAGGCAGACATTGAATGCCATCGATAACGGCTTTGTTGTGGATGGACGAGTGATCTATTTGGAGCAGGATCCTGAACTGGAAGCGAGAGTCTTACAAAATATGTATGAAGCAGACCAGCTTCCAGGCGATGTACCGCAGCAGATCTTCGTTGAAAATTTGACGACTTTGCAAATGACCGAAAGATTGATTCAAGAGGGATTCAATCCTCTTGTATGCAATTGGGCCAATAAACGGGATGTAGGGGGAGATTTTCTGGGAGGCGCGAGAGCCCAGGAAGAGACTCTTTGCCGCGAAAGCGATCTCTATCGAAGACTTGAAGCTGTCGAAGACCAATACCCAATACCAGAACATGGAGGGATCCTTGTTCCTCAAGTGCAGTTCTTCCGAAAAGACCTAGCAAATGGGTACGCATTCATGGAACCGATCAAAGCAGATGTATTTGCGGTCGCTTTCTATAATTGCAATCGCGCTCATGGGGATGGATACGATAAACCTGCTACTCAGGAAGAATATCTGGAGGGAACGCGGCAAAAAATTAGGGCTATCTTGAGGACCGCAATGGAAAATGGCAACGATTCTGTAGTTTTAGGGGCTGGAGGCTGCGGCGCATTTAGGAACGATCCCCGCGTGATCTCTGACCTATTCCGTGAGGAATTGAACCGGTTTGAGTTCCTCAATCGCTTCGAGAGGGTCGCTTTCGCCATTATAGATGACCACAATGTCCCTCCAGGAAGGCTCTCTAACTTCCAGACCTTTAGGCGGAGGATATTAGGTTGAAATTAAATTAATTTATTGACAGTTGAGTTTGTAATAATAATATTGTAAATATTTGGTTTTATTGATATAATATATAAAATTTCAATATATATTATATGACTGCAACCAAAATAAATCCTTTTTTATCGCCCCCTCCCAAAGCTCCCTCTTCGGGTCAGGGACCTGACAAATTTACCCCTTCGGTCGATTGGAAGGCGAAAGGCCCAGATTCCAATGCTATTTTGATGGTTGGCTCTACGAGCACAGCGACGTCGCTGCAACGGCTGTTTACTGACCATGTAATTCCTTTAGATGTACAGACAGACTCCACAACTCGTTTTGGCCGCGATTCCCGAGTCTGCTTGCTCGATAAATCTCATCTGCTTCCTTTTCCTGTATTCATGGGTACGTATCAAAAGGTAAAATTCGACTCCATGCTCCCCGTAGAAGAGTCCCATTTTCTCGATGAGTCTCAGGGTGCAGGATATGGGCTTGGATTTTCAGAAAAAAATCTTGAAGAAGCTCATAACTATGCAAAGGTAAACAACATTAAATATAGATGGGCAGAAACTTGTATTGAAGGCGGAAATTGCCGAATTTTTATCGGGAAAGATGGAAAGCCAAAAGCTTTCCTTGGAGTCCATAGTCTCATTTTGAGCTATTTAGCTTTGGAACAGCAAGGGTATTTCCGGAAGAATGAAGACAGAGTTGAAAGATTGGCTCATCGAATTGATTTTCCGAAAGACGATTCCTATCGGATCGCAAGGAACCTGCTTTTAGCAAGAGAATGTAACGACACGCGAAAACCCTTTCCTTCAAAAAGAAAATTATTATCAAAGCCAGCAAAACCTGAAGCTTATTATCAACAAGCTTTGGACTTAGAAGCTAAACTCCGATTGACAAAAATTAAAATCGCCGAAGAATTGATTATCCCAGAAGATCAGATCGCCTTTCTCATCCAAGAAAATTTTCATATCGATTTAGATGTTTTTGCAGGACCCGACGATGTAGGTTTCGTACATGACGAAGAGATGGCCATTTCTTTCTTGCGAGAGCGGCTAACAAAAGGAATAGAGCGTGAAAGACCCCTTCTGGAAAGTTACTTGACCAATGCTCATTATAAATTAGATCGATCTCTATTGAGGAGAGAAAAAAATCAGAAAGCGATTGAAAGTATAGGGTGCCGAGTTGTTCGAATCTCAGGGGATTTTTTCGATGCTGATTCCAAGCGGCGAATCAATTTCATGAACGGCGTTCTGTTAAATGACAGAGACAAGTCTAAGTTTTTAACAAATGGTGCATCGAGTACCGCTCTCAGCTTAGCTATTAAGAGCCAGTTTGTAGAAACAACTGAAGAAGAGTCTCCGAATCTCGCGGTACTCTTTGTCGATGATCAAAACACAAGACTGCCCAGATCTTTAGGCGAAGCAGAAGGGGGGCTCAATTGTTTAACATGGATTGCTCGCCCGATTCCTAATCCTAGTCCCGAACCAGAACCTGATTCCAAAGATCCCACTTAATAATCACCCCATTCCACTTGCCTTTCCCATCCCAGTGAGGATATACTTCACCTCTAGTTTTGAGGAGAGAAGTCATGCCCCAGGCAAATGCAGATATTGGATTGATCGGACTGGCCGTCATGGGTCAAAATTTAGTTTTGAACATGGCCGACCATGGATATACAGTCGCTGTTTTCAACCGCACGGTCTCCAAAGTCGATGATTTTCTCCAAGGGCCTGCCAAAGGGAAAAAAATTATTGGCGCCCATGATCTGAAAGGCTTTGTCTCCCTCTTAAAGCGGCCACGCCGCGTCATGCTGATGGTCAAAGCAGGAGATCCTGTCGACGAATTCATCGAACATTTAATGCCTCTTCTTGAACCTGGCGATATTATCATCGATGGGGGCAACAGCCACTTTCCCGACAGCCAGAGGCGCTACCAAGAATTGAAGGCAAAAGGCCTCCTTTTTATAGGCACGGGGATCTCTGGAGGAGAAGAAGGAGCCCGCTTTGGCCCTTCCATCATGCCCGGAGGCAATCCAGACGCCTGGCCCCATGTGAAGCCGATCTTTCAAGCCATCGCCGCCAAATCGGATGATGGACAGCCTTGCTGCGATTGGGTAGGAGAAGGGGGCGCAGGCCATTATGTTAAAATGGTCCACAATGGGATCGAATATGGCGATATGCAGCTGATCTGCGAAGCCTACGATCTTTTGAAAAAAGGGATCCATCCTAGTTTTCCTGAATTCGCGAAAACATTCGCAGATTGGAACAAAGGCGCTCTCGACAGTTATCTCATAGAAATCACCGCCCAGATCTTCACCAAAATGGACAGCGACGGCAAACCGCTTTTGGAAAAAATCCTCGATGTCGCAGGGCAAAAAGGGACTGGAAAGTGGACAGGCATCGATGCCCTTGACCGCGGGATGCCGCTGACTCTTATCGGCGAGGCCGTTTTTGCTCGTTGCCTCTCTTCCCTAAAAGCAGAACGGATCGAAGCCAGCCATCACTATTCTGCGCCTTCTTACGCGTTGACGATCGATAAGAAAACGTATTCCGATCAGATCTCTCAAGCTCTTTATGCTTCAAAAATCATCAGCTACGCGCAAGGGTTTATGCTGATGCGCAGCGCTTCTGAAGAAAACAAATGGAAGCTCAATTTCGGCTCCATCGCCCTCATGTGGCGCGGCGGCTGTATCATCCGCAGCAAATTCCTTGGCAACATCAAGCAGGCCTTTGATAAGAATCCAAAATTGGCCAGCCTTCTCGTCGATCCTTTTTTCATCGCAGAAATTACTCGTTGCATCCCTGCTTGGCGCAAAGTCATTTCCGAAGGATCGATGATGGGAGTCCCTATGCCTTGCTTCAGCACGGCGCTTTCATTTTTCGATGGCTATCGCAATGCAAATCTCCCTGCCAATCTTCTGCAAGCCCAGCGCGATTTCTTCGGCGCCCACACTTATGAGCGCACAGACAAGCCCCGCGGCCAGTTCTTCCACACGAACTGGACCGGCAAAGGCGGAGATGTGAGTTCTAGTTCTTACAATGCCTAGAGAGGGAATATCCGAGTGAGTTCCTGCTGTTTCTCTTTCGATAATCGACTCATTGCACTTTCAATATATTCAGCTCGATTTGCGAAGTGAACCCGACTCATGATGTTCACGAACAAATTAAATAGCGATGCATCGTCGGGTTCGCCGCAAAGATGCTTCACGATATGTTCGCATAGGTTTCTAGTGTAGTTATCGGCATTAAATCCATTAAAGGGAGGAAGAATGTGGAAGAAGAGTACAAGAGAAGCCCTTGCGTGGGTATTTGCAATTCCAGCCACGAGCAAGCTGGAGGTGATTTCATCCAAGCATTCGAGCGGGGATTGATCCAAATCAGGTCGGCTCCAGCGGCATCTCTCTGAGTGAAGAAGATCCATATATTTCTTCGTTGAGTCCAAATCGTCCATAGCCCAACCATTTGCGACTAAAATCTTGCATAAGGCATCGCTATGGAGGTTCATTAAGGCCATTCGGAATTCGAAAAAGGAGAAATCATTTTGGGGCTTCTCTCTTCCATGCGCACCCGATGAAGAAGAGGCTAAATCTTCTTTTGAATCGATATCCTTGTTCGAAGCTTGGAAATCAAATTCAGGAAATGAACGGCGAATCATGGGACCAAACATCGGGTCCTCTTTGACCAATGGATAGACTTTTCTCAGGCAAGTTTCTGCATTTGTTGGGCGATATTTCTTAAGAAACGCGCAAAAGACTTCGAAGCTCTCTCTGTTCATTTTTTTGCAAAATTCGGCAGTTGCCATCTTTGCCATAGCGTCGAATGTTTTCATGTCTTTTACTGTATAATTCGGCAGGCCTGGAAAATAGGTCAGAAATGATTTTTGGATTGCTGTGTTCAATAGAACATCGAGAAGAGCGTCGAGTTGCAGCGCATCGCCGCAAATCAACTTCGTCCTGGATTCTATAAAATTGACATCCATATCATTCAATCCCGCAGCTTTTAGAAGTCTTTTTATTTTAGGAAAATCAAAGATCAGTACTGCTTGTTGGAAATCTGAAATCGGAAAAGCAGTTTCTACCCTTCGGTCAACGTTTGAGGAGGCACGGATTCCTCTTGTCGCAACCGCTTGAGTTCTTTGACGGGCTGGATCTTCTCTTACGGCTGGGGGTTGCAATAGTGAACTGGGTTTTACACTTGGGCCTAAACCATCTGTTCGATTCATAAATTCTCCTTAATTGAGCGGGGGATATTTTATGAATGCAGAAGTATTTGCGTCACTAAAAAAACAATCATGAGTGTATGTAACTAGTATTTAAAAGCTAATCTAAGCTTTTAGAAAGAAAATTAGCTATTTCAACTTTTTTTATTTTACCTTCGGCAACTGATCTTACGGTTTTTCCGTCGTAACGATTGATTTGATCGCTAGGATTTCTAAAACATCTTGAACCGTTAAAAAATAGAGATTCATTTGCAAGCCCAGCGCGATTTATTCGGCGCCCATACTTATGAGCGCACAGACAAACCCCGCGGCTTCCACACGAACTGGATCGGCAAAGGCGGAGATGTGAGTTCTAGTTCTTACAATTCCTAGAGAGGGAATTTCCTCGAGAGTTCCTGCTGTTTCTCAATAGATAATCGACTCATTGCACTTTCAATATATTCAGCTCGATTTTCAGGCTGAACTCGAATCATGATGTTCACGAACAAATTAAATAACGATTCATCGTCGGGTTCGTCGCGAAGATGCTTCACGATATGATCGCATAGGTATTTATTGTAGTTTTCCGCATTAAATCCATTAAAGGTAGGAAGAACATGTAAGAATTTTAGAAGAGAGGGCCTGGCCTTTTTATTTTCAATTCCAACCATGAGCAAGTTGTAGGCGACTTCATCCAAGCATTCGAGCGGGGCTTGTTCCATATCAGGTCGCCTCCAGGCACTTCTCTCTGAATAAAGAAGATCCATATGCTGCTTCGTTACGTCGAAATCGTCCCTATCCCAACCATGTGCGACTAAAATTCTACATAACTCGTCGCTGGAGAGATTCGTTAAGGCCATTCGGAATTCGGAAATGGGGAAATTGCGGGGCTTTTCACCTCTATGGGCGCTCGATAAAGAAGCGTCTGATTCTGCTTTAAATTCGTCTTCACCTTGTATAGAAACTTGGAATTTAAATTCGGGAAAGGAACGGCGCATCACGGGCCCAAACACGGGGTCTGCTGAGACCAATGGATAGACCTTTCTCAAGCAAGTTTCTGCATTGGTTGGGCGATATCTCTTGAGAAACGCGCAAAATACGTCGAAGCTTTCTCTATTCCTTTTATTGCAAAATTGGGTCGTTGCTTTATCTGCCATGTCAACGATTTTTTGCATGTCTTTTGCTATGTAATTCGGCAGACCGGGTAAATAAGTCAGAAATGATTTTTGGATTGCAGTGTTCAGCAGGACATCGAGAAGGACATCGAGTTTGAGGTATTCACCACAAATCATCTTTGTTCTTGATTCTATAAAATTGACATCCACATCACTCAATCCCGCATCTTTTAGAAGTTTTTTTATTTTAGGAAAATCAAAGATCAGTACTGCTTGTTGGAAATCTGAAATCGGAAAAGCAGTTTCTACCCTTCGGTCAACGTTTGAGGAGGCACGGATTCCTCTTGTCGCAACCGCTTGAGTTCTTTGACGGGCTGGATCTTCTCTTACGGCTGGGGGTTGCAATAGTGAACTGGGTTTTACACTTGGGCCTAAACCATCTGTTCGATTCATAAATTCTCCTAAATTGAGCGGGGAATATTTTATGAACACAGAAGTATTTGCGTCACTAAAAAAAATAATTATGAGTGCGCTAGTATTTGAAAGAACTTAAACTTCTACAAAGAAAATCTGCATTAATAGTTTAAAATTATTTATTTAAACTCTCAATCCTATATCGTCATCTTCCCGTTTTCTTTTTCTCGAGCTTGTTTCTCTGCTTAAAAACCCGAGAAGATTTGTGAGATAATAGGAGACCATGGGATTTTTTCTCTCATAGCGAAGGGCTTGTCCGGCGATTGCATATCCCATCTCCAAGTTTAAATTCCTATTGTTTCGTTTCAGGAGGGAAGAGGCGGAAGCGCTGTTTCCCATCCTTAAATAATCGAGCGCCTGGATCATTCTGGCGAAGAGTGAAGTAGGATTGAACAACCCTTCGAAAAAGGCAATTTTTCGACAAAGAGAAAAATCATCTGGATTCTTTGCTGACGAGAGGATCCTTTTCAAGTCGGGTAGAAAAGTAACCCGAAACTTCAGAGATTCCCTATATTTGTCTGCAACTTTGTAAAAATCTTCGACTTCTCCCGTTTGAAGAAATTGATAGAATGCTTCGTAGACTTTAGAAATTTGGCGATTGTTCCGCGTCTGAGGTTGTGCTTGGATTTCTCCAAGTTCAAGATCCTCACCAAACATCTCATCATCTTGTTGGGGATCTGTCCCAGGGTAGTAAGTAGTCATGGGGTTGAAAAGACGATAAACCGGATTCGATGCCATGGGGATCCCAGTTAAAAATTTCAAATGTTACGAAGAGGAAATATCTTAGGCATCGGACTGTTTTGCGTCACGAAAAAGGAATTATTCGGCTTTAAGTACTTCCATAAATGCGCTTTGAGGGATATTGACTTTGCCGATCTCCTTCATCCGCTTTTTGCCCTCTTTCTGTTTTTCCCAGAGCTTCCGTTTGCGGGTGATGTCTCCGCCGTAGCATTTAGCGGTGACGTTTTTGGTGATGGCGCTGATCGTTTCGCGCGAGATGATCTTGCCGCCGATAGCGGCTTGGATGGGCACTTTAAACAGTTGCTGCGGGATCACTTCTTTGAGTTTAGCGCAGATGGCGCGTCCTTTGGCTTCCGCTTTGGAACGGTGGACCAGGCAAGAGAAGGCGTCGACCGGTTCTTCATTGACGCGGATTTCGAGTTTCACGATATCGCTTTTGCCATAGCCGTCAGGTTCGTAGTCGAACGAGCCGTAGCCGCGTGTGGCTGATTTCAATTTGTCGTTGAAATCGGTGATGATCTCGTTCATCGGGAGGCGGTAGGTGAGGAGAAGGCGGGTGGCGCTCATGGTTTCTGTTTTGAGGAGCTCTCCTCGCTTATCGATGCAAAGGCTCATGATTGCGCCGAGATAATCGGAAGGGGACATGATGTGAACTTTTACCCAAGGCTCTTCCACGAAATCGATATGGGCTGGGTCGGGGTAGCGGGCAGGATTGTCGATCTGCATCGTCTCGCCGCTATTGAGAGTAAAGCGGTAGATGACGCTTGGAGCTGTCGTAATGATAGCAAGATCGAATTCGCGCGTGAGTCGCTCAAACACGATCTCGAGATGAAGGAGGCCTAAAAATCCGCAGCGGAATCCAAAACCGAGGGCCAAGCTGCTTTCTTGTTCCACATGAAGGGCTGAATCGTTGAGCTGAAGTTTAAGGAGGCAATCGCGCACCTGTTCGAAATCGGAAGAATCGACAGGATAAATCCCTGCAAAGACAACGGGTGCGATGAGTTTAAAGCCAGGAAGAGCATTGGGAGCAGGATTTTTATGAAGAGTGACCGTATCTCCGATTTTGACATCGGCAGTATTTTTGATGTTGGCCACGAAGAAGCCCACTTCTCCAGGGCGGAGGATATTTGTTACTTGTTCATTCGGAGCAAAGACGCCCACATCATTGATCTCGAATGTTTTTTGATTCGCCATAAAGCGGATGAGCGATTTTTTGCTCATTTCGCCGCTCACGACGCGGACGTAAACTAAAACACCGCGATAGGGATCGTAATGGGAGTCGAAAACAAGGGCGCGAAGATGAGTGTCTTGCGGCTCTTTTGGGCAGGGAATATCGGTCAAAATGCGCTCTAAGACTTCTTCGACTCCAAGGCCTGTTTTGGCGGAGATCATGAGGGCATTAGATGCGTCGATGCCGATTACATCCTCGATTTGCTTTTTGACCCCTTCTGGATCCGCAGCAGGCAGATCGATTTTATTGATCACAGGAAGGATTTCTAAGTTTCTGTCGATGGCTAAAAGGACGTTGGCGAGAGTCTGCGCTTGGACGCCTTGTACAGCATCTACAACGAGAAGGGCGCCTTCGCAAGCGGATAAGGAACGGGAAACTTCGTAGGCAAAATCAACGTGGCCTGGAGTATCGATTAAATTGATCTGATAGGTATGGCCATCCTTGGCCGGATAGTACATTGTGACGGGTCGGGCTTTGATGGTGATGCCGCGCTCCCGCTCCAATTCCATATTGTCGAGGAATTGTTCCTGCATTTCCCGTTTTTCAACGGTATGAGTGAGTTCCAAAAGACGATCGGCCAATGTTGATTTGCCGTGATCGATATGTGCAATGATTGAGAAGTTTCGGATGTATTTCTGATCGTATTGGAACATATATCCAAATAACCTCAAAACTTGGTTTCTGACCGCGTCGGGCAGCCACTGCCTTCGAGTTCCGCCTGCATCGCTAAACTTTTTAAGTTTAGCTGCTTCGTCGCCGGCTTCGCCTGACTCGAACTCAGGGCGCCTCCTTGTCATATTCCCAAATTT
>CAZXVU010000076.1:0-9580 GCA_964644465.1 uncultured bacterium
CTTTTTCAATCAGCAAAAAAAACTCTTGTCTTTGCCCAGCCAGGCAAACAACGGCAAAATTCTGTGTATTCCGGCCTCTTAAAAACCTCAGAAAAGGCCAATCTTGTACTGACCCACGATTCTGCGCGTCCTTTTCTTGAACGTAAAGACCTCCTTGCTTTCCTTGAAACCCTTCATCGGATGGGAGCCTCTGCCCTTGCCTCCCCCGTTGTTTGCACGATCAAACAATGCGACCCGAATAGGCGCGTCGAAAAAACCCTCGATCGCTCCAAGCTTTGGGAAATGCAAACCCCGCAAGGCCTAAAGCGCTCTCTATTTTTTCAAGCCTACGGATACGCAGATCAAAAAAAGCTTGCAGTCACCGATGATATGTCGTTGGCTGAAGCGTTTGGACATCCTGTAGAGCTTGTCCCAGGATCTCCCCGCAATTTTAAAATCACCACGCCCTTTGATCTCGCAGTGGCCAAAACTCTCCTTGAAGAATCATGCGCTATAAGCTCGTAACCGCCTATGACGGAACGCAATACTGCGGCTGGCAGGTGCAAAACAATGCCCAGTCCATTCAATGCCTGATCCAAAAAGCGCTTGAAACTGTCCTACGCCATCCGATCGATCTAACAGGCTCGGGTCGAACAGATGCAGGCGTCCATGCCCACGGCCAAACGGCTCATTTTGATACCGCAATTTCTATCGATCCCTCTCGCCTTCGCATTTCGATCAATGCTCTTCTTCCAAAAGATATCCGGATCATGGAGATCCACTCTGTCCCCGATGATTTTCACGCCCGTTACAGCGCTCTTTCCAAAATCTATCACTATCATCTCCATCTCGACCGGATTTCCGATCCTTTCAATCGCCTCTATCGCTATCAAATCTCTTCGCCCATCGATCTCGAACGGCTGAAGAATGCAGCCCATTTTTTTATTGGCACGCACGATTTCACATCCTTTGCCAATCAAAAAGAGCAAGGCACTGCAGCGCACGATCCCATCCGCACCCTAAAACGGCTCGATATCGCCGAACAAAAGGGAGGACTTCGCCTTGAATTCGAAGGAGATGGTTTTCTCTACAAAATGGTACGCAATATTACTGGAACGCTGCTCGATGCCGCGTCTAACAAGATCGATCCGAACGAAATCCCTCAAATATTCTCAGCCAAAGACCGCCGCAAAGCTGGCCCCGCCGTCCCTCCGCACGGTTTGTTCTTAATGCAAGTTATCTACTCATAAGAATAACAGGATTCGCCTCGCTTTGCGAGGCTGGCAGGCTAACCACTCGCAAGCGAGTGGACAGGATACGCCGCCTGATGGGCGGCTTGCAGGATGATGAAGAGAAGCCACCGGGTCCGACTGAAAGCCCCACCCCAAAAATGATTCATTTTTGAGGACCCCGGGAAGGTACTGCGCCTTCGGCGCAGCTGCAAGCTCCGCTTGCACCCGGTGGCCCTTGTTTCCTTTTATCCTGCAGCGAGCTTGCGAGCGTATCCTGCTCCCGCACTTGTGCGGGATATCCTGACGGCTCGCGTATGCGAGCCGAATCCTGTAATTTTTATATTTCTGTTCTCTTTTTACAAGAGCTTGTCGTTGGGGAGTTGTTCGAGCGACTCGTAGTGGACTACTTTCCCCTCCATTGCAATCTCCAGCAAAGGATGGTGGGAAGGGCAAATGAGAATAGGAAGGGCGGGCGTCTGCTTCAAAGCTTGCAGTCCGCGGATAGAATCCTCAAAACCAATAATCTTGTCCCCTGTCTGACCATAAAGTTGAATGGCCTTGAGATAGCTTTCAGGACTTGGCTTTGGTTTTTCATAATCTTCGCGGGTGACCCAATGCTTGATGGTTTGAAGGATCGGAATATGCGATCGGATGAGGCGGATCTGCTCGAGCAAGGAATTTGTCACGACGACCCGTCGAATATTGGCCTCTTGAAGTGCTTGTAAGATCCGCTCGACTCCAGGCATCAATTCTACTCTGCCGGAGCTAATCAGCTCGAAATAGTTTCTTTTCTTTTCTTCATAGAGAGTGTTCCAATCTGGATCCAGATCTGGAAACTGTGCATAAATCCCTTCCCGAAGGGCTGAAGCGTTGAGATGGGCCATTTCACAAAAACGGGCAAAGCTCCATCCTAAATCGTACCCCCGTTTGGCCATCATATTCACGTAAGCTTGGAAATGAATATGTTCAGTATTGACCAGAAGTCCATCGAAATCGAAAAGAAAGAGATTGAAATCGCGTATCCACTTCATGGATGAAAATTTAATCAGAACAGTTGTTAAAAAACCATGAAAACATATAGTGAGGTTATGGATACAGACGAACACCCGCATATCGGGGTCAACTATCTCTACTTCGGTGTTTTTCTGGCTTTGCTGCTCCTCATCTCAGCAAGCGGGATCTGCATTCGAGATAATTTAAGCGGTTCGAGAGCTTTCTTTTTTCTCTACGCCTTTGGACAAGCAATCTTAGAAACTTCTCTCTTTATCTTTCTTAGCTGGATGATTCGAAAAATTCTTGGAAACGTTTGCTTTGCTCTTTTCATCGGAGCGACTTTCGTCCTTCTGATCTTGCACCTCATTGATTTTGCCATCGATCGGGTGCTCGATCTTTCCATTTGGGAAACGATCTCTTTTCTCCTCGACCAATCCTTTGAGGATTGCATCTATCTCCTAGACGCTTCAGGAATTCCCTCTTGGCTCTGGATCGCCGCTTTTTCGACCCTTGCCCTTCTCCCTTTATTTGGATTCTTGATCTATAAAGCCACGGAGCTCATTACTCATAGAAAGCCGATTTTCTTAAAAAGAGAATGGTTCCTTCAGACGTTTTTCTGCATACCCGCAGCCTTACTTCTCTGGGATTACTCTGCATCCAATATCATCCATCCTGATACGTATACGGCTTTCATTAAATCGCTACCTTGGAAATTTACCTTCCTTCCCCCAGAAACAGTGCTCGTCGATCTACGCGGATCTCTTCGGAAGCCTCCCAAAGAAGAGGCATTAGCGGCTTTTGTCGCTCAAAACAAAACTGTCCTAGAAAATAAACCCAATATCTATCTATTTGTCATCGAAAGTTTCCGAGAAGATTTTGTCACCGAGGAAATTGCCCCTCACTTCAACGAGTTCAAAAAATCGAATATTTCTCATGAAAAGTCTTTTTCCAATGCAAACTGTACGATGATTTCTTGGTTCTCTATTTTTCATTCCCAATTTCCCCATTACTGGGCCAAAGTGCAGAGTGATGGATGGAAGATGGGAAGCCCGGCTCTTGCCCTATTGAAAAAATGGGGCTATCAGATCAACGTCCTGAGTTCCGCTCAGCTCGCCTATTATGGAATGGAAGAGCTCCTGTTTGGAAAAGACAAACAACTTCTCGATTCCTATCAAACCTTCCATCATCAGTTTCCTAAGCAAGTATATGAAAGCGATGGAGAGGCTTTTGCTGAGCTCAAGAAAAAAGCCTCTTTAAAACCAGAAGGGCAGATTTTTATCACTTTCCTGGACTCGACCCATTTTGATTATAGCTGGCCCAAAAAAGAAGGGACAAAATTTTCTCCCGTTGCCTCTGAATTTGCGTATTTCAAGGCCTTTAATTCAGATTACAATATTGAATTGATCAAAAATCGGTATCGGAATGCGATCCATTATCTCGATGGACTCTTTGGGAATTTTCTTGAGTCTATGCCGAAAAAAGAAGATGCGATTGTGATCGTTGTGGGCGATCATGGAGAAGAGTTCTTCGAACATGGGCATCTTTTCCACTGTTCTCATCTAGTTCATGAACAAATGCACATTCCTCTCTATTTCAAATTTGGGAAAGGGGAACGTCCTGTAGAAGAGAGCAGTATCATTTCGCAAATGGACATCTTCCCAACCATTGTTGATTATTTAAGCGGCTCGCCCGTGACTTTTTTAGAAGGGAGATCTCTTTTTCAAGAAGAACGGTGGCCTTATGCGATGATCGCCCGTTTCAATGCAGCGCGCGGCCCGTATGAGTTTTGCATTCACAACGGCGAGCATAAGCTCGTCTCTCAATTTCAAAACAGAAAAGATATCTTTGGTTCTAAAGCGCTCCGCATACGCTCAATCTGCGGGTGCAATGACCTGAGCGTAATGGAGTGCCAAAAAGACCTAGAAAATTGGGTCTATAGAGAATTTGGGAGCGCCCTGGATAAGTTGTTAACCCCTATTGAGGCTTCTGGTTCCGAAGCTGCTTTAAGAGGTTGGCGATTTGGTCGGCGCCCACTTTCCGGTCAACCACAGTCCCCTCAGAGTTCAAAAGAAGGACTGTAGGCATAGCTCGGACATCATAGGAATTGCTGATCTCGAAATTCTTATCGACATTCACTTTCAAGAATTTGACTTTTCCCGAAAGCTGGCTTGCAGATGATTCGATCAAAGGAGAGATCATCTTGCAAGGACCGCACCAAGTCGCATAGAAGTCGACAACGATAGGTATTCCGCTCTGCAGTTCTTGGTCGAATTGTTCTTGCGAGTAGATCTCGATCACTTCCGCTCTGGCCGCAGTTTGCTCTTGTCCAAGACCGCCTGCTGAGAAGGGTTCATTTTTAGCTACAGGCTGGTTATTAGCTACCGGCTGGTTTTGTTTTTTTACCTTGGAAGCTAAGCCATTCTCCCGATCGGAAATGTATTGCTGCGCTTGAAGAGCTGCTTTCGCTCCATCGCCCGCAGCGGAAATCGCCTGCTTATAGACAGGATCTACAATATCTCCGATTGCATAGACGCCATCTATAGAAGTCATCTGGTCTTTTCCAAGGAGAATATATCCCTTCTCGTCGAGTTTGAGAATTCCTTTGAAGAGACTGGTATTCGGAGTAGATCCGATGGCTAAGAACAGACCATCAAGAGGGAAATCAACAGGTTTTTTCTTGAGATCGGTCTTTATCTCAACGTGGGTCACCATTTGGCCGTCGCCTCTTACAGCTTCGACTGTGGTGTTGTAATGCATGGTCACATTGGTCTTGGCCAGCAATGTTTGGATTCTTTTTTCTTCAAAAGCTCTGAGAGTATTCTTCCGGACGAAAACATGGACCTCTTTTGCAATATTGGATAGATAGAGCGCTTCGAGGATCGCTGCATCTCCCCCTCCAACAACACCTACTTTAAGTCCGCGGTAGAGGTTTCCATCGCAGATTGCGCAATTTGTAACGCCTCTTCCCCAGTAGCCATCTGTACCCGTTTCACCCGGGATGCCTAAAAAGTTAGGCTGTGTGCCCATGGCAATGATGCATGCATCCGCTTGGATTTCCTGAGTTTTTTCTTTATCGTGGAGGTCTCTTGTCGTGATGGTAAATGGACGTTTTGAAAAATCGACGCCGATCACTTCTTCTTTTCTAAATAGGGCTCCGTTATGTTCTGCCTGCTTCCGAACCCGCTCTGTAAGCTGAGCGCCTTCGATCTCTAATTCTCCAGGCCAATTTTGGACGCTGTGCGACTGTGTCAGAAGTCCGCCAGGGGTACTGCCTTCGATGACGAGAGGCTCCACTCCAGCTCTTGCTAGGTAAAGAGCCGAGGTCAAAGCACCGATGCCGCCGCCTATAATAACTACTTGATAAGGTTTTGTCTCATCTGATGGGATTTCACTGAGCCTCTCAGGAGACTCTATCTCCGCCAATAGAGAATTAAATGGGAGAGCTATGGTGAAAAATGCTAAACAAGAAGAACGTAAAAATGTTTTCATACAAAACCTTAAAGATTAAAGGATTATTAAAACTGAATTTTCTGAAATTGTCAAGACTAGTAAATTGTTTCAAAAGTCTAGTAAAGTGTTCCAGAAATCAGGTACATTGAGATGATGATTAGGTCATTTTTTCAAAATATTCTTCACTGGTGGCGCAATGAAAGACCTATAAAAAAGGAAATCAACTATCTTTATTTCAGTTTTTTCCTTCTCGTTTTATGCATCTTGACCTTATCCCATTTCTTTAGGACCGAACGGGCTCTCTTCGGGGTCCCCCTTTTTTTTCTGATCTATGCCTTGGGACAGGCAATACTGGAAGTCTTTTCTTTCATTTTGGTCGCCCTTTTACTAAAAAGATGGACTCCGAGATGGATCTATTGTCTTTTTATAGCTCTTTCTTTTGCCCTCCTCCTTCTCCATTTTACCAATTTTACTCTGGTACGGCTAACTGACGCTCCTATGTCCTTGATGTTCAAATTCTTTTTTGGCAGCGGCCTCAATCATTTCATAGCTGCTTTTCAAGCTTTAAACATGAATTGGACCATTATTGTCATTTCTGTAGCCGGCCTTTTGCTGATTCCCATCATTGGCCTTCTTTTCTATGGATTCACCCACTTAGTCGCAAAGCGCAAACCTTTTAAGATCTCCCTTTCTCAGATAGCCATTGCAATCGGCTCGATGGCTATGGGGCTTTTCCTCCTCGACATTTTCGCCCATCCATTTCTGAATCGCCATGTTTATGCCAAATACCAGAAAGTTCTTCCTTTTGGGACGACCTTTATTACTCCCGCTCTCCAATGCATTCGTCTTGACCGACAGATCGCGCTTCCCCCTAATGAAAAACAAACTCAGAAGCTGTTAAAAAAACTTGACCTCTCCATCTCTCACCGACCTAATATTTACCTTGTTGTCATCGAAACTCTCCGTAAAGACTTTGTGACGGAAGAAATCGCTCCAAACCTCGCAGCTTTTGGACAGCAAAACATCTCCTTCCCCTCTTCGTATTCAAACGGGAACTCAACCTACCTCTCCTGGTTTGCGATCTTCCATGCAAACTTTCCCTATTATTGGACTGCAGTGCGCGATGAATGGAATAATGGGAGCGTCCCTTTGCAGCTTCTCAAAAAAATGGGATATAAAATCCGGGTCTATTCTTCCGCTGATTTCCAATTTTTCAATATGGACAAACTCCTTTTCGGATCAAAAGGGCAGAATGCCGATCAGATCGAAGAATATTCCTTGATCCGATCCATCGAACCTTGCGACCGGGATGCTTTGGCCTTAGACTCTTTTGCCAGAGATGTAAAAAATGAGACTGCCAAAGAAGGCAATGTCTTTCTTATTTTCCTCGACTCGACCCATTCCGAATATAGTTTTCCGAAGGATTTCCCTTTGAAATTCGAGCCCATTTGCAAAGAGATCGATTATCTAACCATTGGCCCGATGAAGAAAGAACTCGAGCAGATTAAAAACCGTTATAAGAATTCGATTCATTATATAGACCATTTAATGGGCCGTTTTTTCCAAGTTCTCAATGACGAAAATCTTTATGACGATGCTGTGATCGCAATCACAGGAGATCATGGAGAAGAATTTTTCGAGGAAGGAGCTCTTTTCCATGGCAGCCATTTGAATCAGTATCAGACAAGCGTTCCTCTCTTTTTAAAATTTCCGTCGAAAGATTGGATTCCTCTGACAAAAGAAGCTACGCATATAGACCTTTTTCCCTCAATTCTTCACTATTTGACTGAGAAGAGCGATTTCCAAGATCTATTCAATGGACAATCGATCTTTCTTCCAAATTCTTGGCCCTATCGCCTGACAGTCCATCAAAATGGAACAGAAAGTCCCTGTGAATTTTTGATCGAAAAGGATGAGAAAAAAATGAGAGCCCGATTCGTAGATCCAAACAGCGATTATTCGAAGAACGATTTAGAGATTCTCGACCTGCAAATTCCCGGAGATTGCACCAGCGGCCTTTCTTTAGAGAACCAAATCAAGGTGCATTTCCCCGATGCGCTAACTCCCCTTTTGGAAAAGAGATAGTTTCTCCTTCGCTTGATTGAGGATTTTCAGAGAAGACTCATAGGCAGTTCTAGCCAAAGCTTCTTCTTCCATGAGCTTCTTTAACTGCAAAGCGGCCCGCTGTTTCGCTTTTTGGATGCAAAATCCAGAATCCATTCCCAAACATTCCGCCTTGTCCCCCGCTTCAGAAACTGCAATAGAAAGCTCTACGCGCGCCTTCATCACTTCCCATTCAACCGATTTCAAATGCCAATGATCTTTTTTCATCGACTTTTCCAGCTCGGCAACTTTTAAAGTCCAGAACTTGTCAGGCCATAGTTTTTCCCAAACCAAATCCCCCTGGAGAATGATCCAAGAGCTAAATCCGACAATCATCAGTTGGAAACACCAGCGCATAAAAAAAACCTTTTCAACAATATTTTCTCATCCTAAATTAAACTGCCAATTTTTAGGAGTAAGTCTATGATTTCAACAGTTAATCAGAACCAAAACAACTCATCCTCAAAGATTTGTTGCCAACCGATCCGATGGATTTGCGAGAAAATCGGCAATATTTTCCGTGCTATTTTTGGATATTTGCTCCGGATCATCCTCTTCCAACTCGGGGAAATCAAGGTTCCGGGCGCATATACCATCATGCGGGCGTATCAAAGACTCAGCTCCGATCCCCGGGAAAAAAAACCCTTCGACCTTCACCGCCTTACCCAAGCTAAAAAATTCCTCATCCATTGCGGAGGAGAAGAGGTCGCTCTCCGTCCAGCAGACGGCCAGGCGGAAGTCCGCTGCATGACTTTTAAGTCTGAGCGATTCTTTCACCATTTCAACGACTTAGGCGTTGAGCGAACAGAAATCCTCCTGCGGGATCCAGTCACTGGCGAAGAAAATCCCCGCTTCGCGCTCATTCCCAAACAAGAGATGCTGGACGCTGCATACAAGCCGATGCGCGATCATTTTACGGATGAAATGCATAAGTTCCGCTTCCCTGTTATTGATATCCAAACAGCCGATGGAATTGTGAAAGGAGGCCTTCTTCCTGAATCTCCCCAATTTCCACCTGGTCAAAGACCTATTTGGGTCCATTTCCACTCTCCTGGAAGAAGCATGGCCATGGAGCTGCGGCTGCTTGGCCTACTCCTCGGCGCTGGATATGATGTGGCTATGTCGGATCTCCGCGGCACAGCTGAAAGCGTCGGCAAGATCTGCGAAGGAGGAGGCTATCTCGATGCGGAAGCTGTTTACAATCATGTCCATCTCCAAAAAGGGTATCCCCACAATCGGATTTATATTTCAGGCTTTTGCGAAGGAGCTGCCTGGGCAGCCCATCTGAAAAAGCTGTATCATCCTCATGGAGCTCATTTCATTGGAGCCAATCCGTTTGATTCAGCTGACCATCTCGTCTCAAGCCATGGCTGGTTCGCCAAATTTGTGAGTCCTTATGCTATTCCTGCATTAAAATCTGAAGATCCGAGCATTTCCAACCTCGTTGAACAAGACGGCATGGATACTGTGAGCAAATTCACCGGTCTCCCCCCTTCCACAGGTAAGTTCATCTTCATCCGCACTGATACAGATAAAACGGTACCTGAAGATTCGGTGGCTCGGATCGTTGCGGCAATTGCGAATGCGGGGCCAGTGAAAGAAATCCTTCGCGAGCATCCCAATAAGAAAATCGATGGGCATACGCAACCGCCTTACGAGGATCCGCGCGTCTGGTCGCAGCTCATCGAAGTGGATACCTAGTCACCACAGAGGGGGGAAAACAGGGGGGGGGGCCGCCCCCCCCCCCCCCCAAAAAAATGTGGAAAATGTATGGGGGGTGGGGAAAACGCGGGGGGGGGGGCCCCCCCCCCCCCAAAAAATAA
>CAZXVU010000076.1:9590-9944 GCA_964644465.1 uncultured bacterium
ACCCCACCGCCTTCGGGTGCGGCCGGGGGGGGGTCGCTCCCGACGTGTTGTGCAACCTCCCCCCCCCCTCGGGGCCCCCCCCGGGGGGGCCCCCCCCCCCCCCACCCCCAATTAAAGTAGGAAATAGGAATGCTGAATGCTGAAAACGTCGGGGCTTCGCCCCCGCACCCCAAAAAATGAAAGAAGACTTACGAGATCGGACCAAAGGTTTTGCACTCAGAATCATAAATCTGTATACAAGTTTGCCAAAATTAACAGTCGCTCAGGTGATTGGGAAACAACTTTTACGCAGAGGAACTTCAGTAGGTGCAAATTTTAGAGAAGCTTTTCGTGGCAGATCTTCAGCAGAATTTA
>CAZXVU010000077.1:0-9585 GCA_964644465.1 uncultured bacterium
TTATTTGGGTATAATATGAGAATCGTTCAACTTGCTGCTGAATTTGCCCCTATTGCGAAAGCTGGTGGGCTGGGAGAGGTCATTGTTGGTCTTTCCAGGGAATTGACCCGCGTCCATGAGGATGTGGAAGTCATCATTCCAAAATATGATTTCATAGACACGAAAAAACTCGCCAACCTTCGGATGGAGGTTCCTGACTTTAAGTGCTATGAGAAGGGAAACCTGCATCCAAATACGATGTGGTCAGCCCAATGCGAAGGGTGCAACCTCCATCTCCTTGAAGCCCGCCATCCAGCTGGCTATTTCCATAGAGGCAAAATCTATGGAGGAGAAGATGAGAAGGCCCGATTCATCTATTTTTCCCGGGCGGTCCTCGAATACTTGAAATTGAAAAAGGAACCGATCGACATCCTCCATCTTCACGACTGGCATGTTTCTATTTGCGCCCCCCTGGTAAAAGATCTTTTTGCCAGCGAATTGAAGGTGAAGTCTATTGTCCTGACGATCCATAACAGCGAATATCAAGGGAAGTGCGCCGCTCATGACCTTGATAATATTGGCTTGAGAAGCGCGAACTATCTTACAAAAGAAAAAATGCTCGATGACGATCCAGAGACTCCTAAGGCCGTCAATCTGATGAAAGGGGGAATTGTATATGCCGATGAAGTGGTCGCCGTTTCTCCCACTTATTCCAAAGAACTCCTGACCGCGGAAATGGGCTTCCACCTTGAATCGACTTTCCGAAAATATAAAGGAAAGATCACGGGGATTCTCAATGGAATCGACCAAAAAATTTGGGATCCTTCAACAGATCCATCCCTGAAAGGGCATTTCAATTCCGAAACTTCTTTTGCTGCGATTCAAAATGCGAAAAAAGAAAATAAGAAAGAGCTCCAGAAGAGGTTTAAACTCGCAAACGATAAAACACCGTGGGTAGGAGCTGTGACCCGCTTAGTCCCTCAAAAGGGCCCTGAGCTCATTGCGGAGGCTCTCAAGAAAACAGTAGAACTCGGAGGGACGTTCCTCCTTCTTGGATCTACAGACCTCCCTAAGATGAAAGAGTTTTTCGACAAACTCAAACAGCAATATGCCTCGAATCATCAAGCCTTTCTCCAATTCGAGTACAATGAAGAACTCGCTCATGTGATCTACGCTGCTAGCGACTTCACAGTAGTGCCATCCCATTTCGAGCCTTGCGGGCTGACACAACTCATTGCGATGCGCTACGGATCCATTCCGATTGCCCGTTCCACAGGCGGTTTAAAAGACACCGTCTTCGACTGCGAAGATCCCACTGTTCCTATGCAAAAACGGAATGGGTTCACCTTCCAAAAAATAAGCCCCGATGCTCTCGATTCTGCACTTAAGCGGGCCTTCCATCTCTATCGCTCCGATCCCGCCACTTTCCAATCTGTTGTACGGAGAGCCATCCAGCTCGATTTTAGCTGGAAAAAACCGGCTCAAGAGTATCTAAAACTCTACCGAAAAATGGCAGCTCTAAAAACTCAGAAAAATTCTGTAGCGGTTTAGAGACTCTCTTAGGTTTTTTCTTTTTCGATTTTCGCTTTCAATCTGGGAGACATCTGAAGATGGTTAATTTTATACCAAGATAATGGATTGTCTTTGAGTTCTTCGATCATTTTTGGAAGGCTTTTGTCTAGGGCGTGTTTAGGCTCCCATCCTAATATTTTTTTCGCTTTGGAAATATTGAGCTCGTAATGATCGTCCGCTAAATCGATCATCCACGGTTTGATGAAAGGAGGAGGTACAAAAGGAATATGGCCTTGAATCCAAGCGCCTAATTTGGCGATGAGTTTCGGAACGCGCCAAGTCTTGAACTCTTTGCCACGAATCAGGCGGGAAATTTGCCGCTGCAATTGATCGTAGCTCAAAGTTTTCGGCTCGCCGATAAGGAGAGTCAGTTCCGGGGGCAGCTCTTTCCGTTTATCGACAGCCAGAGAGATGGCGTCAATAAGATCTGCCATGTGGAGAAATGCGGCTCCATGATTGACGTTCCCTGAAAAGAGGCGGCTTTCAAGTTGGTTTTCATAAATTCTTTGGATCTGATGACTAATGGGGATGGAATTACAATAGTCGTCGTATACGCCTGCTATCCGCAGAATGACCGTCTTCATTTTACCGCGCAGCTCGTGGATAGCTTTTTCTGTATGTACCTTCGAGAGAGGATAGTCCCATTTCGGCGCAACAGGATCCTCTTCCGTAATGGGATGGCCCGGTTTTCCTGGAGCATGGACGAGCATCGTGCTGGAAAAAACAAATTGATCGACGTCAAAGGGTTTAAGGGCTTTGAGAAGCCGCTCGGTTCCTTGGACCGTCACTTTCTCGTAAAGATCTGAATGCTGCTGATCGAAACTATAATAGGCCGCTAAGTGGATGACCGAGGCGATCTTGGTGCCATAGAAGTTTTTGATATGCATGAATGCTTGCTGGACGCTCTCATCCGACGAAAGATCTACCGGCACAAGCTCTTCAGTTGGCATGGCATAGATGGCCTTCAAAAGCTCGAACCCGACAATCTTGTACTTTTCTCCGAGCTTGCGGACGACATTCGTCCCGATCCTACCGCAGCTTCCCGTGACAATGATGACTTCTTTATTCATAGAGCACCTTACACGTCATTTATCACCTATCGCCCTTCTCAGCAATTAAAGAAGAACAATCACAGAGATACACAGAGAACAAAAGGAGTTACACAGAGGTAAAAATATGATCTTTTTCTCTGTGTAACTTTTAATCTATCTCTGTGTAACTCTGTGAATTGCTTTTGGAGGTGTATATCCAAAGTCTGGAGGCTACATAAGTGACTATTAAATATTGTCGATGGCTTTTTTGATGTAGATACGGTTGGCAAAGACATAGTCGCCAAAAGAGATCACTGTATAAATCGCCGCAATAGAAACGGCGAAGAGAGAGATTTGCTGGAGAAGAGCTAGAGGCAATACTCCTGCAGTATAAGGGATCATTAATAAAATGATCAGGAAGGCTACGCTTGCCTGGATGACTGCTTTGACTTTGCCGCTGAAGCGGGCAGCTAGGACCACTCCCCTCATGGCGCAAAGCGTCCTCAAAGTGCTGATAAAAATATCTCTGTAGAGAAAAACAAAGACGACCAAAAGAGGCAGATTTACAAAGCCTTGAGTAAACGTTAAGAAGAGAGAAATGTGGGTAATGCTATCTGCCATCGGATCCAAGACTTTTCCAAGATCAGTGACTTCATTGCGGCGCCTTGCGACCATCCCATCGAAAAGATCGGAGCATTCGCAAATCACTAACAGCCCTAAAAGAACATAGGGGAGCCAAATGAGAGGAATCCCCAACCATTCATGTTCAAGGTAGAGTAAAGGGAAAATGGGGCTGATGAAAATGCGTAATAGTGTGAAGTAGTGAGCTGGATTCATCGTTTAACAGCTTATTTCGAGCAGCCTAAAACATCTTAACGTATTTATCAATCCCCGACCGCAGAAGAAGCTAAAAGAAGTTCTTCTTTCGGAGGAGTCTGAAGCGCGAGCTGTCCGCAGGCTGCGGCAATATCCTTTCCTTTTGTATAGCGCCAAGTTGTATTGATTCCCGCATCTTCAAGGATCGCCCGGAAATCCTCAATCGTCTCTTTTTCTGGTCGGTTCAGTCTCAGGCCATCTACAGGATTATAGGGGATTAGATTCACAGTACATTGCTTGTCCTTGAGGAGGCGCGCCAGCTCTTCGGCATGTGCGGGCTTGTCGTTAATATCTGCAAGGAGCGTGTACTCGTAGGTGATATCCCGCTTGGTTTCGCGCGCATAGTTGTCCATTGCCAATAATACTTCTTCCAGAGGATAGCGGCGGGCGTAAGGGATGATTTTTTTTCGGATATGTTGGTTCGGAGCATGCAAAGAAAGGACGAGATTCACTTTGAGCTCTTCTTTCGCCAGTTTGTGGATTCCTTCGACAACGCCTACTGTAGATACTGTGATGCGCCGTTGTGAGATGTTAAATCCTTCAGGAAGATTGAAAATTTTGATCGATTTCACAACCGCATCGTAATTCTCCATCGGCTCCCCCATCCCCATAAAAACGAGATGAGAGACACGCTCTCCTTTCAGTTTTAAAAAGCGGTTGATGTGAAGGACTTGCTCAACGATTTCTGCCGCGCTTAAATTCCTCAGCAAACCTTCTCTGCCGGATGCGCAAAATGCGCAGCGGGCTGGACATCCTACTTGGCAGGAAATGCAGACAGTGCGGCGGTCGCCCGACATGATGAGAACAGACTCCACTCTTTTTTTATCGGGAAGCTCCCAGAGGAATTTGATCGTTTCCAGATCTTCCGATTCTTGGGTCCGAAGGAGCTTGATGATTGGAAATCCCAATTTTCCAATGAGCTTCGTCCGGAGTTCGCGGCTCACATTCGTCATCGCCTCAAAGGAGGCGGCATCTTTTGCGTAAATCCAATCAAAAATCTGAGCAGCGCGGAACGGTTTTTCCCCTTCCTTCTCCAGCCAAATCTTGAATTCTTCCAGTGTAAATGAACAAAGTTCTTGCATAGTGCGGACAGTATAGCAGCTTCCCACTTGTTTTTAAAAGAAATCCCGGCGATTCTAAAAAAAAATACCAGGAACCGTTCTATGCTTACGAGCCCATTCCTTCGATTCATCGATAAATTTTACAGTTTTTTTATCATGATCGGAGGCAACCTCCAAAGCCTCTTCCTCCTCTATATGCGCATGACTTGGGGGCATCAATTTTTTATTACAGGCCTCGGCAAGTTAGGACACATGGACAAGGTAATAGATTTTTTTACTTCCCTGGGTTTTAAGCACCCCGTCTACCTTTCTTATTCGGTCGCTTCCTTAGAAACGGTTTGCGGCTTTCTCTTATTTATCGGTTTTGCGTCTCGAATTGCCGCAATCCCAATGATCATCACCATGCTCATCGCTTTGAGCACGGCGCATGCACCCAATATTTCAAATTTTCGTTTTCTGACGGAGCCGTTAGAACTCGTGAAACAAGAACCTTATGCCTTTTTGCTAATGGCTCTCATGGTATTTATTTTTGGACCGGGCCGTATTTCCGTCGATGCTTGGATCAAACGCTGGGTCGACCGCCAACCCCGCTACTGAATATTAATTCTTCTCAGCTTTCCAGAAGGCTTGTTTGACGAAAGAGAGGGACCAACGGATCATTTCAAGATGGTCTTGGACGAAAACCCAACGGAGAGCAGACCATAACCCGAAATGTCGGAAAAGAATCCGGCAAGTCTCCGATACATCCCCTAAAACCTCTTTGGCAACCCTTCGATGCGGTTCCGAATCAACCAGGACCCTTCTGCTATAGACGGCCCGCATCCCCTTTTTGAGGAAATAGCGGCAAAGAAGGTCAAAAGCGGGCCGGTGAATAAAGCGCCCATCGTATCCGCCAAGCTGCAGTAATGTATCTTTTAAAAACCAAGATGACCTGATGGCTACCCCTTTTTTCAACAACTCTTGATTCAAGGAAAAGCTAACAGTTTGTGGAGCGAGGTCAGGGCCCCGTTTTAAAAAGCTAGAATATACAAGCTGGGGCTCTCCGGTTTCCTGGGTCAGCTGCAATAAATAAGAAAGGCCGTGTTGAGAGAGATAACGCTCTCCCGGCTCTAGAAATTGGACGTACTTTCCTTTTGCAGCATCGAGTCCAAGATTCATCATCTCCCCAAGTCGCTTTCCAGATGCATCTTTCACCTGAATCGAAAGGCCGGGATAGCAATGGGAGATTGAGGGAAGCCTCCCCGATCCTTCTCCATCGAGAAGAATGATCTCGAAGCGGGCATCGCTTTGAACTTTTAAAGAATCTAAGGTAAGCGGGAGCAGATGGCGGTTACCACGAACCAGCAGGATGAGAGAGAAGCTTAAGCCTTCCATTTATTGTTCTATAGAGGTAATCTTTAAGATTAAACTCGGTATATTTATGTCTCAAGTGAAAAGCGCGCAGATCCAAGATTCGCTCAAGCCTATTGTCGCTCTCTGCAAAAGAAGAGGATTCATTTATCCCGGTTCAGAAATTTATGGCGGCTTTGCCAATACCTATTCTTTCGGACCCTATGGCACTGAGCTCAAAAAAAATGTGAAAGATCTGTGGTGGAAGATGTTCGTCCAAAAAAGACGCGACATGGTTGGCCTGGACGGTCCTATCCTCCTTCATCCCAAAGCCTGGAAAGCTTCTGGCCATCTTGACGGTTTCAATGACGCTCTCATCGATTGCAAAACCTGCAAAAGCCGTTTCCGCTGCGATCATTTGATCGAAGAGGCCCTGCATAAAGATGCCGATGGCTTGACGCTTGAGCAAATGACCGATCTTATCGTATCCAATAAAGTCAAATGCCCCAAATGCGGCGCCCAAGACTTCACCGAAGCGCGCAATTTCAACCTGATGTTCTCCACCCACATGAGCAAAACGGGCTCTGATGGCGATGTCGCCTATTTGCGTCCCGAAACGGCCCAAGCCATTTTCCTCGACTACAAAAATGTCGTCGATACGATGCGCGTACGAATCCCCTTCGGCATTGCGCAAATTGGAAAAGCCTTCCGCAACGAGATCACTCCCGGTAACTTCGTTTTCCGCGTCATTGAATTCGAACAAATGGAAATCGAATACTTTATTCGCGAAGCGGATTGGCAAAAAATATTTACCGATTGGCTATCTTCGATGCACAAATGGTGCGAATGGATTGGCCTTAAAACCGACCGCGTCCACCAGAAAGAACACCCTAAAGAACAGCTCTCCCACTACTCGAAGCGCACTGTCGATATCGTCTATGACTTTCCTTTCGGAAGAAGCGAACTGTATGGCCTTGCCTACCGCACCGATTTCGATCTCAAACGGCATGCCGAATTCTCAGGCCAGACGATCGATTATACCGATCCTGAAACCAGAGAAAAATTCGTTCCCCACGTCATCGAACCTACTTTCGGCGTCGAGAGAACTATTCTGGCGCTTCTCTGCGATGCTTATGAAGAGGAACAGCTCGAAAATGGAGAAATGCGCACAGTCCTCCACTTCAATCCTCGCATTGCACCGGTCAAGTGCGCAGTATTCCCTCTCATGAAAAAAGAGCCGCTCGCAGAAAAAGCGAAAATGGTCTTCGATCAGCTCCATTCGATCTGGCATTGCGAATATGACGAATCGGGAGCGATCGGCAAGCGCTACCGCCGCCAAGACGAACTTGGAACGCCCTATTGCATCACGATCGATTTCGACACCCTCGAAAACGACACTGTGACGCTTCGCGACAGAGACACTATGCTGCAGACGCGAGTTCCTATTGCAAAACTCATCGAGATCCTCTCCGAAAAATTGCGATAAGCCTTTTGATGTACTTATCATAGGCGCCGGGATCAATGGATTGGCTGCCGCCTATGCTTTATCTCATAAGAATCTGCATATCGGAATCATCGAACAATTTACCATAGGCCACCCCTTTGGCAGCTCTCACGGAACCTCTCGAACGACCCGCTCTACCTATGCAAACCCAGCTTATATAAGACTCATCCAGCGAGCCCACCTAGAATGGGCGCATATGGAAAAAGAGCTTAGTTGCAAACTTCTCTACCGCAATCATGGATGTTTTTTCGGATCTGGAAAAAAATTTGAAGATTACATTCGAGCTGTTCAGAATTCTGGATTAGAGATCGATCTTTTAGAAGTTTCGAAAGCGAAGAAACTTTTTCCCCAATTCCGCTTTCACAATGCAAGCGCAGTTCTACACGATCGGTCTGCAGGGCTTATTGCCGCGAAAAAAACGATCGATGCGTTAAAGGAAATCCTCCCTAAAAAATCGATTCAAATTTTTGAGAAGACGAAAGTTTTGAACATCGATTCCGACCAAGATCCCCTCATCCTCACTACAGATCAAGGGGAGATGGCAGCAAAACGGGTGATCATCACAACAGGTCCTTGGATCAAAGAACTCGTTCCTCAGCTCAACGTCCATATCATAAACCAAGGAATCAGTTATTTTAAGCTGCAGGGGCCTCAAGACCTCTATCAAATTGGGAAATTTCCAAACTGGTCTTACATCGGGGATGGAGAAAATCAGGTCTTTTATGGTCTTCCAGAATTTGGCTGCGAAGGTATCAAAGTGGCCCAACATGTGACTGTGGGAGAACCTCAAAAATTGGAAAACATCGAGCGGTTTGTGAAAGATGAGTTTGTCTCCCCGATTGAAAAAAGGGTGGGCTCCGAAACCTGTCTTTACACAATCACTCCCACGGAAGATTTTATGATAGACCTAATTGATCCGCGAATCGCAATTGGTTCTGTCTGTTCGGGCCATGGTTTTAAATTCGCCCCTCTTACAGGGCAAATCATGTCGGAACTCGTCCTCTACGGAAAAACAACAGTCCCCGAATTTGAAGAGAATAGAGCTCTTTTTTCAATCAGAAAATTTGTATGAGATTGGATCAAGTTATACAACCTCACGAGGTTCTCTCCTCTCAATATGACAAACGAAGCTCTTGGGAAAAGAAACTAGACCGAGTCTTGAGTCTTTTTAGAGAAGTCAGATATGGATGTTCTTTCGTTTATCACTACCTTTTTTCAGCTAAATATCACCTCTGCGGCGAAAAAAGAGTTTGGAACAAAGAGAGCAAAAGCCTCTGCGTGCTTGTTCATGGTCTAAGAAGCCATCCTTGCATTTGGAGGCCGCAGATTAAGCTCCTCAAAAAACATCCTGAAATAGACCTATTTGTTCCCTTCGTTCCCAAGAAAGGCAACTGTTCCCTCGAAGACGCTGCAATCCCTATCCTTCCCACCATTCTCGATTATGCAAAACAACATCCTGGAAAACCGATCTGCCTCATGGGAGTTTCAAACGGAAGCAGGATTGTCACTTGGCTGGAAACGCAATTGAGGGAAAAAGCACCCCGATCCGCTGTGAGAGTTTCAACAATCGCAGGTATCCATTTTGGGACTCCTCGTGTGAATTGGCTGGAAAAATATAGACTGGCTGTTTGTTTCCTGAAACCTGTGATCCGCGAAGAGCTCTCCTTTGGAAGCCAGAAAGCTCAAGATCTCATGCAAAAAGTTCTAAAACCTTTGCCGCCGAATACAGCTCCTCGAAGCTGGGATTTTTCTGCATCTACCGAAGATTTCCAAGTGCCTCATCTCGGCACTTCTCTCCCTAACCTTCCAGGCGCCACCCGCCATATTTGCCATGGATATGGCCACACTTCTATTGTTGGCGCTGTAGCCGAAGAACAGATTAATTCTTATTTAAGATGGCTGGAGTCTCATTTTTGATTTTTCGGATGAGCCTTATCCCATTCGCGTAACCGTGCTACGCGGTTCCACCAGTGGGGATGACGCCGGCGCCATATCCAATAGGGCTCAGGACTTCCGTACCAATGTCCGTAATACCATCCAGGACCGTACCAATACTTATCATCGTAATAATAATGGCCGTTGTAATAATAGATCGTCGGCTCGTGAGAGGCTGTCGTAAGAAGAAGAGCGAGGAGGAGGTGCATCGAACTCTCTTTTATCTATAAAATTCTTCATAAAATGTTCTGACATTTCTGTTAATCAAATCATTTTTTTAATAACGTAAAATTTGATC
>CAZXVU010000078.1:0-7615 GCA_964644465.1 uncultured bacterium
TATGGAAAATTCGACATCGAACAGCACCTGACTACACCCATTAGCGCAGGAGCAAATTTTGGTTTCGATATCGAAGATGACCATTACATGAACGTTCCAAACCTTGAACTTATCTTGGGTCTTTCATGGGGCACACCCTTTAACTGCAATCAATATTACGTGTCAATTAAAGGCGCCTATGAATTCCACTACTGGTGGGATCAGCTGAATCTCAGAAGATTCTGGAGCAGAGGCGAATCATATACCAATGATGTGGTCAGCCGTGGCGATCTCAGCATGAGCGGTTTCTCGCTCAGCCTGCAGTTCGACATGTAATATTCGGACTCTCTAAATTGCACAAAGGCCTCGCTCTCGCGAGGCCTTTTTCTTTTCCGTATAAATCCCATTGCCAAGATACCCGCTCACTAAATAGCATGTGATAAAAATCAATTGGAGAAGTCTATGCATTTGAAGTGGAACAGGGTAATTGCATCTTCTGTTGCTATCTTTTCAGTAGCAACAAATCTGTACGCAATCCCTAGAGGACCCTGCGAGCCCATTATTCCTGTATGCTGCGAAGAGCCACGGCCAGGCCCATTCGCTTTTGCATATCCTTACGATTTAAATTTAGCTTGCCCAAGAGACTTCTATTTTCACATTGACGGCCTGGCATTCCAAGCAAAACAAGATGGAATGCAATGGGCGATTTCAGACACAAATGGATTTGATGATCCTCTGACAAATGGCGAGGTAATCGGTTTCACAAACAGCCACAGAGATTGGAAATACAATTGGGGCGCACGCGTTGGTGCAGGGTTTTACCTGGGCCACGACGCATGGAATCTCGATGTAGCTTGGACCTGGGTAAAAATCAGCGACTATAAGAGAGCTGGTGTGACTACTTCAGGAGGTACATTGATTCCTCTTTGGGGTCTCGGCTCTGGAACTCTTGATTTTATGTTCAGCCAAGGCCTCAGCGCTGTTTGGGATGGAGATTACAACACCATCGATTTCAGATTAGGGAAGGCTTATCATGTGAGCCGCTATCTCGTGCTGAACCCTCATTTTGGCGTACGCGGCGCTTGGATCAATCAACACTTCTCAGTCGACTATAGCGGAGCGAATACACTTCCAATAGGTCAGAGCACTCGATGGGTCCATCATGCTGACAACGATTTTTGGGGCATCGGCGCTCGCGCTGGCATAGACACTGATTGGATTGTTGGAAGAGGATTTTCCTTATTCGGAAAAGTCGCATCTTCGATCTTGTGTGGAAAATTCGATATCGAACAGAGCGAGACTACACCTAATTCTGGCGTAAGAATACCAAATTTGGGTTTTGATCTCGAAGACGACCATTACATGAATGTTCCGAACTTTGAAATTGCCTTAGGCCTTTCATGGGGAACGCCGTTCAATTGCAACCAATACTACTTGTCAGTCAAAGGCGCTTATGAATTCCACTACTGGTGGGATCAGCTGAATCTCAGAAGATTCTGGGACAGAGGTCCTGCTTATCCCAATGATGTAGTTAGCCGCGGCGATCTCAGCTTGAGCGGATTCTCTCTGAGCCTGCAGCTCGATATGTAATCTTGTACAAAGGCCTCCTTTTAGCGAGGCCTTCTCTGTGCTTCTCCGTGTCCTCAGTGTCTCTGTGGTGGCTCTCCGTCTCTACTAAAAGAACATGCCTACAAGAGCGTCTTGAATCAAAAAGACTGCGACGCCGCCGAGATAGCTTGCAAGAGCTGTGAAGCTGATTTTTTTGAAGTACCAGACAAAGTCGATCTTCTCCATTCCCATCAATGCAACGCCGGCTGCGGAACCGACGATCAAAATACTGCCGCCTGTGCCTGCGCAATAGGCGAGCATTTGCCAAAGATAAGAATCTGGCGGATAGGTTTGTAGATCGTACATGCCCATGCCAGCTGCTACCAGGGGAACGTTGTCCACTACGGCTGAAATCAATCCAATCAACGTTGCAATGACAGTAAGATTATGAACATAAGTATCGAGGAACTGAGCCAGTTTCTGTAAGATACCGGCAGCATCAAGCGCGCTTATGCAAAGCAAAATCCCCAGAAAAAATAAAATCCCCGAGGTATCGATCCGGGTCAGGATGTAGGGCACCCGAAGATGTTCTCGTTGATGAGGAGCGTGAATTAAATCAGTAATCAGCCAAACGACTCCAAGTCCAATCAAAATGCCCATAAAAGGAGGAAGGCCTGTCAAAGCTTTGAAAATCGGCACGAAAATCAAGGCCCCGATGCCGCAAAAGAAAATCAAACGAGCGCCTGGCTCTACTTCTTCTTCATGGGCTCTCTGGACAACTTTGGGATAGGATCCTTTTAATCCCCATCCAAGAAGTAAGAGAGCAATGATAAGAGAGAAAAAGCTAGGAATAAACAGCGCTTTCATGACGTTCAGAGAAGTGATATTTCCATTGATCCAGAGCATCGTTGTCGTTACGTCCCCGATCGGAGTCCAAGCGCCCCCCGCATTTGCTGCGATCACGACCATGGATCCTAGGATCATCCGGTCATTTTTTTCTGGAATGAGCTTGCGCAAAAGAGAGACCATCACGATGGTCGTCGTTAAGTTGTCCAAGATCGCGGATAGAAAAAAAGTGATGAAGCTGATGATCCAGAGCATTTTTTTCTTCGAGCCGGTATGGATCAGGTCGGTGATCACTTTAAACCCTTTATGGGAATCCACTACTTCCACAAGGGTCATGGCTCCCATTAGGAAGAAAATGATCTGGCTGACATCGTTGAGGTGATGCCCAAGCGAAACGATATCTACGGCTACGGTGTGCCCTTTGACCAAGAACAAGACTGTCCAAGTCAGGACAGCCATAATGAGGGCAGAGGCGGTCTTGTTAATTCTTAAGGGCGATTCGAAGATGATCGCTATGTATCCTATCGTAAAAACTAGGATAATTAATAAATTCGCTAAATATAGCTCCAGCATGGATATTCCTTTTCGGTCAATTGTCGCGATTGGATAAAATATCCCGCAATGGAAATTATTTTTAGTGGAGGCCGGCTTGAAGGATATCGTGCATGCGCAAAAGACCCAGGATACGGCCGTTTTCGACGACGGGCAGTACAGTCACTAGACGGGTAGGGTCTTCTTCCATCTGCTTCATGGCTTCGAATGCCCGGCGGCCTCCAGGTATCATTTTCGGAGCTTTGGTCATCAGCTCAGCAAGAGGCAATTGGAGGGCGTCGGGGCCTTTGGTTTGTACCGCACGGCGCAGGTCGCCGTCTGTAAAGATCCCCAGCAAATGAAGGTCCTCATCTGCGACTAGAAGGCATCCACACCGCTTGACCGAAAGCTCATGGAGCATATCGATGAGCTTGTCCGTGGGCTTGCAGAGCGGGACCGCATCCCCTTTCAGCATCAGGTCAGATACTTTCAACGTGATCTTGCGGCCTAAAAGCCCTGCAGGATGATTTTCGGCAAAATCGCTCAGTGAGAAATTCTTCGCTTTCATCAAAGCGACCGCTAGGCAATCGCCGAAAATTAGCTGGGCTGCTGTAGATGTAGTGGGAGCCAAATCGAAAGGGCAGAGCTCTCTCTGAATGGGCAATAGGATGGAGAGATCGCAGGCCTTGGCCAAACGGGAATTGGATTGGGAAACCACCGCAATGGTTGAAGCTCCTTTTCTCTGGATATGAGGAAGGATTTCGAGGAGCTCTTGAGACTCCCCGCTTTTGCTCAAAGCGATCAGCGTGTCATCGGGAGAAATAAATCCAATGTCTCCATGAAGGGCATTTGCCGGAGATAGAAAAAAAGATTTTGTCCCTGTTGATAGGAAAGTTGTGGAGATCTTTTGGGCAATATGGCCGCTTTTCCCCACGCCAGAGAGAATCACGACTCCCTTGCATGCAAGGAGTTTTTGAAGGACTTTTTCTGCAGCCGCGAGATCAATCTGATCGAAAAAATGATTGAGGTAACGGCGCTGGTCTTCAAATAAGGTCTTCATAAACTTTCGATTCTACCCGCAGGATCTCTTGAAGTCTTCTAAAAAAAATCGTAACTTAGACGCTTAACAAGGGGAATTTATGTCGAAAGTGCCTGTTGCAGTAGCTGAAGGGGATGGAATTGGTCCAGAGATCATGAAGGCAACGCTCCATATTCTTCATGCGGCAGGGGCTCAACTGGAAATCCACAATGTCGAAATCGGCGAAAAGCTCTATCTGAAAGGATTTGTCACTGGAATGGATCCCAAAATGTGGGATGTAATCCGCGGGTGCAAGGCCTTTTTGAAAGCCCCCATCACGACTCCTCAAGGAGGCGGTTTTAAGAGCTTGAATGTAACGATCCGGACGACTCTCGGTCTTTATGCAAACGTGCGCCCTTGCGTCTCCTATTATCCATTTGTTGAGACAAAACACCCAGAGATGGATGTGGTCATTGTCCGAGAAAATGAGGAAGATCTCTACGCAGGTATTGAATATAGACAAAGTCCCGATGTCTGCAATTCGATTAAAATTATCTCAAGGGCAGGATCGGAAAAAATCATCCGCTATGCCTTCGAATACGCAAAAAGACAGGGAAGGAAAAAAGTCACCTGCTTCATGAAAGACAATATTATGAAGTTCACCGACGGCCTTTTCCACAAAGTTTTCGATGAAATCGCACTCCAGTATCCCGAAATCATGAATGAAAACTGGATTGTCGATATTGGAGCGGCAAAACTGGCAGACACCCCAGAAATTTTCGATGTGATCGTGATGCCGAACCTCTACGGGGATATACTCTCCGATGTGGCGGCCCAGATCGCCGGCTCCGTCGGTTTGGCCGGGTCTGCAAACATCGGCGAAAAAGGAGCGATGTTCGAGGCGATCCACGGCTCAGCGCCGCGTAGGGCTGGACAGAATGTAGCCAACCCATCAGGCCTTCTTTTAGCCGCCGTTCAGATGCTTGTTCACATTGGACAGCCAGAAGTGGCGGGAAAAGTCCATAACGCCTGGCTCAAGACATTGGAAGAAGGAATCCATACCTACGATATTTTCAAGGAAGGGACCAGCAAAAAGAAAGTAGGAACTCAGCAATTCGCAGAAGCAGTGGCCAAAAACCTCGGGAAAAAGCCGGAAGAGCTAAAGCCCGTGGCCTATCATGCAGCAGCTCCTACAATCATTCATTCCCATCCCCCGTCTTCTACGCAGCGGCATCTTGTCGGAGTCGATGTTTTTATTTACCATCATGGACTGCTGCAAGACTTCTTCTCAAAAATCTCCCATATCAATGTGGGTTCTCTGCATTTGAAGATGATCACGAACCGGGGCGTCAGAGTTTGGCCGCAAGGACAGCCTGAAACGTTCTGTATTGAGCAATGGCGCTGCCGTTTTGTTTCCGATGAAAGCAGAACTGTTTCTCAAAACGATGTCATCCAAATCCTCCATGCTTTCGATCATGTAAATATGGATGTGACGAAAGCCGAATTTCTCTACACGTTCGATGGAAAACCAGGATATTCTTCAGCAGAAGGATAAGAAATCAATCGAGGGATAGGTCTTCTTCGAGGTGCTTTTTCAATTCACTGAGGAAGCCGCAGCCATAGAGGCCGTCTAAAACGCGGTGATCGAAGGTCAAAGAGACCATCATCACAGAGCGGATCGCAATCGAATCATCGGGCATTGCGGCGACTTTCTTGGTGATCGCTCCAAGACCGACGATGGCCACTTCAGGGAAGCGGATGATGGGAATGCCAATCATTGTTCCCGTCATGCCGAAATTCGTCATGGTGATCGATCCGTCTTGTACATCTTGGGGAGATAGGCGGTGGCTTCTCGCTTTTTCTGCAAGTTCCGCGATCTGTTTTGCAATATCTGCCAGACTTAGCTGCTGACAGTTTTTAATGACGGGAACCATAACGCCTTGCTCCACGCTGACAGCAACGCCGAGGTTGATAAAGCGCTTCATGACGATGGTGTCGCCATCCAGCGAGGCATTGATCAACGGATAGGCATGAATCGCGCGGGCAATTGCGCGGGCGACACAAGCGGTGATCGTCAATTTAACGCCATGTGTTTGCAAGAAATTTTGCTTCTGTTCTTGGATGATCTTCACAATGCGGGTCACATCGACTTCTGTGACCAGAGAGGCATGGGGCGCTTCGTAGAAGGAGCGGACCATATTGTCGGCAATCGCTTTTCTGAGCGCGCTCATTCGAACCCGCTCTGTATCGCTTCGCTCGCGCTGCATTGAACAAACAGGTTTTACAGGGGAAGGGGCGCCGTTATAGTCTTCCACATCTTTTTTGGTCAGCCTTCCGCCTTGCCCTGTCCGGGGAATGCGGTCGATTTCATTGAGCGAAAGTCCTTTTTCTTTGAGCAAGCGCATCACAGAAGGAGAAAGAAAATCTTCCATGCCTGATGAATGAGAATTCGTTGATTGAGCAGGCGCAGCGGCGGCCATTGCAGGAACATGAGCCTCTGTCGATACCACAGCAAGAGGCTCGCCCACCAGGATCTCTTGATCCGCTTGCGCAAGGATTTGCTGTAAGATTCCAGCAACCGGCGACGGGATCTCGCTGTTGACTTTATCGGTAGATACTTCCAAAAGCGGCTCATCGAGTTTTACAGGATCGCCCACTTTTTTAAACCATTGGACAACCGTAGCGCTGACGATGCTTTCGCCGAGTTTCGGTAAATTTATTTTTACTTCTTCGCTCATAATGTGGAGCTATTATCGATTTTTTGATCGATTTTTTCAATCAACTTTTCCCACTCCGCCCGGCCATCGGCAATCTCGCTTTCAATTTCTAAAAAAAGGACCGGCAAAAATGGAGAAATCCCAGGAGAAAACTTGATAAAATCTTTCTCCGTGCAAATTAAAGCTTTAGCTCCTAACGACTTGCATTTCTCAGCAAAATGATTGATTCGATCTATATCGGCAGGCTCATGATCCGCCAAGATCCATTCAGCGACAACATCCGCCCCGAGCCCAATCACTGTTTTTTTGAACTTTTCCGGTTTGGCAATTCCACAAAATAGCCCTATTTTCCAGCCGTGGATCTGGGGAATTGTGTTTTCTTGGAGATCGAGAATCCGCTTTACAATGGTTTGAGTGACGATAGCATCGGGAAAATCGGGATGTTTTCCAGAGAGAAAAATCGCATCTGCTTGAGCCAATCTCTTTGGACTGTCGCGCAAAAATCCCCAAGGAAGATAATGACCTTTTCCATAGGGGTCTGCTGCATCGAGAAGAACGAGATCGAAATCGCGATGGAGCTTCCGGTATTGGAACCCATCATCCAAAATAATCAGCTCTGCACCATCGGCAACAGCTTGCTTTGCCAAATGAATCCGGTCTTTCCCCACATAGATATTCGCCTTCGGCAATCTTCGGGCTAGAAGTGCGGGCTCATCCGGCATTTCTCCATACCCTCTCGATAAAATAGCGACGTTCCGATGGGAAAAAGTTTTGGCGAGGAGATGAACCAGAGGCGTTTTCCCAGTTCCCCCTGCGACAATATTTCCTACGCTGACAACAGTGCAGTTAACGCGGGAAATAGGCAGCCAGTTCCCATCATAGAATTTGTTTTTGCAAATGGTAAAAAGAGCCCAAAGCCAACTCAAAGGCGCTAATATCCCTAAGTACCAGGGACCCCGCTCAATGAGTCTTTGAC
>CAZXVU010000078.1:7715-9561 GCA_964644465.1 uncultured bacterium
GAACAATTGTTTTTCGACTGCTTCGATCATAATATGAATGGCCGTCATGTGGGCCTCTTGAATTCTATCAGAATAAGAAAATCCAGAGACAATCCATTCTAAATCGCAGAGGCCTTTCATTCTCCCCCCCGTTTTACCGAGGAATGCGATCGTAAAAAGCCCTTTTGTTTTTGCCATTTCAACAGCGGCGATGAGATTGGCGGAATTTCCGCTTGTCGTTAGGGCAATAAAAATATCTTCCGGTTTCCCAAAAGCCTCTACGCCTCGAGCAAACACAGAATCAAATCCCATATCGTTGGCTACGCAAGAAAGATGGCCTGGATCAGAAATTGCGATCGCAGGAAGAGCTGCCCGTTTGGTCCGGAATTGGCCCGTGAGCTCTTCTGCAAAATGCATCGCATCGCAAAGACTCCCCCCATTTCCAGCGATCAGGATCTTTCCGCCATTCCTAAAACAAGTAGCGATTTGTTCCGCTGCTGATTGGATGAAAGCCAAACTTTCGGGTTTTTTCAAAAACTCGATCGCCCTGATTCCGTCATTGATAGATTGAAGAATGGAATTTTTCATTTGGTTTGTTATACTAACCCACTATGGATTTTCTCACAATTTGTCTTGTCGGAGCCACAGGCGCAGTCGGCCAGCAGATTCTCTCGCTTCTGGAATCTCGGAATTTTCCGGTTCGGGAAATTCGGTGCTTCGCTTCGCCAAAATCTCTCGGGCAAACCCTTTCCTTCAAAGGGAGAAAAATTCCTCTCGAACTCCTCAATCGCAATAGCTTCCTCAAGGCAGACCTTGCTTTTTTCTGTGCGGGCTCTTCGATTTCAAAAGAATGGATTCCCGTAGCCATCCAATCGGGATGCAAAGTGATTGATTCCAGTTCCGCATTTCGCTCGGATCCCAAAGTTCCTCTCGTCATTCCCGAGATCAATGCTCATGTTCTGAAAGGCCAAAACCTCATCGCCTCCCCAAACTGTGCCGCTACAATGCTTCTAATGCCTCTCTTTTCGCTCCATCGCCTCTTCAGAGTGTCAAGAGTCGTCGCGTCCACTTATCAAGCAGCCAGCGGCGCTGGAGCCTTATTATTGAAGGAGCTTCAAGCAGAGACTCAAGCCTATCTCGAACATCGTCCCTATTCTCATCTTTTACCCTTTCCGTATGCTTTCAATCTCTACCCGCACAATAGTTCTCTCCATGAAAATGGGTATGTCGAAGAAGAGCTGAAGATGGCCTTTGAAACCCGTAAAATTCTTGAAGATGATCAAATCCAGCTCAGCGCGACCTGCGTACGCGTCCCGGTCCTCAGAGCCCATTCCGTCTCGGCCAATGTGGAATTCAAACGCGCATTTACCCTCGACGCCATCTACCGCGCTCTGGCAGAAGTACCTGGATTGAAAATTTTCGAAGACCGGAAACAAAACCGATTTGCAACTCCCGCCGATGTCACAGGGAAAAACGAAATATTCTGCGGCCGCTTCCGGATCGATCCAAGCCAGCCAAATACGCTGGAATTTTGGTCAGTGGGAGATCAATTGTTAAAAGGGGCAGCTTTAAATGCCGTGCAAATAGCAGAAATCTACGCGAAAGGGGCTGGGGATTCGAAGCGTAACACTTCTTGCGTGACGGGATGTTTGAAGGCCAGCTCGGCGCAGTGAAGATGGATCTTCAGTCCGTCGCCTGTTCGGCTGCCGTAGCGCTTGTCTCCGACAATTGGATGACCGATCGCGCTGAATTGTGCGCGGATCTGATGATAGCGTCCGGTTTCCAGTTCAATTTTCACAAGCGTGGAGTGCTGCAGATAATGGAGGACTTCAAAAGTCAATCTCGCTTGCTTGGCATCTTTGTCCCC
>CAZXVU010000079.1:0-7322 GCA_964644465.1 uncultured bacterium
TGGAAAAAGAGATCTCAGGAAATAACCGGCGCATCGATCTGATCTGCTATACCCCTATGCAAGAAAAACTCATTCCGCTCCTGATTGTAGAATGCAAGGCGCATGTCATTGGAAAAGACGCGGAGAATCAAGTTTTTGGATACAACTCTGCGATTGGAGCTCCTTTTATTTGCCTCGCCAGCGCAAAAGAAGTGAAAACTCTTTGGCGCGAGCCGGGAAAAATCGCTTCCGTTCCTTTTCTTCCCTCTTATACTCAGCTTGTAGAGAAACGATGTCTTTTCTTTTAAAACATCTCGAAAAACAGATCCCCTCGGCAAAACTTCTTATCCAAGATTCTGTAGGAACAATCCTGGAAGACAATTCCGAAGACATTTGGAATCAAGGCGGCTGGGAAAAAATCGATTTTCTGTGCATTTATGGGATCAGCTCTCGATTTTATGCTTTGGCAAGAACTTGGCTCGATGAAAATGACCGAAGAAGGCTTGTCTTCATAGAAGAGAAACCGGAAGCCTTGAGCCAACTGTTAGAAGACGACGATGCAATCCTTCTGTTGAATGATCTGCGGGTGAAGCTCTATTTTCTCGAAACGCCGCTGCAAATCGAACCTATCGCCAAAAAAGTGGCTTGGACGGCCGTTTTTAAGGAGATGGCCTATTTTGTGTTGCGGGAAGGGGACTATAGCCTTTCTTTTCAAAAAGAATTGGAAAAAGGGCATCTAGCGGCTCACCTTCTTCTCTCTGAAGCGGCCGATTGGGGCTGCTCGATTTTTGAAAATGCAAAAGCAAATCGCAAAATAGCTGCGCGCTCCGGCATGGATTTAAAAGGGAAGTTTGCCAACATCCCTGCAATCATTGTAGGTGCGGGGCCTTCTTTAGAAAAGAATGGCCATCTTCTGAAGGCTTTTGAACAAAAAGGGTTGATTTTGGCGGGAGGCGCTGCGTTGAATGTCATCGAAGCAGAGCCCCATTTCGCAGCATCGATCGACAAAGAAGCGCCGTATCGGCAATTCAAGATGCACCGATTTTTTGAGACGCCCTTTTGTTTTCAGAGCAGGACGAACCGGGAAAATGCCGCCCTCATCCATGGAGAAGCGCTCCTTTTCCCCGATGGAAGCGCCGATTGGATCAATTGGATCAACGATCAGAAGATAGAGTTTGAAACAGGATGGACTGTCGGAAATTTCCTCACCTCTCTCGCTCTATTTTTAGGATGCAGCCCCATCATTTTAGTGGGGATGGACCTTTGCTACCGGCAAGAACGAAAATATGCCCATATCGACTCTTTCGCCAATGAGGGGCTTGTTAAAATATTAGATGTGAATGGAAAGGCTGTTTGGTCGCAGCGCGATTGGATCATGTCGGCCCGATGGACGGAAGAGCTGGCGGCAAAAAACTTAGATGTCGATTTTATCAATGCGACCGAAGGCGGAATTGGGTTTGATGAACCTGTTCGCGCAGAGCCATTATCAGAAGTTTTAAAGAGGCTGAATGCCCACTCTTCCGACTTAAGGGAAAAAGTCCATGCTGAAATCCAAAAACTCCCGCTGCTACCTTCAAATACACGTTGGAAAGAATGGGACGAGAGCATGAATCGATGCAATGAGCTTTGCAATGAATTCCGTCCCTTAGATCTCGAAGCATTGGAGAAAGAAATTGCCTATGAAAAGCTTTTAGATCCTCTTTGGCAAATCTGGAAGCCCATTTTTGAAAGAGAATTGGACTTAGACCCCCAGCCAATCTCCATGAGCGATAAATTGCGATTGAATCAACTTCTCTTTTTTCAACAAGTTTTGCAGGAGCACTCCAATGCATAGACAAACCTACTCCAACGGAGCCGTTTATTCGATCCAGCAATTCGAAGAGGGAATGAAAGAGGGCAAACAGCAGTTTTTCTATGAAGATGGAAAGCTGAAAACCTTGGAATTTTATAAAAAGGGGCGTCTGGAAGGGGAAGTTTCTCTCTACTGGCCGAATGGAGCCCTCAAAAGGAAATGCGCATTTAAAAAGGGAATCCGCCACGGCCTTGATCAAATGTGGAGCGAAGAGGGGAAGCTTCTCGACGAAGGGCGTTACAAAGATGGTAAACCAGTAGATACGCATAGCCGTTGGACTCAGGAAGGAAATCTTCTGGAAGAAATCGTCTATCTAGAGCCTAACCGCTTCAATCTCCGACAATGGGATGAAAAGGGAAATCTCCGAGTGGATGCAGAGTGGCGCGATGGAATGACCTATCATGAAAAAGTCTGGGACCGCTTCCAAAATATATGGATCGAAAAAGAAGGGCGCTGGGATGGCAAAAAGCTCGTCTACGTTTGAAAAGAATTTCTCTATTTTCATGGAGCGTTTTCCGCAGCTTGGACTCTTAGCTCCAACTTGGCCCTATAAAGATGCCGTTCCTGAAACCCTCCCCGCTCTCAACCTAGAAAAAGCGGAAGCGCTCTACTTTTACGGCTTGGGAACAGGTGAAATCTATGTTCAAGTCCGCGATTGGCTGAAAGGGAATCCGGAGAGAGAATTGATCTTTCTCGAAGACGAGCCAGGAGTCATCGCATCGTTTCTTCATCGCGACCTATCTAAAGAGATTCTATCCGATCTGCAAGTTCATTTTGCTCTTCTATCAAAGGGACGCTCGAGCGATCGAGAAATTGAAGCTTTAGCCGAACGGCTTCCCATTCGGAGATTTGAAATAGCCTCCTTGCCCTCTTATAAAACGCGCCGTTTCCAAAATCTCCGCCTCAAACTGCTCCGAAAAACAACTCTTTCCCATGCCTTATATCTCGATCGGCTCCATGGATATCAGCCCTTCCAAAATTTCGTCAAAAATGTAAACCATCTTCCCCATTCTTTTTACGCCAATGCCCTCAAAGGCGCTTTTCCCAACATTCCTGCAATTGTTTGCGGCGCAGGCCCTTCTTTGCAGAAATCGATGGAGACTCTCCGCTCTTTGGAAAATAAGGCGTTGATCATTGCAGGCGGATCGACAATCGCGGCTTTGAGCTCGCAGGGAGTTTTGCCCCATTTCGGCATGGCCGTCGATCCCAATTTGGAAGAATACCGGAGAATGAAAAATAGCTTCGCCTTTGAAACGCCTCTTCTTTATTCGACGCGTGTTTTCCCGGGAATTTTCCAAACTTGCAATGGCCCTTTCGGCTATATGAGGAGCGGAATCGGCGGCATTCCTGAACTTTGGATGGAGGAGGAATTAGGCCTTCTCGATCCTCTTTTGGGGGACTTTCTCTCTCCTGAATCGATTTCCGTCACTGCGATCTGCATTGCCTGGGCCCAATTTTTAGGATGCAATCCGATTTTTCTCAATGGAGTCGATCTCGCCTATACGGGAAAAAAGCGCTACGCTGCTGGCGTCGGCGAAGACGATGAGATTTCCATGAACGCGATCGATGCGGAAAAATCGGCTGCAGATCGAATTATCAAAAGAAAAGACCGCCACGGCAATCCGATCTACACCGCAGTCCGCTGGGTGATGGAATCGGCGAGCATTTCCCATTTTGCAAAAAAGCATCCTGAAGTGCGGTTTATCAATACTACCGATGGGGGACTTGGCTTCCGCAGCATCCCATTCATGCCTCTTGTGGAAGCTGCTGAACACTATTTAAAACAAGAGACAGATCTAAGGAACCAGGTCCATCAAAAAATTGCTGCATCGCCTATGCCACCTGCTGCAAAAGAGCTCATTCCCCAAAAAATGACGGAGTTGAAGGAGAGTTTAAACCGTATTGTTGATCATTTACAGATTCTCGCCGGTAAAAAGAAAGGTTCCACCGCACTCGCAGAATTAGAGCTAAAAGAAGAAATGGCCTATCCCTATCTTTTCTTCGACGCTTCACAAATCCTCGAACAGGCCCTTTCTCGTTATAGAGGGGAAGCAAAATCCCTTGAAAAGTGGACCCGTTTCCTTGACATCGCATTAAAATATAAACTCGTTCTCTAAAAATTCCTTCCATTGAGTAGAAACGATCTTCTCACATAAACTATAAAGCTATAAATATGGTGAAAAAATTATGTCAGCACCAGCACGAGTCCCTCCTGCAGCGGGTTCTTCGCAATCACATCGCCCTCAAGGCGATGATGCAAAAAGTAACGGCACAGGAAATGTTCAGGAAGCGGCAATTCGCCAGATCAACAACACGCCGCGCACTGCCGCCAATATTCAGTTCGCGAGATCTGTTTTCCTAGTTTCAGATTTTCGAAGAGCTTTTATCAGCCTAGATTACGATAAGGTCTATGAATTACTCCAACCTTTCGGATGGACGGAGGCTGATTTAGATCGCGTCAAAGGTATTATGGGAATCAGAAGAGATGAGCATATAGGACTCACTTTAGATATCCCCGATGCAGAAGCGAATATGGATGAAGTGATCTATCCTCTTCTCACAGTAGCCATTACCAAAAGATTCTTTGCACTCCTTCCTGCACTTCCAAATTTCACTGAAGATAGGATGGAATTTTATACATCCCAACTGGCCAATTTGACGACTGAGCAACTTATGCTCGATTACAGCGATGGAATGTTCGAGATGTTCAAAGCCATTATGAAAAAGTATAAACCTAAGAATCTTCAAGATTGCATCGATCGAATTTTAGCCGATGTAGGAGATCAGAGTCCCGATATCATAGCCAAACTGAAAAGGGATTTTCCAGGATGCAATTTTTAATGTTCATTCTTCTGTAGCGGCAAGGCCGTATTCGTGGAGTTTGTTGCGCAGCGTGCGTACGCTAATGCCGAGGATCGCGGCTGATTTAGTCCTGTTTTGATGCTGCGCATCAAGTGTTTCTAAGATCAGCTGTTTTTCCACCTCATGAAGGGTCATATTCGGCGGAAACTTCCGTTTTTCCGGAACTTCTTGCTGGATCGAAGGAAGAGGAGAGTCGAGATAGAGTTGATCGGCATCTATCACTGCATCGAAATCAAGAACGACTGTTCTCTCGATAATATTGGCCAGTTCCCGAACGTTGCCGGGCCATGAATAGTTCAGGAGTTTTTGGATCGCTTTCTCGGTAAATTTCTTAGGAGCTTTATGGTTTTCTCCGCAGAATCTCTCTAAAAAATAATTCGCCAGAGGAAGAATATCTTCGCGTCGTTGTCTGAGAGGAGGGATCTGGATAGGCACTACGTTGAGGCGATAAAAAAGATCTTCTCGGAAGACCTTTGTCTCTATTGCTTCCTGCATATTCCTGTTGGAAGTCGCTAAAAAACGCAAGCTCACCTTAATGGGGCGCGTACCGCCGACCCTTTCAAATTCTTGCTCCTGGATTGCGCGCAATAACTTAGGTTGGAGCACGAGAGGAATTTCGGTGACCTCATCGAGCAGCAATGTCCCTTTATCGGCCAGCTCAAAGCGGCCCGTCTTGCGGATATGCGCTCCTGTGAATGCGCCCCGCTCATGGCCGAAGAATTCCGATTCGAGGAGCGTCTCAGGGATGGCGGCGCAATTGACCTTGATGAAAGGAAATTGAGATCGGAGCGAAAGCTGATGGATAGCGCCGGCGATCACCTCTTTTCCTGTTCCCGATTCGCCTGTGATGAAAATGCTCGCTTGGCTTTTGGCGATTTTTTCCAAATCGTTGAGGATTTTTTTCATCGCTGGGCTTTGAGAGATGAGAAGCGGGCATTTGGTATGCACTCTCTCTTCGCGGTAGAACCGGTTTTCTTTAACAAGGCGCAAATGCTCTTCGGCTTTTTCTAAAACGCCTTCAAGAGCCTCTAAAGAGAAAGGTTTGATCAGATAATTGAACGCTCCCAGTTTCATCGCCTCCACGGCGGACTCAATGGTCCCATAAGCCGTGCAGAGGATGACGACTGTTGTGGGATGAAGAGTCTTTGCAGCTTTCAAAACGTCGAGTCCTCCTTTGAGAGGCATTTTCATATCGCTAATTACGAGATCAAAATGATCTTCTTCAAGCTTTCTGATTGCTTCAGTTCCATTTTCCACTGCAGTGACCTCTTTCCCCAAACGGCGGAGCGTTTCAGCAATGAAACGGAGCATCAGAGGTTCATCATCGGCAACAAGAACTTTCTCGATCATAAGTTACCTTTTTAGCGGCAAAGTGATAGTGAATGTACTCCCTTTTCCCGGCTGCGAACGGACATCGATCGCTCCTTGATGGGCTTGGACAATCTTTTGCGTTTCAACGAGGCCCAGTCCATTTCCTTTTTGCTTCGTTGTGAAGAAGGGAGAAAAGAGATTTTTTTGCTGTTCTTCGTCAATCCCGACTCCCGTATCCGAGATGGCGATTTGGCAGCAAGATTCGAATTTCATCAGCGAGACGGTGAGGATGCCCCCTTTTGGCATTGCCTGGAAAGCATTGAAAACCAGATTGAGGAGAGCCGATTTAAGCGCTTCGGGATCGATAGGCGCGATTAAAGGGTCGTTCGGGATATGCATCTGCAGTTTTACTAGATCTGGGAAAGCAGGATCTACTTTTACAAACTTGCCGAACTGTTTTAAATAGGCGCCAAGCTCTAGGGACTGCGGCTGAAGCTGGATTGGACGGGAGTATTGGAGGACCGCGCTGACCAATTTTTCCAATGTTTTTGTCCCTTCAATGACAAATCCCGCCATTTCTTGAAGATGCTTATTGGACTCGAGATCGCGATAGAGGAGCGAAGCGTAGCCGCGGATGCCGCCCAAAGGATTGCGGATTTCATGGGCGACAGTTGCAGCCATTTCTCCCAGCTCTTTCATCCGGTCGTTCCGGTTTGCAATCAATTGCAGTTTTTGTTTCTCGCTGACATCTCTCAACACAAGAATGAGGCCATGATAGAGTTTCGGCCCTTCATAGACAAAAGTGGTCGAGATTTCCACTTCCTTTCGCTCGTTTGGATAGGTCTTATAGAGGAGTTTGTGGGAAATTCCAAATTTGAGCGATTCCCTCATCGAAAAGCCAAAATAGTCATCCGGGAAAACATCCCAGTACCGTTTGAACAAAGACAATTCGGCCTTCAGGTTTAAGAGTTTCAACGCGGCGTCATTGACCATTGTCAGAGTCCCTTCGAGATCGATGAAGAGGATCGCATCGGAGATATTCTTCAAAATATTGTTCAGATAATGGGTCAGGCGATTCAATTCCGCGACCTTCGTTCCCAATTCCTGGTTGACAGTCTGAAATCGCTCTTGTAACTTAGAATAAGCGTTTTTTAGACGGCTTGCTTCCTCGGAAAAAAGGGTAAAAGCTCTTGAAAGATGGTGAACTCCTTCCTGGACGCTTTGACTCTTAAGCGCCAGGTCGGCCGATTGCTGCAGCTGCTGGAGAATATGATCAGACATCCTTTTCCCTACCCTTATCGCAATATAAGCATTCTAG
>CAZXVU010000079.1:7422-9539 GCA_964644465.1 uncultured bacterium
TCGCACTTGTCCTTCTTGCAGGCTGTTCCGGAATGGAGCAGTCGGAGCGGGAAAAAATGCGCCGAAGGAACTGCAAAGGGGAATACATCTACCGGAGCCAAGCCGATTATTTTTACCCGATCTCGACTCCGGCATATACACCTCGAGCTCCCTATCCTTGGGAGTCGGAGACCAACCTTCCCCGGATTACGAAAGAATTTTTCCGCTGTAAAGGCAGCTCCGTCAACCCTCCCATTGTCGATATGAGCGATCCAAACACCCCGAATCTTTGCGCGGATTGCGATGGGAGCAGCCGCCATGGCCTCCCTATCTTGAATGGAAAGGAAAGCGTCTATCCGATTCTTGTCGATCTACTTAACTACATTCAGAGAAAGACAGGGAAGCGGGTCATTATCACCTGCGGCCATAGATGCCCCGCCCATAACATCTATTCCGATCCTTCCAAAGATAACCGAACTTCTAAACATCAGATCGGCGCAGAGGTCGACTTCTATGTTCAAGGAATGGAAGAGCGGCCGCAAGAAATCATCGGCCTCCTGATGCAGTATTATCAAGAAACGGCCGCCTATAAAGGGGACAAAGAATTTCTTGAATTCAAAAGGTATGAAAAGTCAGATACGGGTGTTGCAACGCAGCCCTGGATGAATAAAGAAATTTTTATTAAGCTCTTTCAGAAAAATGAGGGGCGAGACGTCGATAACCGCCACCCTCATCCCTATGTGTCCCTCCAAGTCCGATATGACCGCGACCGTAAGGAACGGGTCATCTATGACTGGGGAAAAGCCAATAAAGGCTACCCCAGAAGTTAGTATTTTAATTTAATATTATATATGTTATAATTAGTTAATTATGGCTAATTATTCTTTTGAATTATTTTCTAGAGATTTAGATAGAATTAGCGATCTTTATTTTTGTAATCAAAATGAAGAAGCTGATGAACTTTTAATAGAAGTCGATCGGAAAATTTCTACTCTATATAGGAGAAAAGAATTCTGGACACATTTGAAAGATGGCGTTGTATCATTAGCTAAGCGTGATATTACCCGTTTCCAGGCGATCCTAGCTGCATCTAAGGATAAATGTTCTAAACTCCTTGCCTATCGTTCAGTCAAATATCTGACCGACCAATATTTTGAGGAAAATAATCCTGTATCAGGAAGTGCAGGAGGCTCTCCCAACCCTCACAGATTCTTCATTCATTGGGATTTGGCAGAAGACAAGACTTTTGATCCAATCTTTCAACGCGAGCTTGGAGTTCAAGTAGATCGAGCGATTTGGGATAGAGTAGACAGTGTTCGTCAAGGAGTATATCGAGCGGTCTATAACCACCCAAAAATAGCCATTGCCGCTACGGTTGCTACATACATATGTTGGCCAGGTTTATCAACTATTTTAGGATTAACCGCTGCCTATGGAATAATTAAACTTTATCAGAATTTAGGAAACGGCGCGCCTCTTTCGCCAAAAAGTCCTCCGCCCAAGCAGCCTGGGGCTTCTCGAGTACCTGTGCCTGGCCTTCGCTTTCGAGAATGTAGAATATAATCTTCCTTTTTTTTTAAACCTTGCTGATCTAACATATTTCCCTATGCCGGTGTGGCGAAATTGGTAGACGCGGTAGACTCAAAATCTACTCTTAGCAATAAGATGCTGGTTCGAGTCCGGTCACCGGCAAAAATGGGGGAGCTTTCGCTCCCCCATTCTCATTTTTGCCGGTGAAGGAAGCCAACAATTTGGCTTCCGTCCGGACTCGAAGTGAAATGCGATGTTTTTGCTTTGCAAAAACCGCATGAACCGGACCCTGACCTAGACGGGACGAGCGTTTCGCTCGCCCGCGGGAAGGGGAGTCCGGTCCTTAACTTTATAATTTTTCTCGCGCCCGTTTCGGGCGCCCATGACGCCGAAGGCGGAACTCGCGAAGCGAGCAGTTTTGTTTCGAAAAAACCGTATGAACCGGACCCGACCTGCCCTGGGGTGGGAGACGGGACGAGAGTCCGGTCACCGGAAAAATAACCTTAAGGAGATCAAGATGAGTGCTGTAAATGGACCAGGAGGACTCTATCAGTCGCGATGGGAGCATGCGCAGGTTACGACAGCCAGCTGCCGCCTAACAGAAGCAA
>CAZXVU010000080.1:0-9501 GCA_964644465.1 uncultured bacterium
AATTTCATAGAATGCCAGTAAAGTAGATACCATGCAGTTTTTTCGGATAGCGATTCTCAGCGTACTTTCTATTTTCTTTTTGCATGGCTGCAGCTGTGGTTCTGGAAGCGGTCGCCAGGGATTGCGGATCGGCATCGATCCCAATTGGTATCCTATTGATTTCGGGCGCCAGGAATCCTATGTAAACGGCTTCACTGAAGATGTCCTCTTGGAAATTGCCCGATACAGCGGCATCGAATTCCAAAGAATTCCTGCGAATTGGGACAATCTATTAGACGGAATGAAAGAAAAAAAATATGATGCCGTCCTGACATCTCTTCCTCCCTATGATTTCAATAATGCTAAGTATGATTTTTCTACCAATTTCCTCGATTTAGGGCCTGTCTTGATTGTCCCTGTCGATACGCAGCATTTCGATCTTTCCAAAATGGGAGGAGAACTAGTCGGAGTGATCATCGGCGATCCTTCCGTCCTGATTTTGCAAAAATATCCAGAGACTATCATCCGCAACTATAACTCCATTCCTGAACTATTGACTGCGCTCGTGAACGGAGAGATCGAGGGAGCTTTGCTCAATCGGATTCCTGCGGTCAGTTATGTTCGCGATCTGTATGCAGGAAAATTAAAAATCGCCTCAGCTCCCTTAACGGATGCCGGCCTTCATTTAGTGGCCGTAAAAGGAAAGCATCATCATCTAATTCAGCTCTTCAACAAAAGCCTCGATCATTTTAAAAAGAAGAAAAAGCTCCAGTCCCTACTTCAAAAATGGGAACTCGAAACTTAAATATATCCACTTTTAAGCAATAACAGGATATACCACCCCAAAGCGTTATTCAGGGACTTCGGGATAGGATGGAGTATCCTGTATATCCTGCCTGATCCTGCAAATCCTGTTAATTCCTCGGCTAAAAACTTTTACAGGATGAGCAGGATCGCTCGCAATGCTCGCGCAGGATCCGCTACCCCAAAAAATGAAACATTTTTTTGGACCCATTAGCGGGCAAGATAGAAAATTAGTTAGTCCTGCATATCCTATAAATTTTTTTTCTAAGTAGAGTTTGTTTTGATTTTGCAGCGGTCGTGCTCTGAATATTCCTCACGGACATGCGCCAGGATTTGGGGATCGATGGGACACGGCTCGATCTGCCAGATTTTTTCGGCGTAGCGGCGGATCGATTCATCTGTCGAGAAAGGGCCCATTCCAGCGATATTATGGATGGCGGTCTCTGCCCAAGCCTTCGGCTGTAGGAAGAGCGCGTCCACTTTTTTCTGGGCCTCATAATAAGGGCGGAGATCTTTGAGTACGCGGAAGGTATCCGCTTCGATGAGACTTTGGTAAATTTGAGCAAAAGCATCTGATTCTGAAGAATTTTCTGCAAAAGTCCCGTCTTTCAATGCGTCGACAGCCTTCTTAATGGCTTCATCTTGGATATAGATATCCCAAGATTTATAAGGCTGCATATTTTCTTGAGCAGTAGCGCCGAAGCGGAAAGGCCACCACCGATCTGTTACAGCCTGGCGCATTTCAATATTGGCACCATCTTCTGTACCGATCGTAAGCGCGCCATTCATGGCTAATTTCATATTCCCTGTTCCGGAGGCTTCCCAGCCCGCGATGGAGATTTGTTCGGAAAGGTCCGCTGCAGGAATGATCAATTCCGCTCTGGAAACGGAATAGTTTTCTACAAAAGCGATGCTCAATTTTTTTTGAACGGCAGGTGTCGCTCGGAATTTTCGAGAAAGGGCATTGATCAATTGGATGATTTGTTTGGCTCGTAAATAGCCTGGAGCCGCTTTTCCTCCAAAAATGGAAAGTCTTTGGATGGAAACTGAATTCGGAGTGGCTAAGAGTTCATGATAGAGCATGATCAGATGAAGCGCGCTTAAAAGCTGCCTCTTATATTCATGGATCCGTTTGATCTGCACATCGAATAAAGCCGAGGAATCCAGGACGGAAGAGTGAGCGATCATTTTTCCTTTATCATCCCGGACAGGATTTTCTCGGATCAGAAAGGAAAGAAGAGCTTCTTTGTTTTTCTTTTTTATTTCTAAGAATTCATTTTGAGATGCTGAATCGGATGCAAAAGAGCCAATTTTTTTAATTTGAGAAAAATCGTTGATCCATTCTTTTCCAATTCGTTTAGAAATAAAATCAGCTAAAAGGGGGTTGACATGAAGCAGCCATCGCCTGTGGGTGACGCCATTGGTAACATTAAGGAACTTCTCCGGACAGAGATCGTAGAAGTCCTTGAAGAGTTTAGTTTTCAATATTTCTGTGTGAAGCTGTGCGACCCCATTGACCTTATGGCACCCTACGATGGCTAGGTGAGACATCTTCACTTGTCCATTTTCGATGATGGAAAGCCTACGCACTTTATCTTCATCATTCGGAAAGCGGGCTCTTGCCTTATTGCAAAATTCTTGGTTGATTTTTTGTATGACAAAAAACTGTCTTGGAATCAGGTCTTGGACCCGCATTTCATTCCATTCTTCGAGCCCTTCGCTTAAAATTGTATGGTTGGTGTAACTGCAGCAAGCTTGACAGGTTTCCCAAGCATCTTTCCAAGAAAAATTGTAGTTTTTCGTGAGGCTTCTTACCAGTTCAGCGATGATGAGGGCAGGATGCGTGTCATTGATTTGGATCCGCACTTTATCAGCAAAATTGGATAGGTCACCAAAGAAAACTAAATGGCGCTGGATGATGTCTTGCAAAGAAGCGGAAACTAATAAGAATTCTTGCTTGAGCCTCATCCTTTTTCCCAATTCGGTATTGTCATTGGGATAAAGAACATCGGTTAAAGATGTATTCTCCGCAGCTTGATCCAGAAAACCGGCGTTATAGCGCTGAAGCTGGAAATTTCTAGGCGACTCTTTTGTCGACCAAAGAAGCAAACTTAAAACTGAATAATCAGAGTGTTTAGAATATCCAAGGATAGGAACAGAATAGGGAATCGCCCGCGCTTCTTCAAAATCTTCTAAGAGAAATACGTCGTCTCCATGGGTATTTTTCGCAGGGATCGGCTTGCCGCGGAAATGGACAGAGACAGATTCTCTATCTCTTCGAAATTCCCAAGGATAGGTATTCAAAAGCCAACAATCTGGCCGTTCTATCTGGTTGCCATTCCAGATTTCCTGCTCAAAAATGCCGTATTGATATCTTAGCCCATAAGCTCTTGCGGGATATTGCAAAGTTGCCAGCGAATCGAGAAAGCAAGAAGAGAGGCGGCCTAAGCCTCCATTGCCCAGACCTGGATCGCTCTCGCAGGAAATCAGTTCATCCATATTGCGGTTCATTTTAGCCACGACCGCTTTGACCAGTTCCGTAGCTCCAATATTGGTGATATTATTGCCGATCAATCTTCCCGGCAGATATTCCATCGATAAGAAATAGGTAACACGCGGTTTTTTTTTCAGGACAGATTGAAAAGTGGAGGTCCAATTGATCATGATCTCTTCGCGAAGAGCGATGCAGAGTGCCTCATAGAATTCTTCGATGGTGGCTTCGTCGCTGGTGCGCCCATTGCTGGTGATGATGATGTGCTTGATTTTCTGAGCCAGCACCTCTGCCTGATAATTCACATCGTCCATGACTTTGATATAGAGAAAGTCATTTGGAATTTCAAGTGAGAGTATTTTTTGCAAAAATTAACAGGATTTGAAAGATAATCCAATTTTCTATCCTGCCCGCTAATGGGCCCCGAAAATGTTTCATTTTTGGGGTAGCGGATCCTGACGCGAGCATTGCGAGCGATCCTGCTCATCCTGTAAAAGTTTTTAGCCGAGGAATTAACAGGATTTGCAGGATCAGGCAGGATATACAAAGATACTCCATCTTATCCTGAAGTCCCTGAATAATCCTTTGGGGGTGGGATATCCTGTTTTTCTTAGAGGAAAAGGAATTTGAGGAGATGGAAAGCGAGGATGGAGAAAAACGCGCACAGGGGGATTGTGACGATCCAAGAAATGACGATTTCTTTAAGTGTTTGAAGGTTGAGAGCTTTCAAGCCGCGGGCCATGCCGACGCCGAACACTGCGCCGACGAGAGCATGCGTGGTTGAAATAGGAAGACCTAGTTTAGAGGCGAGCAGTATCGTCGCTGCAGCGCCGAATTCTGCGGAAAAGCCGCGGGTAGGGGTGAGTTCGGTGATTTTTTTCCCGATCGTCTCGATCACGCGCCAGCCCCAGGTAGCAAGCCCGATCACGATTCCGGCCCCGCCTAGGGCGAGGAGCCAGGAAGGGATGAGAGAGTGGCCGCTCAGAGTATTGGTCTGTATAACGCCCAGAACTGCAGCAACAGGGCCGATGGCATTGGCGACATCGTTTGCGCCATGGGCAAAGGCAACGAGGCAAGCGCTCAGGATTTGGAGGTAGATAAAGATCTTCTCGACCCCATGATATTGCGTCGTGGAATGATTGAAAGGAGTGTTCTTTTTTACGGTATCGCTAAGCGAGCGCACTTCGGTAAGAATATGGGAAATTTGTTCTTCATACACTTCATTCCGATTAGTGAGATGGACGCGCTGAAGGTGATGCAAGGCTTTTTCAAGGCTGACAGCCTGATAGGGATGGAATCCATCGGCTAACTGAAAGGCGGACTCTGGGATCCGCTGCACAAGAAAATGGCTGATGATTGCAGCAACCAGTCCGACAGAAACTGAAATGGAAAGAGCAACGCCAATCGGTAGATTTAAATCGAGTTGATCAAGGCCATGAAAACAAAGACTCAAAGAGGCCACTGTGAAACAGAGAAAGACGAAAAAAGGAGTGATTTTTTGAGTGGCTTCAATGGGGTTTAGCGCATAGAGAATTTTTCTTTGGATGGCGTTGAAAATTGCATAGGCTACAATCCCGCTTAAGACCGGGGAGAGGATCCAGCTCATTACGATCCATCCTACTTCAGACCAATGGACGGCGTCGACGCCTCCAATGACAGCGCCAAAGCCGATGACGGCTCCGACGATCGCATGGGTTGTAGAGATGGGGAGTCCGAAATAGGAAGCAAGCTGCAGAAGGGCGCCTGTTGCAAGAAGAGAGCCCATCATCCCTAAAATAAAAATAGTGGGATCTGCTTGAAAAATCTGCGGATCGATAATCCCTTTTTGAATGGTTTCAGAGACGCTGGAGCCGACGAAAAAGGCTCCTGAAAATTCAAGAATAGCAGCTAGAAAGACAGCCTTTTTTAAAGAAAGAGCCCTTGAACCTACTGACGTGCCCATGGCGTTGGCCACATCATTCGCCCCTATATTCCAAGCCATATAGAAGCCAAGGAGCAGGACAACACCCTGTAAAATCGTATTAAGGTCCATGGATTAGGGCTTTCTTCCTCACTTTAATTCCAAAAGCATACGTACGCGGTTTCCAAGCCTTTCAGAGATGCGGGCCAATTCACCGATCTCGGCAATCAGGGTCTGGCAAAGATGAAACGAAGGGGAGGGCATCGCATCGCCGCCCCGGTATAAAAATTTGATCAGACGATTTTGAATTTGGGTAGTCTCATATTCATAAAAAGCGATCTGCTCAACCATTCCTTTGACTTTTTCCGCTTCGATTCCTCCGAATGAGCATTCGAGCAGTTCTTCCAATTCCTTGATCACTTGACGCACGAGCCAAAAAACTTCTACGATTTTTTGGCAAAGCAAACAAAAATCATCGCGCATTTCAGGGAGAAGCTCTAGCTTTCGGATCTCTGCATGGAAAGCAATTTTTTCAGCTTGGTCTGCAAGAGCGTCTTGAAGGGAAAGGATTTCCAGCAAAGAGCCTCTGTCGACAGGTAAAAAAAGACTTTTAGGAAGATGGTTCCGGATATCATTTTTAGTCAGGTCGGCTTCATGCTCGAGACGAGAAATTTTTTCTCCAATCTGCTGGATAGCCTGCGCATTTTGAGAGAGAAGCGCTTGAAAAAGGGCAGGAAGTTCATTGATACAGCTCGCCACTTTGTCCATGTGGGTCTGCAAAGGCGCAAAAGGAGATTTCCCGAACAATTTAGCAATAGTAAGCATAAGAAAAAAAGTATAAGTCAATCGGGCCTAAAACGCAATTGCTGTTGGATTTCAATTGGTCATGATGTAAAAATTTTTACATGCTTATCTTCTTTTTGATTCCCTGGGTCCTGTTTGCGAACCTGATAGAGACCTCTATTTCTGAGGGAACCTTAACCATTGTCTCCACGAATGATGTGGAAATCAAAAGCTGTCCATCTCCTCCCCATCAGAATCATTCATCGTATTTAAGAGTGGAAGATCTGATGTCCTATTTAAATGAAGGTATCAATGTTGTGATACGCACTCATCAAAAAGGAAGGATTACTATTTTCGATCCTATAATTTGGAATGTCTCGAGCCATCTTCACTTGGAGTCCGAAGAAAGCATTGTTATTCAGGCGATCATCGGAAGTTTACAAATGGGCGATGTCCAAATGAAGGCATCGGGGGAAATTTATCTGATTTCAAGTCTATTTTCATCCGCCCAAATTTTTTCGCAGGGCGGGCAAATAGGGATTGAGGCTTGCAACCTCCATTTAAAGAGTTCGGGAACCTCCACAGAAATTTTGGCATTGAACGGAGATTTGAAAATCGATCTTTTTGGAAATCTCATTCTTAATGGCGGAATGGGAGGATTTCCCGATGCTTTTTCCCGACTCACTGCACAAAATGTCTTTATAGATATTGGCGGCGATGGCTGTTTAACGGCTGGAGATGGCTCCCGAACAACGGCTGAGATCATTGCACAGGATGTTTTAGATCTTTCCTTTCTTGGCAACCTTTCTATCAATGGAGGTTTTCATTCCGATAGATCTTTTGCTTTAATTGCCGGTAATCAATCCGCTTCCATCTTTGTCGGAGGCAACGCCACACTTGCCTGTGGAACTGAGGGAATCGCCAGGATTTCTGCGAGAAATGGCGATCTCCATTTGAGAATAGGAAAAGAAGAAACAGGTATTTTGAGCCTCAACGGTAATTCGAGTGCTGGACCTGCGTCGATCGATGCAAAAGGAATGGTTGAAATTTCTTCAAAGACGAGCATTGAAATGTATTTAGGTCAGATTATTTCAAAGATCGGAAAAGAGTATTGAACCTTGATTTTCATTGAGAAGTTTAAAATTTTTTCGAAGAGATGCTTACAAAAAATTCTTGATTCTGTATGGTGGGTCAAGATTCGCTGGCATTTTTTTGCCTAATGAAAAGTCTTCGTACGAGAGGGATCATGAAAATTAAACATCTTGTCGCTACCTTCCTCTCCTGTTGCTTGATACTTCAAGCCCAGGATTTCGATGCTGTAGCATCCATAGATCCGGCAAACGACCCGGGTGAACCACCGAAACTAGAAGCCCTCGCTGCTGTGCCTATTGTTCAAGCGGTCCAAGAAGAAGCTGATATGGACGATGAACTATTGCAAACAGAAGAAGAAGGCATTGTTGACTCTGAACTGTTGCAAGCAAATGAAGAAGGCATTGTAGACTCAGGTGTAGAATTCAACTCTGAAGCAGAATTTAACAGCCAAAGCGCTGAGGAATTGAACGATCAAAGCTCTGAAATCTCACAATCTCAAGATACAGCTCAATGCGAAACGGATTCTTCGCCATGCTGCCCAAAGGTACCTGGACCGGAACGCGGTTTATGCCCTTGCCTTCCAGAACCTTGTTATTGTGCGCCTCCATGTTCTGAAGAAGACATGAAAGTTGTCATTCCTTGTTTAAAAGGATTGCTGCTTCATTGTTCTTCAAAGTCAGTACGCGTCAATGATCTCGATTATATCGAGGGAGTTCAAGTTGAAGATGTCGACATCCCAGGTAGCTGCAACGCGCTCTATAAGTATTTAGGCGATTATTGGGCCCGCCCTGTGACAAAGTGCGACATCATCGACATCAAGCGGAAAGTCATTCTGTTCTACCGCGAACACAACCGCCCTGTAGTGCATATCCAAGTACCGCCTCAAGCAGTGAAAAGCGGTGTGCTCCAGTTAGTTGTTTATGAAAGCCGCCTTGGTTGCGTACGCGCCCTCTGCAACCAATATTTCAATAGCGAAAAGCTGGAAGGTTATATCCGCACATGTCCGGGTGACCGGATCCGCGCTGATCGTCTGGTCAATGATTTGAATTGGATCAACCGCAACCCGTTCCGCACAACGGACCTTGTATTTACTCCATCCACTGTTGAAGGATACACAGATATTGAACTTGTTACTCAAGACCGTTACCCTTGGAGAATTTATACAGGCGTTGATAACACCGGGATTGCGCAATCAGGTCATAATCGCTGGTTCGCAGGTTTTAACTGGGGGAATGTTTTCGGATGGGATCACATTTTCACATATCAGTTCACTTCCGGCACTCACTACAATGAGTTCTGGGCCCATTCAGGGAACTATACAGCTCCGCTTCCTTGGCGCCATACCTTGGATCTCTACGGCGGTTATTCAGAAGTCCGTGCAGATTTGCAAGGAGTTCCTGGTGTTTTGACTCACGGTAGCAGCGGACAGGTTTCTTTCCGCTATGAAATCCCTCTTCCTCCAGGACTTTCGATCCTCGAAGAATTTACTTGGGGATTTGATTGGAAAAACACCAATACCAACTTGCTGAACAACGATATTATCTTCTTTGGCAAGACAGTGAACATCACGCAATTGATGGTTGGCATCAACGCAGGATTGGAAACAGCCAGGACTAAAAATTCTGGAACTATTGAAGTGTTCTGGTCGCCAGGACAATGGTTCCCGAATCAGGAAAATAGCCATTATAATGATCTGCGCGCCGGCGCCAAAAACGCATATGTTTATGGACGCGCTTCGGTTGCATCGATCTTCCGTCTTCCCTCGAACTTTACATTCGAGCCTTCGATCCGTTGGCAGTTGTCCAGCGCGAACCTACTCGCAAGCGAGCAGTTCGGCCTTGGCGGCTACAATACAGTACGCGGATATGAAGAACGGGAAGTCAACGGAGATAATGCGATCATCGTCAACGTAGAACTTCGCACAGCTCCAGTGAGTGCATTGGGCTGGTGGGAGCGTTGCGCACGCAATTTCAAAGATGAACTCCGCTTTTTGGTGTTCCTAGACTACGGCTATGGAAAAAACCATAAACTGTACTTCAACGAGCGGGAATTCCAATATTTAATGGGAGCAGGTCCTGGAGTGCGTTATGTGATCCAGCGCTATCTGACTGTCCGTTGCGATTATGGATTCAAACTGCGCCAAATCGATTTTGGCCCGAATCCTAACCGCGGCATGCTCCATTTTGGAGTTGTCCTAAGTTACTAAGTCCCTCCGACTGTCCCCGGCCAGCTCTGCGTTGGCCGGGGATTTTTTTTGTCCAAAAATATTAGAAAATAACAGCAAGAACAGGATATGCAGGATCGCTCGCAATGCTCGCGCAGGATCCGCTACCCCAAAAATGAAACATTTTTAGGGAGACCCATTAGCGGGCAGGATAAAAAAATGGTTATCCTGCAAATCCTGATATTTTTATAGGAATTTTATTGTTCGAAGATGAGGGATTTGTCGCGA
>CAZXVU010000081.1:0-9408 GCA_964644465.1 uncultured bacterium
AAGAGGGATCATGGTTGCATCGGCGGCGCATTCGCCGCAGAGGATGACGGGCTTGCGGGCTGTATTTGCCGAAGCGACGACCATGCGGATGAGGCGGAGGATGCTTGGATGGGTAGAGAAGTAAAGATCGGAAGTCGCAGGATTGCTGCGGTCTGCAGCCATCACATATTGGACAAGATCATTTGTTCCAATAGATAAGAAATCGGCTTCTTCAGCGAGAGCATCGCACATGATGGCGCTGGAGGGAACCTCGATCATGCAGCCGATAGGAATATCCCGTGCGACTTTAATCCCAGCGATCTTTAGTTCTTCGCGGACTTTCAGAACTTTCTGTCTCACTTGGCGGAGCTCGCTGATGTCGGAGACCATCGGTATGAGGATATGGATTTCTCCAAATGCACTGGCGCGCAAAATAGCGCGAAGCTGTCTATCTAATATCTCTGGATAGCGGAGCAGGAAGCGGACAGCGCGGCATCCCAATGCGGGATTCACTTCATTGCCAATGGATGAGAAGTATTTGGAATCGGGATTATCCGGAGAGAGTTCTATTTTCTTATCGCCTCCAATATCGAAGACGCGGATGACGAGGGGTCTGCCGCGAAGGGCTTTTGCCATCCGTTTGTAGACATTGAATTGCTCATCTTCAGAGGGAAATTCGCGGCGGGAAAGGAACAGATATTCGGAGCGGAAAAGGCCGATTCCTGAAGCTCCGTTTTTCAGCAGAAGGTCGATTTCTTTGGGGTTCTCAAGATTGGCGAAAATACGCACTTCGTAGCCGTCGATCGTCTCCCCTTTTAGGTGAGAGGCGCTCTTGAGAAGTTTGTAATTTTCTAAATGGCCCCGTTTTAATTCTTGGTACTTTTTCAGAGTCTGGCGAGAGGGATTGATAATCACAATCCCTTGAGAGCCGTCGACGATGATTGATTGGAGTTCAATCCGCTTTAATAATTTGATGTCGACATTGGCCACATAGGGAATTCCTTTGGCGCGGGCAATGATGGCAGCGTGGGAAGTGATTCCTCCTGCAGCAGTGACGAATGCGCTGACGAGCGAAGAATTGGCCTCGACCGTTTCTGAGGGGACTAGTTCATGGGTCAAAATAACGGAGTTATGCGGCATTTCCGTCATCCGGATCCGTTCCAAGGGGCGCAAATGGCCTAAGATACGTCTGGAAACGTCGACGATATCGCGGACCCGTTCTTGAAAGTAATTGTCCTTCAGAGAGCTGAAACGCTGTTTATATTCTTCGATCAAATGGTGGAAAATCGATTCGGTATTCTGCTGGCTTTCGCGGATCCTCTCTTCAATGACGCTGGTCATCATGGGATCCTGCATCATTTCAAGATGCGTACCTAAGATAGCGACGATTTCGGGAGGCCCTTCGTGCAGAGACATTCTTTGCAGGTTCTCGACATCTTTCCGGCTTAAATCGAGCGCCCTTCGATATCGGTCGATCTCTTTGTCGATTTCTTTTTTGGGGATTGCGATTTCTGGAATTTCATCGTCAACGGAAGCGAAGAAAATAGGAAAGCCAATACCGATCCCTTTACTGATCGGGAGACCGCGCAGAATGACTTCCTCGCCGGCTGCCATCTATTTTTCCCCAAATTCCTGTTCAAAGGCAGCTTCGAGATGCTGCATTGTTACTTCTGCGTCATCGCCGTCGACAGTGACGACGAGCTGCGCATTTTTCTTCGCTGCGAGCATCAATATGCTCATAATGCTTCGTGCATTGATCGTTTCATTTTTATACGTAAAAAAAACGGATGATTTGCGCGGTTGGAGCAATTTCACAATGGACGCCGCAGGCCGTGTGTGAAGCCCCAAAGAGTTTTTGACTTTGATTTTACGCACGATTTTCACGAGTGATCCTTTTTTTCTGCCGCCTTGCTATCGCTTCAAGTAATTTGGCGTTGAATTCTTTTGCGGAGTTATAGCCCATGTCTTTCAACCGGTGGTTCAAGGCAATCGTCTCTAATAACAAAACGACGTCTCGGCCAGGTTTAACGGGCAGGATATGATAAGGAATACTCAGTCCTAGAATATCAATGAATTTCTCATCGAGGCCTACTCGGTCGTAAAAATGTTGGTCGTCCCATTCTTCCAGTTTAACAACGATATCAATACCTTTATCGGGACGTACGCAAACAGCGCCGTAGAGATGAGCAACATTGATGATTCCGATTCCCCGGATCTCCATTAAATGGCGGGTGAGCTCGGGACCAGAGCCTACGAGATAGGAGCCTTCTTTTTTCTTCACGCGGACGACATCGTCGGAAATGAGCCTGTGGCCTCTCTCAATAAGACCTAGAGCAGCTTCGCTTTTTCCCACCGAAGATTCGCCTTGGATCAATACTCCGACTCCGAATACTTCAACCAACGTTCCATGGAGCGTTACGCTGGGGCAGAATTCTTCCAAAAGGAGGAACGTGATCCGGCTTAAAAGATTAGTGGCTGTAGAAGAAGCTCTGAAAAGAGGAATCTTGGCTTTTTCGCAAAGAGCGATCAATTCTTTGGGAGGTCTAAATCCCCGTGCGACAATTACAGCGGGCGTTGAAGGAGTGAGGATGGCTTGCAGTCTTTGCGTGCGCGTCTTCCCATCGAGTTCTCTTAAGAATTCAATTTCTTGTTTTCCAACAACGAGAATGCGGGCGGTTACAAATCCTTTCAGATAGCCGGTTAGACTTAAACCTGGACGATGCACTTCCGCCTTATTAATACGGCGGGTCAGGCCGGCATTGCCTGCAATGAGGTCAAGCCCTAAAAACTTTCCATGCTGCTCATACAGATGTTGAACTAAGTACATATCCTTACTGCTTTATCACTTATGGTGACAAATTCATCCCCTGCAAATAGTAGGCCAGCCATTCCAAAAAATTTGAGAAGGCTAAATTTTCGGACCTCGACTTTTTTTCCGTCGTATCGGATATTGTATAATCGATTCCTGATAAATATACATTACCCATTTCGCTGCCTGGATACCAATCGGTATAAAAACATTGAAAAGAGGCAAGTCCAAAGGCTTCATAAAATGGAATCAGCGCTCCAGGATCGACTGAGATATCCCCTGATTTTACCGGATGATCCGTCTTTAATAAAAGCTCCATGACTCTCCGCCTAGCGTTGGCTAGCTCCCCGATCTCAAGGATCCCCATTTCAGAAAGCTTTCCAAATCCATTATGGATTCTTGTGAAGGATAAATAATCATGGGGGAGAACAACGCCAAGTTCATTTTTTAATTCAGCCAAATCCTCTTCGCTGCAGGGGGGATTCCCCCGAAAAAAACAGCTATTGTCTTCTAAGCTATAAGCGAGTTCTGCTGAGAAAGACCCTTCTTCCTCTTCACGGGTTAAAATTACAGCAACATCATCGAGCTTTGAGAAAAAATCAGAAAAAGCCTGATGCGTTGAAGGATGATACGGAAGCCTGTCGAGCCAAAAATCACGGGTGAATTCTACTCTATCACCGGGAGAAACGCGGCTAAGCTCGAACCATCCTCGAGGCAAACGGGGAGCCTTTTTAGAAATGTCGTCCCAACTTGCGCCCAAGTCTTCGCTCAAGAAAAGAACCTCCCGAAAACCTGATCCTTCATCTTTGCCCGCCTGAAAAAATCGCCGAATGAGTGAATTCATGCCTCACATCAAAAGCCAGGAATCTTTCAATCTGGCAGAAAAGGAAAATAATTGAAATGCATTTTTTAATTAACATTTTTTGAATGAATCAACCGACTACCTCGACAGCTCCGATGAAATACCGTGTCTATTATTTTTAATTTCGACCCGAAAACTATCCTTCACTATCTGAAACTGGCTGGCCAGTTTGATCCAACACCGGCACCTAGCCCTATTCACACAAAGGCACAAAGACACAAAGGAAAGAAGAGGAGGGGAAATTATTTCGCTGCTTTGCAGCGAGCGGCAAAGCCGCCTTATCTTTCTTTGTGCTTCTTTGTGCCTTTGTGTCTTTGTGTGAATAAAGCTAAGTACCCTCTAGCCTCTGTTCATTAAAGTTATTTTGGGATATTTTGGAGACTTGGGAGCTTTTTGAATGGCTAATACGAAAATCGTGATTATCGGCGGCGGATTTGCTGGCATCAACGCAGCAAAAGCCCTTGGAAATACAAAAACAGATGTTTGGCTGATTGATAAAACGAACCACCATCTCTTTCAACCCCTCCTCTATCAAGTAGCCAGCGCGGCCCTTTCTCCTGGCGACATCGCCATTCCCATCCGTGAAATTTTAAGCCCTTATGAAAACATCACGGTCTTAATGGGGGAAGTTGTTGAGATCGACAAAGAACAGCAGCAGGTAGTTCTCCGAAATGGAGATCGTCTCGGCTACGAATATTTGCTTGTATGTGTCGGGGCGCGCCATTCCTATTTCGGCAATGACCAATGGGAAGAATTCGCGCCTGGTTTGAAAACGCTTGTCGATGCGCTGAAAGTACGCGAGCGGATTTTGATTTCTTTTGAGAAGGCTGAGAGATGCGATAGCATTTCGGAAGCTAAAAAATACTTAAACTTCGTCATTATCGGCGGCGGGCCGACAGGCGTTGAGATGGCAGGCGCCATCGCAGAGATCGCCTATGAGACAATGCTTAAAGATTTCCGCCGGATCGATCCGACGAAAACAAAGATCTATCTCGTTGAAGGCTCTCCCCAAATTCTTCCCGTATATCCTGAAAAACTTTCGAATAAAGCACAAAAATATTTGGAGCTTTTCGGAGTCCACGTGATCCCGGGAAAAAAAGTCATTGGAGGCTCAAAAGAAGGGGTCACCATCGAAAATGGCTTCATCCCTGCAGAAAATATTCTTTGGGCGGCGGGAAACCAAGCTTCCCCAATCTTAAAAACCCTCAATACGCCCCTGGACCGCCAAGGAAGGGTCTTAGTCGATCCAGATCTTTCTCTACCTGACCATCCAGAAATCTTTGTTTTGGGAGACGCTGCTTGCGTCATGGACAAAAAAGGGAAGCCGCTCCCCGCTCTTGCTCCGCCAGCTGTGCAGCAAGGTCGCTATGTTGCGCAAATTTTGCGGCAAAGACTCCCTAAAAATGAGCGGCCTCCTTTTGTTTACTTTGATAAAGGAACGATGGCGACCATTGGCAAGACCAAGGCGATCGGGATGTTAGGAAAAGTGCAGTTCAGCGGCTTTCTCGCCTGGCTTGCCTGGTGTTTTATCCACATCCTCTACCTCATCGGATTCCGCAATAGAATGGTTGTTCTCACCCAATGGCTCATTTCTTATTTCTCCAGCCAACGGGGCGCGCGGCTGATCAACCGACCTATCGATGAAGAATTCCCTCACACGAATCAATAGTGCAAACCGCCGTTTTTGGATTGAACAGCCAGCCCTATTATTGGCCATTTCTCTCCTGATTGGGACTAGCAGTTATCTTTTTTGGGAGGCTCCTTGGAAATGGATATTCCCTTTTCTTTGGTGTTTGTATCTGATCTTCCTCCGCTCTTGGGCCCCCATCTTTCTTCTTCTCGGAGGCAGTCTTTATAGCTGGTGTCTTTACTCTAGCCCGCCTGCTTCAACCGAATCTGCCTATTTTTCGATCTCTTCCTTAAAACCGCACCAAACACCGTTTCATAAGGGCCTCATATACCGAGGCGATTTGCGGATTGAAAACACCCAAGTTCCCTGTTCCGTTTATTATCGCGGTTTGAATCATCCAATGGCCGATTGCGATTACCTTCTTGCTGGAAACCTGATTCAAAGAGGCCCCTACGAATATATTTATAAACCCCACAAATGGATCCCGATTGAAAAAACCTGGAGCCTAGCGGAACTCCGCTATCAAATGAAAGAGCGGCTCCGGATTTTCTTGGAGCAAAAACTCCATCGTCCACGCACAGCTTCTTTTTTGGGATCGCTCATCACGGGAGACGTGGAAGACCGCACGCTCCGTTTTGAATTCGGAAGGCTTGGACTGCAACATATTCTAGCGATCTCAGGATTCCATTTTGGGATCTTGATCGCCTTTTGCTCGTTTTTTTTAGGACTTTTTGTTTCAAAACGGTGGAAGCTTGTCATTCTACTCTTGGCCGTTAACATCTATTTTATTTTTGTAGGAACTCTCCCTGCCGTGCAAAGAAGCTGGCTGACTGCAGAGCTTTACCTGTTAGGCAAGCTGATGGGGCGTCATTCAACGGGCTTGAATCTTCTCGGAATGGCGCTTCTTGTAGAAGTCATTTTGGACCCTCTCGTAAGCACTCAAATTGGATTTCAACTGAGCTTTCTTAGCTGCGCCGGCATCTTGCTCTTTCATTCCCATTTTGAGAAAAAGCTCCGCTTTCTTCTTCCAAAACGGAAATCTCTCACTGAATATTCCCTCGTGTCCCGGCATGGGTATCTTCTTTCCGCTTTTATCCGCCACTCTTTAAGCCTTTCTTTGGCAGTGAATCTCGCTCTTCTCCCCCTTTTGCTCTTTCATTTCCACAAATTCCCTTATCTGAGTTTGCTCTATAATTTATTCTTCCCCCTTTTCGTGGGCGCTGCACTCTTTAGCTTGCTTGTCTCGCTCATTGTGCATCTATTTCTCCCTCCTCTTTCTTTTCTCTGTTTCAATACAACGGATTTTCTAACTGCGCAACTTTTAGAACTCGCCTCTTATCCTCCTTTAGCTCTCGACTATTCGTTAACGATTCAAAACATTTCCTCATGGATGATTCCTTTTTATCTGTTTGGATTATTTTTTCTTTCACTATCGCTTTTAAAGAAAAAATCGTTCGATTAACCTATCTGGCGAAAAATGGAGGGAATTATGGAATTCAAAAAAATCTCTATATTTCTTTTGACGATCCTAGCAACTATTGCCTGGCCAAAAGAGCCTCTCTATCCAAATTACAGAGGCTCTGTTCCGCCGAGTGAAACACCCGAACTTCTCCTCTATTTTGATATCAATGGAACAATGATCGCAGCAGGCTGGGAGAGAAGTCTGGAAACAAATCTCAATATGTACCTGGCGAGAAAGCATAAATTCCTCTGGAGCCAAGACCTCGCGGAACCGATTACTTATTGGGAATTTTTAGAAAACGAGATAAAAAGCGAACGAGAACAAAAAGCATTCCAATTTCTCACATTTCTGAAAGAGAACGATCATCCTCTTCTTCCCCTTGTCGAAGGTCAATTCAATGCGATTCAAGAACGGTTATCGCAGGGAAAAATTGTATTTCCTTCCTTCTATAAGCTGATCGATCATCTCAACGCCCAAGGAATCTGCTATTCGGTGATTTTACGAACATTCGGAGAGGATGTTCCCAGGGTCGCAGCCGAGATCAATCAACACTTTCCCAATTTCTTCTCCTTTCAGGGAAATTTGATCGATAACAAGTTGCAATTAGATCAAACCTACGAAGGGGCTCATGAAATCTATCAGTTTTTCAGAGACTGTCTAAATGATCAGTGCCATGTGGCCATCGAAGACGATTGGAGAGAGTTTTTGCGATATGAAACAAGAGATCATGGAAAAAAATTTCCCATCGATCTCTCCGACACGCGGATTCTTCCCCTTTTTATAGATGATTCTGCTCTTTATGTGATCCATCCTTTCGATATTCTAACGGGACATCCTTTGGATCTTCATCAATTGATTCAAAGCCGGCACATCATTCCTGCAGACACGATCGAGGCTGCTTTAAACGACGATTATTATATTCAGCAAGTTCAACAATCGATCCATGCCCACGCAAAACTCTCCTCGGAATGGAAACGATGTGAAGATGTTATTGCAACCATCTATCATTCTCATCCTGAAATTGAAAAAGCATACTTTGCTTTGAAAAATTCTCTCCAGAAAGCCCTTCTTGCAGACTCTCTATCCCCCTCTGACATAAAGAGAATCCTCAGAGGGATTGAATTCGGCGCCGAAAAACATCGCTACCAAAAAAGGAATACTCACCATTCCCCTCCCTATTTTATTCATCCATTGGGTGTTGCAGACCAGATCATGACGATCGGCAAAGTCTATGATGCCGACATCCTGATTGCGGCGCTCCTTCACGATACTGTGGAAGATACGAATACGACATTCGATGAGATACGCCTTACTTTCGGCACAAAAATCGAAGGCTATGTACGCGAGCTGACTGACGATCCCAATTTAACCACTGCCGAGCAGAAACATATGCAGTTCCTGAACGCGGTTCACAAATCAATAGGGGCAGCCATTGTAAAACTCTCCGACAAGTACTATAACCTCCATGATTTCATCCACAACCCCCCTCCCGGACTGCCTCAAGAAAAAATTACCGAATATTTCTACTCCGCGAAAAAGATTGTGAATGCCCTGCCGCCTGTCAATGCGCCTCTCAAAGATGGTCTTGACAAGGTCATTGAAGATTATATGGATTTTCTTGGCTTCGGATTTGACGAATAGACCCTCTTCAGTTAGAATTTTGGGTCTTTGTGGCGATCGTAGCTCAGTTGGTTAGAGCATTGGATTGTGGATCCAAATGTCGCGGGTTCGATCCCCGTCGATCGCCCATTTTAATGATGTGAGCGCCATGCAGGGCGCGTCGATCGCATTGTAAATGAGGCTCTAGGTGACCTTCTTTCACGCATTGATTTTAGGTCTCGTTCAGGGCATTACTGAATTTTTTCCTATCAGTTCCTCAGGCCATCTGAGACTCTTCAAATGGTTTTTAGGCATCCCCGACGGGGAGCACCTCCTCTTTTTCGATCTTGTCTGCCATGCAGGGACACTCCTGGCCCTCCTCATCTACCTGCGAAAAGATGTGATCGATATCCTCACCGATCGAAAAAAGATCGCTTTGTACGGTTTAGCACTGATACCTCTTGTTCCCGCTTATTTTTTGCTGAAGCCCTTGCGCTTAGTCCTTTCCGATCCCTCCTATCTCGGATATTGCCTCATGATTACTGGAGCTATCCTCTATACCGCATCGTTGAAAACCGTCATCAATCCTCGCCTTCAATTAGTCGCTGAAGGAGGCAAGCCTGTCCCTCATTCTCAATTTGAGCGCGTGCCAAAATGGAAAGATGTGTTATGTATAGGGGTGGTACAGTGCTTAGCGCTTATCCCTGGCATCTCACGCAGCGGATCGACGATTGCTGCAGCCCGATTTTGCGGGTGGGAATGGAAAGAAGCGGCCCGGTTTTCTTTTTTGCTGTCTATCCCAACGATATTGGGCGGACAGTTGCTTGAGACAATCAAGCTATTGAAAGGAGAGTCAGAAGCCGTAGGAGCTATTTCCTGGATTTGTTACGGGAGCGGTTTTGCAGCGGCTTTCATCGTGGGATTAGGTGCCGTGCGCTTTGTGTTCTGGGTTTATAATCAAGGGAGCGTCCGTCCTTTTGCTGCATATTGCTTAGGGGCCGGCCTCTTTGCATGGGCAGTATTCAATCATGGCTAAAAAGCCGAAAGCTAAACCTGAAAAAAAACCA
>CAZXVU010000082.1:0-9402 GCA_964644465.1 uncultured bacterium
GATGCACATCTTAAGAGTAACGAGGCAGCTATCTGCGGAGTGGAGCGGATGGATGTGGAATTTGCTCGAGAAATGCTCTTCTTTGTTGCAGAACTGAAGATTCACAGACAATATGTCTATGATTTCGGTATCGCATTGGGATGTCCAGCAAAACAGCTGTTGCGTCACGATCTTTGCAAGCTCGACGTAGGGCAATTTGAAGGTTATGTCCGTTATTTCAGAGGCGGTAGACAAGATGCAGACAAATTAGCCTATCTTGCAGCCTGGGAGCTTCATCAACATGAGGAGCATCATCACGAGGCATACGGCAAAGAGGGATTTGATTTTGGCCGCTTTTCAGAGGAGCGTTTAAGAAATAATATGCTCGAGTCTGTAGCTGATCTACTAGCAGCCACTAAGCAGCGTGGGGGCAGCACATTAATCGATTGGCTGGTCAATGTCTTTCCTAAAAAACAAACACATCCAACCTTGCTCCCTTTTATCGAAGAGGGGCTCAAAAAAGCTCATGCTTTATATCTAGAAAGTGAAGAAAATTCAGAGTATAGCCTCTTCCGAGGCCTTCCTTGCTGGAATCGCGATATTGAAGAGATTTTCAGCAAGTTGAACGAGTGTTGTTTCGTTAATACACCTCCGAGATAGGTACAAAGTTCTGAACGCGTCTCTCCACCTCCAATAAGGCTCAAGGAAAAATCTCAAGTTTTTTTCGCCCATCTGCCATACTTGTTCCTTTTATCAGGAATTTTATGAGCAGAAGAATTGTCACCGTGATTACAGCGATCACGAAAGAGAGAATAGTCATTGGAGAATTGGAGTTCCTTCATGCGAAAAAACACTTCCCCATGCTTCCGGATGATATGCTGCTTGAATTGATCGAAAGAGTGCTGAAAGATCCAACTAAAATTTTCGAGGAACAAAAACCTCATCAATACTTTTTATTTTATCGCCTTGACAACGGCCAGTATCTCGTTGTAGTTGTAAAGAAAATAGAAAGCGGAAGTTATTTTTCCACGATGTACAGTACAGGCGATGCTATTCGCCCAAAACATAAAAAGTTAAAAGAGATCAAACCATGAGACGAGGCGAAGTGTTTTTTCATCCCATGGAAGGATCTGGTCAGTTGAGTATTTCATGGAGTTCTGCCCCGAAAGGAGCTGCTGTTGAGGCAAAAAAGGGAAATGGTGTCGGCTTCTTTTCCACAAAGGGAGAATTGTTATCGGTGATTTTTGATGATGTATCAGCCGAAGAAGATCATCAGATTCTCGAATTTAAAAAATATAAAATCGAAATATCTATAAGAAGCGGGGCTGTCGAGCATAAAGTGACTCAATTGATTCGTCCAAAAAAACCCAGAACAGTCAAAAAGAGAACTCGCCCAACATTAAAACATCAGAAATCCAAAATAAAGCGCTAAAGTCCGCCTGTGATGTTTTTTTGTTTAGCCCAACTTTCGCATTTTGGTTATTCCCCCATTATCTTGGATTCTGATAACAGTTGTTTAACTCTTTGGATTCTTTGCTCGGGATTAATTCTTTGTTCTTGTTCACGGATATGATAGGCAAAGGGGAAGAAGTTCTGATCTTTCTCGATCCATCCTATAAACCAACCATGTCCTGTTCTCCCAAACAATTTCCATCCTTCAGACGATTCCTCTTTAAACAAAAGGTTTTTTGTCATTTGAATGGCGTACTGCGAAATAGGAAGCTTTCCGCAGACCAATTTTTGAATAAAATCAACTTGCTCTTTTGGGGAGATCTTTAATGAAGAATTTATCCATGCAACGCTTGCGCTGCCTGGCGGGGCTAATCCTCCAGACAGGTCCATGTTCCCATATTCCAGATCGACTAAATAGCTTTGAATGGTTTCCAATCCTAATTGCAAACTTAAGATCTTGGAATACCAAACACAGGAATCTTTTATCCAAGATTGGGGGGTCTGAGGTCCTCTCCAAGGAACAAGAAAATCATCATACCCCTCTTCAAAATCCCAGATCGGGGTCTTTTCATCCTTTAAAATTCCTGCGTCATAGCCCATCAAACATAAGGGGATCTTAAAAGTAGACCATGGACTGATCCGTTCGTCGATACGAGCACCCAACTCCAACACAATTTTATGGGTTAGCCCATCAACAAGCAGAAAATTTTCCTCCGCAGAAAAAACGGAAGTACATTGTAAAACACACAGGCATGTTAAAAAAAGCTGGCAAGCATTCACAAGACCTGTCCTTTCCTTTTTATAAAATGCTATTATAACCTGTCTTGGTTTCTCAGGCATGCATAATGGTATCGAAAATCCACACCAACCTCCTACATGTTGAAGAACTTAAAAAAGATGAAGAAACCCAAAATGAAATCCAAGGAACTGCTAAATCTTGGATCACCGTATCTACAGACAAGCTAAAGGTACTGAAAGATTCTCCAGAAAGGGGTCTCTTTTGCTCTTCTCGAACAGTCAATCGAGCGGTTCTTAAAAGATGTCAAAGTCCTGCGGATTTCATTCGCTTATTTACTACAATTATATGCTACGACTTGGACCTCAGAATTAGAGGATTTGCTCTTGTCAAAGACTTAGAAATAAAAGAAACTACCGACACTAAAAAAACCAGAAAGTTTTTGTATCTCAATTATTTATCCTCCGACCCACAGAACCTATTCAATAAAATACGAGATGAAGCATCCTTTCTTAAGGGGGTCGGACCCTCGCTCATCCATTTTCTCTTCAAGAAGTGTGTACTGGACAAATACGCAGGTATTTTTGTGAAACCTTTGCATTCCGCTAGATCCTTTTTTACGCATCTAGGCTTTGTAAACGCCCCTGATACAGGGCCCCAAAGGCGTTCCATGATCTGGATAGTTCCAGAAGAACCTTTAGACGAGAGAAGTTTCTAAAAACTCCGGAAAATTGAATGAAGCCTCATAGCCCAACTTGTTTTTTGCTTTTTCTATTACATAGACCCTATCGATGACAGAAGGAAGAGACCATCCCTTTTCTCCAAAAACCTTTCGAGCCCAAGGATAGTAGTGCAAGAGTGTTTCATCTGCTTTTCCATGAAGATTTGCAAGATCCTGTGGCTGAAATGGAGTTTGAGAGGAAATATTAAAAACCTCATACCCTTCAATCTGGGCATTTAGTGCAAGTTCATGCCCCAATACAACATCGCGTATGTCAACTCCCCGATAGAGTCGATAAATTGCCATCAACCTCTCTGGCTCTGGGAAACATCTGGACATTCTTAAACTGATGCAGGTTAAAGAAGCTCCGCTTGCATTTTTACATAACGTTTCTGCTGCCAATTTTGTCTCATCGTAAATATCCCTAGGCTGGGGTAAGAGATCTTCTGTTACCCAAACTGCCCGATCGGATGCAACCATTGCATCCCCATAGATAGAAGTCGTGCTCGTAAAAACAAAGCGCTTAATTTGATATTTCAAACAAGCATCCAACAAATTTTCTGTTCCCTGAACATTCACCATCCAAAATTTTTCATCGCTGAATAGATGAACATGGGCAGCATGAAGCGCCGCTGCATGGATCACCGCATCGACATCTTTTGTCATCCGAAAGACCGCTTTCTGATCTGAAATATCCAAACAATGGGTTGTAAAAGGACCTGGATTGATGTCTATGCCAATGACTTCATACTTATTTTTCAAAGTGGAGGCTAATGCTGACCCAATTCGTCCAGAAGTTCCCGTGATTAATATTTTCATCATTTTACCAACAACTTAGTGAGAGTTTTAAGCCAACTCTCTTGTTTTGTCCACTTGAAATGGATAATTGTTGTACAAGTGCTCTTTTTTAAAAATGGAGCATTCTATGCAGAAACTCATTTTCGATCCGGCCTTTTTTATTACCTAAAAAAAAATCTTTTGCTAAGTTCGTTCTTGATGGAAGAGGATTCGTGAAATTTAGGAATGGCTCTGCGATTTGTTTTATTCTGGCCCGATACGCTCTTGTAGCAAACCCTCAGTCCCCTGCTGTGGTTGTTGGCGATGCCAGCTTCGAAATCCGTTCTCCGGAACTTTTAGAGATCATTGCTTCCGATCGATCGATCATTGAATGGAAAGACTTTTGCATCGAAGCGGGAGAAACGACCCGTTTCATCCAGCCCGATACCAACTCTGCTGTCCTCAACCGCGTCGTGATGGACAATCCAAGCCAGTTGATGGGACGGCTCGAGTCCAATGGACAAGTGCTTTTGATCAACCCGAATGGGATTTTGGTTGGAAAAGACGCTCAGATCAATACAGGAAGCTTCATCGCTTCGAGCCTCGATCTGAATCAGGAACTCTATTTGAGCAAAGGCTCTCTTCAATTTTCTGGCGAGGGAAACTCGATCGAGAATCGAGGGGCAATTGCAGCGAAAGGAGATCTTTTTTTGATCGGACCTCAAGTGGTCAATGTAGGATCCATCGAAGGGAAGGCTGCGGGACTTCTGGCTACACGCGCTGTCTCGCTTGGAGATGCGATCCGGACGAACTGGGCTGATGCAGACGCTATTTTCTCCCTGCCTGAAAAGCCGACTCATGCAAAACATGAGGGAAAAATAGCTGCAGAAGAGATTTGGATCTTGGGAGATTTCATCGAAGTCGGCAAATCTGTCACTGACGCAAGAGGCGGTGGCAGCATCTTGATCGGCGGCGATTTTCAAGGAAACAATCCTCTCATCCGCAATAGCATTCAAGTTTGGGTCTCTCCTGAAGCTGTGATCGACGCCTCTGCTCATGAGATGGGGAATGGGGGAAGGATCGTCGCTTGGGGCGATTATGGGAACCTGTTTCATGGACAGGTTTTCGCTTGCGGAGGCGCTCTCGGAGGAAATGGAGGGTTCGTAGAAGTTTCAAGCCCTGGAATTCTCGATTTCGATGGCAGAGTTTCGGCGCAAGCTCCGTTTGGCAAAGTGGGAACTTTGCTCCTCGACCCGACAACTATCACCCTCACCGCGGGAACCACCTGCGCCTCTTTCACCGGATGCCCGGTGTCGGTCGCATCAGGCACCACCTTAGCGTGCAATGTCGACATCGGAACGATCCAAGCTAATTTGGCGAATTGCGATGTCTTGGTCGATGCGACGATCGGAGGAGGGGGAGGACCCGGCAATATCACCGTGGCGGCGCCTGTGACGATTCCGGCAGGCGCGAATGCGGGCAGCCTGACTCTCAAAGCGGCCAGTAGTATTACGATCAATGCGGGCGGTCCGATCTCGATCGCCGCTGGCGCCCCCGGCAGCTTGAAAATGACCGCCAATCTGGCCTATTTCCAAAATGGCATAATCACGAACAACTCGGCCAATAGCTCCGTCAGCATCACCACAGCTACCGGCAATGTCAACATCAATAACGCCATCAACTTCACCGCAGCTGGATCAACCGGCAATTTAAACATCACTGCGACAGTAGGCCTTGTTTCCCAAACGGGTGCGATCTCTCTTCCTACAGGGACCTCAAAAATCACGGTAACGGCCGGAAGCAGTATCACGCTCAATGGACCTGTGACGAGCTCTGCCGGAGATGTTTCTTATACCGCAGCAACGACCTTCACCTCGAATGCTGTAGGGACAATCACCCTCAACGCGGCAGCGACTGGCAATCTTACCCTCCAAGGCAATGGCGTAACGAGTGGGGGAGCGATCAATAACAACTCTCCCATAAGTTCTGTCACGATTACTTCTCCGACGAACAACGTCAATATCAATGCCCTCGTCCACTTCAACGCCGCCGCAGCGGCCGGAAATTTAACCATCTCTGCGCCGTTGGGAACCGTGACGCAAGCCTCCGCGGGGACAATCACGTACACCGGAACCGGCTCGATGCTGATCAGCGGTTCTTCACTGAGCCTCAGCGGGACCGCATCCTGGAGCTCGACGGGAGACATGACCTTAAACTCGACCGGCAACATTGCGATCGGCTCTTTGTTTTTGAACCAGAACACCGGAAGGGCTATCGCGATCGCGCCGACGCCAAGCATGATCACCGTCCAAAATACGGGGGTCGTCGGCTTCGCCGCCTTCGGATCGCAAGACGGCTTGACGATCATCGGAGATCCGGCTCTTCCCCGCTGCGGCGTGGGAGGGAGATCGAGGCCCAATGTCAATGTTATAGGAGGAAATCCAGGCAATGTTTGTATCGGCTATCTCTATACCACTTTGGTTGCAAACACGGCGACCGGCCCGATCGACGTCACTTGCGGCAACCTCGCGGTCACAGGGCAGATTGCTCCTTCTGTTGGTTTCGGGGAAGCTTCCGTCGGCCACCAGGCGCCCGACATAGGAGGTTTGAACGTTTTGGTGACGACTCCAACTGCCACCATCACGGTCGACGCTTCTGGATCGATCACTCTCGATTCGGGTAACGGAAACGGGTACGGCCATATTGGCCACGGAGGGCACGTCGTGAATAACACTGCCCCGGCAAACAGCATCCAGGGCGATATCTGCGTCTCTGCAATCGGAGATATCATCCTCCAGACGACGCCGAACGTGGCCCAGCCCGGCGTCGGAACATTCGCCACGATCGGCCACCTAAACGGAAACTCTCTGTTAACAGCCGGGAACATCACTGTCCAATCGGGAGGAAACATCACCTTCTCCAACTTCGCCAGCGCGGCTGGGGGGAATCAACATGTACTCCTCATCGGCCACACCGGCCCTAATACTACACCCGGCGATCTCAACGGCAATATCAATGTCCTTTGCACAGGGAATCTGACTTTCGTCCAATCTCAAGCGACTCCGACGAGGAATGAATTTGTGATCGGCCATCTTATTCCTAGCTTGGTCGGTGTGACCAATGTCAATTCCAATATTTTCATCTCCACAGGAGGCGACCTCAACATCGGCACCGCTGCGTCGCCCATTTTGACGAATGACATCACGCAGATCGGATCGTTTCCTTCAGGAACTTTGACGGGGGGAATCCTCGAGATCCTCGTGAACGGCAATTTCAATGCATTCACCAACGTCGCAACAAACAATCCGGTGTTCATCGGATTTATCGCACCGGCCGCAGTCGCAACGGCCAACACCTACATAGCGGTCAAAGGAAATATGACCTTGACTCCTATGGCGCCCAATTCCCGTCCGATCCAAATCAGGACTCCTGGCGACGTCGATGTCGCCGTCCAGGGAGATATCGACGCAACGGGCGGCACGAACGTTGCAACCAGTTTCATCTCGACGCAAAACGGAACGAACGGCCATGTCCGCATTTTCGGTGGAGGCCATGTCCATTCGATTCTCAACGGCGCCTCGATTTTCTTTTTCGGCAGCAGCGCGCCTGTCCTCGGCGCCTCTCTCGACGTCGAGGCGGGGAAAGATCTGATCATCCGAAACGGCTTTTCGACTACCAACGGCGACGTCACGATGGCCAGCGGGCAAGCCTTTCCTGCGGGGGATCTGTGGACCGTTGCCAACAACCAGCTCGCCTCCATTTGCCGCACTGCGACCACCCCTCTAAACCCCTCCGCTTGCATCACCGGAGGAACGGCTTTCTGCATCACAGTGCCAGTTGCATTGGCCACTTCAGCATTAGTCACCCCTACGCCCTGCTCTGCTTTGACTTTCCCTAATCCCGCGAGCTTTGTTACAACCAACGGGAACTTATCTATCTTAGCCACTTGCAGCACTGGATGTGCAAATCCCATCATAGTCGGCGCAGGAGGATTCATCACCATACCAGCTAGCGTCGGAAGCGTTCGGATCATCGGATTTTCCGACATCACCCTCAACCAGACTCTTACGACAACTGGCGTCTTCACCACCGGTAAGGCTGTTGAGTTAAGCTGCTGCAATACGCTGACAGTTTCTCCCGGCAGGACGATCAATGCAAATGCCGCTGTGCCAGCGTTCCCTGCGGAGATTACCCTTACGTCGGATTCCGATAATTCCGGAGCTGGGGATCTCTTGCTGCAAGCCAGTGTGACGAATTTAAACATAAACGGGCCCATTAATTTGACAGCCGGGTCGGGCGCTGCCGCAGGAACTTCCTCGATCAATCAATCAGGCGGAGTCATTTTTTCAACAGGAGGCGCCGTCAACGCGAATGCATTCCAAGACATCGCTTTTTCAGGGGGATCTCCAACATCCGTGATCACAGGCGGCGGCGTTTTAACTGCGGCGGCCAAAATCGGCACGATCTCGATCGACGAGAATATTCTTACGGGAGGAGGCTCCGCCAATTTTACAGCCGGAACCGACATCCTCGTCAATCCTCCGGGAGGGACGAGCATAAACGGTGGGAGCGTGGCGACAGCGGGGGGTGCTCTCACGATGTCGGCGAAAAACAACATCACAGTGAACGGGGACGCGACTTCTCTTTCGACTGCTAACGGAAATATGAACATCACGGCTGACTCCGACAACAGCGGAGCGGGCAACTTGACGATCAATCAGACGATCGACTCCGCCAATGGCGCTATCAATCTGACCGCGGGATTTGGCGGAGCGGCAGGAACCAGCTCGATCAATCAAACGGGCGGCTCGATCATATCTACCGGCGGCAATGTCACAGCGAAAGCGCTCCAAGATGTCACGTTCTCAGGTGCTCTTACCTCTGTTACCACAGGGGGAGGCACTCTCGTCTCTACAGCCAAAAACGGGACGATCACCATCGATGAAGACATCCTCACGACAATGGGCGCTGTGGGAGGCTCTGCCGCGTTCACAGCGGGCCTCGACATCATCCTCAATCCCCCTGGCATGGGAGGAAGCATTTTCGGAGGAAGAGTCTCTACGAATAGCGGCGATCTAACCTTGACGGCCAATCGCAACATCACCGTGAACGGTGATATTCTCTCCCTTCAGACGACTTCAGGCAACATCCTTGTCGATGCCGACGCCGACAATACCGGATTCGGCGCGCTCACCGTGGAAGAGACGATTACCTCCACAACAGGAAACATTTGCCTCGAATCGGGATCGGGGACATTCGGATGCAGCCAGAATAACTGCAATTCCGGACTGATCTCCGGTTTCCCCTTCGGATTCTGCCTGGTCAATATCACTGGCCGCGGAGCCGCAACCTCGACATCAGGCGCCATTACCGTCGTCTCGGCCACCCTCATTGCCGTCGATGGACTATCTCCCAGCATCTCGACAGCCGGCCCCATTGCTTTGACAGCGGGGTTTGGAGATATCCTCGTGAACCAGCAAATCATCTCTTCGGGGAGCAAGATCGTCACTTTTGCCGGAGGCAGCACTACTTTAACACAGACTGGCGCACTCCCTCTGATCCACGCAGCTGGAGAAATCAGGATGATTTCGGGCCTCGACATGACCTTGAATCCCAATACAGCCATCTTATCGGACTTTCCCGGCGATGAGGTTACCCTGATTGTGGACAATATCCATCCCACACAAATGACGCCACCTTTCCCCGCCTCTGTATCGGGAAGCTTTACGATGCTTGC
>CAZXVU010000083.1:0-9221 GCA_964644465.1 uncultured bacterium
ATACCGATTCGGTCTTTGCCGCCTTTGGCGAGGAGTTTGGTTTTGTGGGACTTGTGTTCCTGCTGTTCCTTTTTTATGCTTTGATCTATTTTAGTTTCCAGGTAGCGGCAGTGGCCAAGGACCCCTTTGGCCGGCTCTTAGCGGCCGGTCTTGCGGTCTACCTTGCCATGCACGTGCTGGTCAACATGGGAATGATGTGCGCACTTTTACCCATTTCGGGGGTGCCATTGATCTTCGTCACGTACGGGGGGAGTTCTCTTTTGACCACCATGGCGGCCCTAGGCCTGCTCCAAAGCATATATAGCAGAAGGTTCATGTTCTGATGTTCAACCATACATTTATTTTTTCACCCGGAACTTGGTTTGGCGAAGGGAAGATCGTGCTGAATATGGTGGAAGAAGAGCTCATCTTCAATACAAACTGGGCTGTTCAGAACCGCGACTTCGCCGGCAAAGTGACATGCGCACAAGATATTCAAATCCAAGGTCTCTCGGAGAATATGCGCAACGAACTTACATTTTATGATTTCCAAACGAAGACTTTTTCCGTCGACATGGAGAATCAAAATGTAGGACGTATTGTGGGCACTGGCGTCTACGATGAGAAAATGATCGCCTGGGAGTTCCGCAGCAACGATATGAATTTCGAAGGCTACGAAACCTATCAGCAGCAGCCCGACGGCAGCTATATGATGAAAGGCGAATACGTAACCAGCGACCAGTTCCGCACCCAAATCGAAGCGCGCATCTGGCCTCAATCAAAAGAACCATCCAACACTGACTCTGACGAATCGTCCGAAGAAGAGGAATCATGAAAAAAAGGACTGGCTGCGGCTTTGATAAATCGATCCTCCTCGCTTGCTTTCACAAATTTAGGAAAGCTTCGCTCGGTCGGACCGCGTTGCTTCGATTTCTCTTTGCCTCGCTCAGTCTCGGAGGCGTTCCACTCTTGATTTTGTCATCCTGCTCTATCGGCGGCGGGCTCATGACGATGAATGGATTTCATGATATTTGCCTCGGTCAATCGAGTTCGCAAGTGATCGCCGCAATTGGGGAACCTTATTCCATCGTTTCTATGGATGACGGCACTGTCGAATATGAATATATCGAGCGGATCAAAGTAGGTTATCGCGACCTAGAAGAGCGGCGCTATATCATTGTCCTTAGAGATGGAGTCGTCGTCTATAAGAAAGTGAAGATGAGTTCGCCTCTGCCTTATGGCTTTGATAGCTATGATATGCAGACGACCCAAAATGGCGGAACTACTCCTCCACAGCCCGAAACGCTCAAGTAAAGTATCAGACTCTGCCGATTGAATAGACCGTAAGGACTTCTTCATCGTCAGGGTCTATTTCTGTACGCATACAGTCTGTCAATTCAGAGATAGTTTTGTTCAATCGGGAAGAGTCTCGGATGATGACGCATTCATCTGAAGCAATTTCGTAGTGAAACTTTGCATGATTTTTTGGATCAAAAATTGATTTTGCAACGAAGATGCATTTTGCTAAAAGCGCAGCATTCAGTGGAGCGGGAACTCCCTCTTTAGGACAAAATGCTTCAATCAGATCTTCCGCGATCAAGAGTTCATCTTCTTTTTTGACAATGCGATCTCGATACCGGATTTCAATGAATATGGGAGGCGTCGAATGGCTTGGATTCGGAATCGGTATGGTGATTCCTGCGCGAAATTCATCACTATTTGATGATTGAAAGGCTTGCTTTTGAATGAGCACGCACTTCGCTAAAAGGTCTTTTGTCAACACGAAAGAAGCGGGGTTCCCCTGTGCTTCATCATCTCTCTTCATAGCTGCGAGAGTATCCAGAGAAAAAACAGCATATTTTCCGGCAAGCCTGCTTAAGATCTCTGCCATGAGATCGGGATAAGGATCTTTCTTCGTGAAAGAGATCTCTTCTTTGTTTTCCCTGGGATCTTGTTTTTGAGGAGATGCCGTTGTCGCTTGTGTTGCCATAAAAATTCCGCATTTATGGAAAAATACGATTCCGCTGCCGAATGTCAGTGAAAATTTAGGCGGTCTTTTGAAAAGACCGCCTTCAATCGGTTGAGTTAAGCTTTGATCTTGATGTCGACGCCAGCGGCGACAGGGAGGACTTTTAGCTTGTCGATTGTATCGAGAGTTGGATCGAGAAGATCGAGAACGCGGATATGTGTTCTCATCTCAAACTGCTCGCGCGACTTGCGGTCGACGTGAGGAGAGCGGAGAACCGTAAAGATCTCGCGTTTTGTGGGAAGGGGAATAGGGCCCACAACCCGTGCGCCGGTCCGCTTCGCCGTTTCGACGATATCTTGCACGGAACGATCGAGCATCCGTTGGTCGAATGCCTTGAGGCGGATGCGAATTTTTTTGCGTGTTTGCTTTGCCATAGTCCTTTACTTCTTGCAGATTTCTTCTTGGATTTTTGTGGGTACGCGCTCAAAGTGGCTCGGCTCCATCACATAGGTAGCGCGGCCTGAGCTCATTGAGCGGAGTTGCGTTGAATAGCCGAACATTTCGCTCAAAGGAACTTGAGCTGAAACGATAACCGTCCCTTTCAACGAATCTTGTCCGAGGATTTGGCCGCGGCGGCGGTTCAAGTCGCCGATCACGTCGCCAATATTCGTTTCCGGAGTGGTCACGTCGACTTTCATGATCGGTTCTAGAAGGACCGCTTTCCCTTTGCGGGCAGCATCCTTCACGGCCATGGAGGCGCAAATCTTGAAGGCCATCTCGTTGGAGTCGACTTCATGATAAGAGCCATACGTGATGGCGACTTTCATGTCGATCAATGGATATCCAGCGAGTACGCCTGTAGCCAAACCTTCTTCGATCCCTTTGATACAAGGAGTGATATATTCTTTTGGAATCACGCCGCCGACAATTTTGCTGACAATTTCGTTTCCTTTGCCAGCTTCGTTCGGTTCGATTTCCAAACAGACGTGGGCGTATTGCCCGCGGCCGCCAGATTGTTTAATATATTTGGTCTCTGTACTCGCAGGGATTGTGATCGTTTCTTTATAGGATACTTCAGGCTTGCCGACGTTGGCTTCGACCGCAAATTCTCGGAACATCCGGTCGCGGAGGATCTCCAAATGGAGCTCGCCCATTCCCATGATGATCGTTTGCCCTGTATCTTCATTGGTCTGAACGCGGAAAGTCGGATCTTCTTCGGAGAGGGCAGAAAGCGCTTTCGAGAGTTTTTCCCGGTCAGCCTTTGATTTTGGCTCGATCGCCATCGAAATCACTGGATCGGGGAAGTTCATTTTCTCTAGAAGAAGCGGATCATCTTCTCTACAAAGAGTGTCTCCTGTACTTGTGTACTTCAGGCCGATGCAAGCAGCGATGTCGCCTGTAAAGAACTCGTCGCGGTCTTTGCGCTGGTTCGCGTGCATCTCGAGAAGACGGGAAACCCGCTCTCTTTTATCTTTCGTTGTATTGAGGAGAGCTTCGCCTTTAGATAATTTTCCGCTGTAGATGCGGATAAAGGTGAGCTTGCCTACATACGGATCAGACATGATTTTGAAAGCCAGAGCTGAAAGAGGGCTGTCATCAGAAGGTGCCAGTTCCATCATTTCTTCAGAATCGATCACGTGTCCTTTGATCATGCCGCGGTCGATCGGAGAGGGCATCCAACGGACAATGGCGTCGAGAATCTGCTGCACGCCTTTATTTTTGAAAGCGGTTCCGCAGAGGACGGGATTGATTTTATTAGCAATCACCCCTTTGCGGAGGATGGCATGGATCTCATCTTCTGGAATGGAATCGGGATCTTCTAGGACTTTCGTCATGAAGGCATCGTTCGATTCATCGATCGTCGATAACTCTTCCAGAAGTTCCAGGCGCATTTTTTTGCACTGTTCTAAGAGATTTGCTGGAATGGGCTCTTCATCGTACTTCGCGCCCATGGTCTCGTCGTGGAATAGGTAGGCCTTCATAGCAATGAGGTCCACCATCCCTTTGAATTCCGATTCAGCGCCGATCGGGCAATGGACGGCAAATACATTCGCGTGGAGCTTTTCTTTCATCGTGTGGATTGCGTTGAAGAAATCAGCGCCGATGCGGTCCATCTTGTTGACAAACACGATTCTTGGCACGCCATAACGTTCTGCCTGGCGCCATACCGTTTCCGATTGAGGCTGAACGCCTGCAACTGCGTCGAAAACGGCAACAGCTCCATCGAGGACGCGCAAAGAGCGCTCTACTTCGATGGTGAAGTCTACGTGGCCAGGAGTATCAATGATATTGATCTTGCAGCCTTTCCAATATACGGTCGTGGCAGCCGATGTGATCGTGATGCCGCGCTCCCGTTCCTGCTCCATGAAGTCCATGGTTGCAGCTCCCTCATGCACTTCCCCGATACGGTGGAGGCGCCCTGAGTAGAAAAGGATTCGTTCTGTCGTGGTCGTTTTGCCCGCGTCGATGTGGGCCATGATGCCAACATTGCGGACATTCTCAAGTTGATCTGTTTCAGGTCTATTGCCCATGTTCTCGCCTTACCATTTATAATGAGCAAAGGCCTTGTTCGCTTCGGCCATGCGGTGCGTATCGTCTTTTTTCTTGATGGTCGATCCCTGATTGTTGAAGCAATCGATCAGTTCGGTAGCCAAAGCTTCTTCCATTGCGCGGCCTGGCTTTGATCGCGAGTGCATAATGATCCACTGCATTGCCATAGCTGTGCGGCGGTCATTTGGGATTTCGACGGGAACCTGATAGTTAGCGCCGCCGATCCTGCGAGTTTTCACTTCGAGGGATGGCTTCGAATTTTCCAGGGCCTGTTCAAAGGCTTCCAGCGGATTATCAGTCTTTACTTTCTGGGCAAATTTTTCCAGGGCATTATAGACAATCTTTCGAGCGACTGCCTTTTTGCCGCCTTCCATCAATTTATTGATGAATTTGGCTAGAGTCACGCTCTGATAGATTGGATCAGGTTCAGTCCGGCGCTTCATTGCGCGGCGTCTTCTTGACATGGTTTTTCTCTCTTGTGGTTACTTCACCCGGCCCAGATGGACCTGCCCGTGGATTTGTCTAAACAGTTTAGGCAAAACCGGGGGCAAGGAAGCTGATTTGCAGCATCCTGGTATTACTTAGGTTTTTTCGCTCCATACTTCGAGCGGGATTTTTTTCGGTCTTTGACCGCTGCGCAATCGAGGGCGCCTCGGACAATGTGGTAGCGAACGCCAGGAAGGTCTTTTACCCTGCCGCCGCGTACGAGAACAATACTGTGTTCCTGAAGGTTATGCCCTTCGCCGGGAATGTAAGCGATAATCTCTTGGCCATTCGACAAGCGGACCCAAGCGACCTTTCTCAAAGCTGAGTTTGGTTTCTTCGGGGTTTTCGTCTTGACCTGAAGGCATACGCCTCGGCGCTGGGGGCACTGTTGCAGAGCGGGAGACTTGCGTCGTTTGACCTTGTCTGTACGCCCTTGTTTTACAAGCTGGTTATATGTCGGCATGAGAGCCTATCTCCTAAAATTAAAAAATAAGGATACGGGGAAAATATAGCTGAGAGAGGGATTAATAGCAAAGTAGGAAATTAAACGTCTCGGCACGTCCCGGATCTCTTGAAATAATTGATTCACTTCTCGTGTTTAATAATTATAATTAGTTATATATAAGTAAGTTTAGTTAACATTAATTAATGTGTTTGTAAATTAAATACTTTAATTATAGAATTGCGTCTGGGAGACCAGAGGAAAAAAAGGCGAAGCTTACGACGCTAAGTTTGGAAGTTTCAGCATCCGTCCTTAAATTCCTCTGCCTCCCATTTTTCACCTCTCATTCAAGCGGGACTCAATGAAGCGAAAAACGATCTTACTGATCTTCTTCTTGTGTCTCTGGATAGTCCCCGCTTTCACCAATCCAAATTCTTTGAAAATGGACGACATCCCTCGAGTGATGGAGCGCCTTTTCAACTTCCACATTGAAAGCAAAGAATTATCCCCGACGATCATCCGCCGATGCATGAAGCTCTACATCGAACAGTTCGACCCTGAAAGAGCCTATTTATTAGATTCGGAAGTCCTTCCCTATCTGAACCTAAGCGATAAAAGGGCCAAAGAAATCGTCCTCAGGATGAAGAAGAACGATTACAGAGATTTGATCGCTTTGAATCAAATCGTTCAAAAAGCCGTTATTAGGGCTCAAACGCTCCGCAACACTCTCATGAAGGAATTGGTCCGAGAGGATCTTGATTTCGAGGTCCCAAATTATGTTCCTCAGTCTCAGTTCGCTTCAAATGAAGAAGAATTGATGGATAGGCAGATGAGCCGGATGGTCCGTTTTTACCTTTTTCATAAATCACGCACCCGCTTAGACACCCCGGAACGAAAAAGTAGATTGTATACCCTTTTCGAAAGAAAAGTCCGCCGCATCGAATTTAACTATTTATTTCTCAATGCCGATGGCCAGCAGATGCCTAAAGACAGGATCGAACATTTAACGGCGATGCGGATCATGAAGGCTTTTGCGAAGAGCTTAGATACCCACACCTCTTTTTTCAGCACCGAAGAAGCTTATGAAATGCGGATGAGTCTCGAAAAACAATTCGAAGGAGTTGGTGTCGTTTTGTCTGAGGGGATCGATGGGATTATGATCGCAGAACTGATTAAAGGAAGCCATGACGAACAATCAGGACAGATCAAAGTCAACGACCTGTTAGTGGAAATCGATGGCAATTCAACTCTTCATACCCCTTTTGAGGATGTTCTCGAGCTTTTAAAGAAAAAAGATAAGGGAGATATTCTCCTGGGATTTAAAAGACTCGATTTCCAAGCTAAGAGAGAAGAATTTTTCCGCGTTCCTTTAAGAAAAAGACCCATTGTCATGAAGGAAGAGCGGATCGAAACTTCAACCGAGACATTCGGCGATGGGATCATCGGTAAAATCGCTCTCCACTCATTCTATGAAAGCGCAGACGGCATCAGCAGCGAAAAAGATATCAAAGATGCGATCCGCTCCTTCCGTCAGAAAGGGGAACTTCATGGCCTTGTCCTTGACCTTCGCGAAAATTCCGGCGGATTCTTAAGCCAAGCCGTCAAAGTAGCGGGACTTTTCGTATCGAATGGAGTGATTGTCATATCCAAGTATGGAAAAGGGGAAGTCCATTTTCTCCGCAATATTGTAGGCCGAAGCTTCTTCACTGGCCCGTTGGTCATCCTGACATCTAAGATGTCTGCCTCTGCTTCGGAAATCGTCGCTCAAGCCTTGCAAGACTACGGCGTGGCTCTCGTCGTCGGAGACGAGCGGACATTCGGTAAAGGATCTATCCAATATCAAACCGTCACTGATGAGAAGGCTGATCTTTTCTTCAAAGTGACTGTCGGCAGATACTACACCGTTTCCGGCAAAAGCACGCAAATCGATGGAGTGATTGCCGATATCGTCGTACCTACTCAGTATGCTCCTTACAATATCGGCGAAAAGTATCTGGAATATCCGCTTCCTGCAGATAAAGTGGATTCTGCCTATCTCGATCCCCTAACCGACCTTGACGAAAAGACGCAGCAGATTTTTGAAAAAAGATATCTTCCTTATCTCCAAAGAGTCGTCCCTTTCTGGAAAAAAGCCCTTCCGGCCCTCCGTGAAAATAGCGCCTACCGGCTTGCCCACGACCCTAATTTCAAAGCCTTCCTTCAAAAGCAGGAAACCCAGCGGGCTCGCCTCGCCAGCCTTCCTGTCAACACGATCGATGAGCAGCTTCAAATCAACTTGGAAGACCTCCAAGCTCAGGAAGCGGTCAATATCGTCAAAGATATGATCATTCTCGAAGCTCAAAACCATCCTTCTGTTGCGAAAGACACCCTTCTTCAGAAGACTGGATCTGATATCTAAAAAACCTTTTCCCATTGCAAGAATTGCTTCGAACAGGCTATCTTATAAGCTTTTAAGCACGCTTTTGCGGCCAGATAGCTCAGTTGGTAGAGCAGAGGACTGAAAATCCTTGTGTCGCTGGTTCGATTCCAGTTCTGGCCAAATTTTTTTGCCCAAAAAAAATTTGGGCAGAAAAAACGGCAACGATTTGCCGTTTTTAAGAATCGAAATGAGAGTGCCTGGCGTCTCGCCGGCAATCGAATCGGACCCGACCGCCCTGGGGTCCCCGAAGACGCCAGTCTTTGGGGTGGGGCCGTGACGGGACACGCGTTTCGCGTGCCCGCGGGAGGGGATTCCAGTTCTGAATTTTTTTGTCCCAAAAAAAATTTGGACGTGAAACTTTAGAAGCTTGTTCTCACCATTCTTTTCATTTCGAAATCCTAGTTACCATTACAACGAATAAGATAATCAGGAAAGAGAGGCCAAAAAAGGCTGACCAAATGCGAAGTCGGCTTTTCTCTTTAACCCCTTTCTGAAATTCTTCGTAGAACTTAAGTAAAGAAAATCCCGCAAAACCAGCGGCCACAAAACAACCTAGAACCAAAATTATTAATTCCCTTATTGATGAATCTCTTATCCCAAGCATTGGGGTCTTCCTTTCTGTTATAGAGAATCAGTTCTATCCGATCAGGGAGATTCCTCGTCAGTCCGAATGATTTTTTGAGAAGAGGTTTAGAACGCACTCTGAGTTGGAAGGTCTGTCGTTTATAGATGGCCTTGATCTTTTTTCATACAGGCTAGTAGAATGGTTTATAAGTGGATCGGGAGTTCCCGATCGGCGTCCTGCCTCGGCGTGAGCCGGGGCATTTCGCTTTCTAAGGGGTGGCATTTCAAGCCAACTTCTTCATATGCTGGATAACCTAGTAATTTCCCCTTTACTACATCAAAGGCCTTATTCGGCTGATCTCTTTTTACTAAATGCCTTGCAATAGGATGAGCTACCAGGTCTGCAATTTGAAGGCCGCTGCTATTGGTTTGTTTGTTAGCAAACCGGAGATCCAATGGATAGCGCTCAGGGAGCGCTCGAGATGCAATTTGATCAAATGCTAAACCAAGATCCCGATCTTCAGGTTTACCTCGACTCTCAACAATGATGTGGGTTATCTGTTGAAGTTGCTGCTTTTTTTCCAAAAAGCCTAGAGTTTGCTCCAAGCATGAGCCCAAAGCCAAAACGTAGGGATTGCTTGAATTTGGTTTGTTATGAAGATACCGTTTGTCAATCGCAGTTGCTGCAATTGAAAATGGAATGGTTCTAATCAGTTCATTAAGAGAATGTAGAAAGATTCTCCGTACTTCTTCATCGAAAAGAAAAACGAATTCTCCAGTTGATTTCCGAATTTCGTGATTATGGAGCACTA
>CAZXVU010000084.1:0-9167 GCA_964644465.1 uncultured bacterium
AAGCGATGATGGAACAATCTGCAAGAGCGTCCAGAGTGATGCCTCCTTTGAGGAGAATTCCTTTGCGGGCGCAGGCGCTGATGGCGCTTAAATAGGCCGTTGGAGTGGCGATGATGAGGGCGCAAGGAGAAGCTGCGATGAGGAAAGCGAGGGAGCGATAGATAGAGCCTTCAAAACCAAGATAGGTCATGGAAAAGAGGAGAGGAAGAAGGATGGCGAAGGCAAAGGTGAGAAAAATGATTGTCGTTGCATAGTGTTTGCCAAAACGGTCCAGCCAGCGCTGCAGCCGCGGTTTGGCTTCTTGTGCTTGCGTGATGAGCTGGATGATGCGGGCCAGGGTTGAATCGGAACTTGTCCGGTTGACTTCGATGACGAGGGCGGATTCGAGATTCCGCGCTCCAGCAGGAATGGGATCCCCAATGGTTTTGGGAACAGGAACGCTTTCGCCCGTCAGGTGGACGAGATTGACCGAGGAAGTTCCGTCGAGCACTTTTCCGTCGAGAGGGACGATTTCCCCATTCTTCACGAGGACTTTTTCTCCAATGGCAATTTCTCGGACAGATTTTTCATAAAGAATGCCATCTGCAGCGACAATATGGGCAAACTTAGGGGCAAGATTGTTCAAGTTATGAAGCGCGCTGAGGGCTTTTTTGGAAACGGCATCTTCCATTCCATGAGACAGCTCAAAAAGAACAAGAAGAAGGGCTCCTTCGAGGCCGCTATTGATCGATACAGCGACGAAAGCGGCCAGAGTCATAAGGACGTCGATGTTAATTTCGAGATTTTTTAAATCGTTGATGGAGGCGATGAGCGCAGGGATGCCAGATAAAAAGTAGACGAGGGATAGGCAAAGATAAGAAAGGGGCTGGTTGACGAATGAAAAACTGAAAGCCAGCGCAAGAAGAAAAGCTGCGCTGCCAGCGCTTCTTAAAGAGAGATTCTTGCCCCATTTCCGGGATTCAGGAGTGATAAAAGGGCTAATGCTCTCTTCTTGGCCTGAGGCGAAAAATTCATCGAAGAGATACGGCTCGGTTTTCATCTAGGGAACGCTATTTGTCCGACAAAGTATGCGACTCCTGCAGCCAAAGCGGCGACTGCAAGATTCCAGATAATGGCTGGAAGAGGGCGGTTTTTCTGAAGTTGGGCAGTAGTTCCTGCTGAAAGTGCAATGATGAGGGCTGCGCAAACGCCAGCGCCCCAAAAGGGGAGAAAAAAGAGTCCGAAAGAGACAATCAGAGCAGAACCGACGACCCCAATAAAAGCTCCGGCGGCTTGCTTGAGGGGATGTTCAAAAGTTTCAAGTCCGAGACCTAGTTCTTCTTGCAGCATGACCTGTAAGAGGCGATTGTCGTCGGCCATTAATACCTCGATCGCTTCATCCAAGAGTTTTCCTGAAAATCCTTTCGCCGCATAAAGGGCTCTGAGCTCTTCTTTTTCTTGGGGGCGATGGTGTTGGATTTCCCACCGCTCTTCTTCGATCACTCTGTGAAGGCGCTCGAGGCGGGACCATCCTAAAATCGCGCTTCGGCCCACTTTCCAAACGACGAAACCCGTTGTAAAAACGACCAAAATCCATTGGATTTGTGCCTGAGGAAAACGAATTTCTGTGAAAATCGTCCAAAAAACGAGGAGGAGAAATGCGGTTTCTTTGGCAGCGTCGGCGGCAGCGCTGTAATGGCCAGGCAATTCGGTGCCATGGATTTCAGAAGAAGCGGCTCTTCCTTTGAGACGCGCTTCAATGACGTGCTCAAGAGCTTCTTTTCCTTTAAAATGTTGTGGAATTTCTTGTTTCATCATTCTTCCACGTGGATCAAACGTTCTTGGAGTGCAGCTTGCATGAGATTGCAAAAAGAGAGTTGATCTTGCGCCGCTATGACTTCGCGAGTGGAGTGCATGGCCCATCCAGGAATGCCCAGATCGACAGTGGGGATGCTGAGATTTGCAGCCATGAACGATCCTACAGTGCTCCCAGAGGAAATATCAGATCGCGATGCGTATTTCTGCAATGGGATTTTATGTTTTTCTGCCAAGCGGACAATCGGTGCGCTGCTTGCGCTGCTGGTCGCATATTTTTGACCGGCATTGAATTTCAAGATCACGCCTTTTCCGAGATAAGGGGCGTTTTGGGGATCGTATTTGTCGGCGTAATTAGGATGGAAGCCATGGGCTAAATCGCCTGAAATGCAAATCGATCGGCTTTTCAACCGGTAGTAATCTTCGCGGTCGATTTTAAACTGTGTGCAGATCCGCTTCAAGATTTGGCTCGCAAAGAAGGAGTTTGCCCCAACGTAGCTTGTTGAGCCGATCTCTTCATGATCCCAGAAAATCGCCATTTGGAGAGTATCGGATTGCGGAGAAGAATTGACCAAACCATGGAGGCAAGCATAGGCTGAGGTCAGATTGTCCAAACGATAGGAGGCGATCAGTTCATCTTCAAAACCCAGAAATGCGGCTTTATCTGTTGGCACAAGGAATAGATCAAAGCCCAAAAGTTTGTCGAAATGGTGATGTTTGCGGAGCCAATCTTCCAGGTTTTGTTCTTTCGAGCGGAGGCTATAAATCGCTTTCAGATGATCCTGCTTATTGACGAGGATCCCTTTTTCGTTGATGGAGCGGTCTAGATGGATGGCCAATTGGGGAATGATGACAGGATTGTCGTCGAGATAGACGATTTGCGATTGGCAATGGCCGTGATCAGTGAGGATAGTGATGCGTCCAGCGATGGCAAGGTCCCGGTCGAGCCAGGAATGAAGGAGCGGCCCTCCATACACTTCCGTTCCGAATTGTCCAATTCCGTGAGAAGAAAGCTCGGGCTGCGGCTTGATTTTCAAAGCCGGGCTATCGAGATGGCTCGCGAGAATAACCGCTGAATCTGGATTTTTTTTTGGCACTCGGAAGGCTGCGATGAGCCCATCTTCCCGCATGACGAAATATCCCTTCCCGAGCTCAAGCTTCCAACGCTCCTGCTCAGTGAGTGGAGAGAAATCAGCCTCAGCCAGACGGTTTGCGATTTCCCGCGCGGCATGATACGCCGTGGGAGAACGGTCGAGAAAACGGACAAAATTTTCCAAAATTTGCATCTGAAAGCCTTACTTCGGTTTGATGCGCACAATCTCTTCTTCTAAATACTTGTGGAGGACTTTTGGCACAAGGATGGAACCATCTTCCTGCTGATTATTTTCTAAAAGGGCGACCATCAAGCGAGATGTTGCTACGCCAGATCCATTGAGCGTATGGACGAATTGAGGCTTTTCGTTTTTATGCCGGTACCGGATCTGGGATCTTCTCGCTTGGAAATCGGTGCAGTTGGAGACGGAGGAGACTTCGTAATAGCGGTTTTGGCCGGGCAGCCATACTTCGATATCGATCGTTTTCGCGGCGGCAAATGACATATCTCCTGTTGTGAGGAGCATGTTCCTGTAATGCATTTCAAGGCCTTGCAATACTTCCTCAGCAGAGGCAAGCATCTCTTCATAAACGCGTGAGCTATCTTCAGGCTTCGCAAAGCAGAAGAGCTCCACTTTGTTGAATTGATGCATCCGGATCAGCCCTCTTTCTTGAGAGCCTGCTGCGCCCGCCTCGCGGCGGAAACAGGGGGTGTAAGCCGTGTATTTCAAGGGGAGCTGCTCTTCCTCGAAGATTTCATCGGAGTGCATTCCATTGAGAGGAACTTCAGAAGTGGGGATGAGGAATAGGCGGTAATCTTCATCGCTGATTTTGAATTGCTGTCCTTCGAATTTAGGAAGCTGTCCAGAACCGTACATGATTTCCGGGCGAACCAATAGAGGAGGCATCACTTGAATGAATCCATTCTTGCGATGGATATCGAGCATATAATTCAAAAGAGCCCATTCGAGCCGCGCGCCCAGGCCCTTATAGAGGGGCCATCCGGAACCGGAGATTTTTGCAGCACGGGCAAAATCAAAAAGGTGGAGCTTTTCGTTCAATTCAACGTGATTTTTAAAGGGGAAGGAAAACGTTCTTCTTTCGCCCCATTCTTTGACGCATACATTATCTTTCGGACTGGGTGAGATGGGGATATCGTCCATCGGCAAATTTGGAAGAACGGAAAGAGCATATTTAAGCTCTTCTTCAATTTTGGAGACTTCCTGGTCCCGGACAGCGATGGTATCGCTCAATGTGCTCAAGTCTCTCATATAGGGGGAGACGTCTTCCCCTTTTTGTTTCTTGAGCCCGATCTCCTTGGAGGAGTTGTTCCTCTTTGACTTCAGCTCTTCCACCTCAGTTTTTAGAGCGCGGATTCTTTCATCCAGCTCCATCACATGGGAGATGTTTGCTTCGGGAACCTTGTTTTTCAGCTTAATTTCAAAGGTCTTAGGGTCTTTGCGTAATTCTTTAATGTCCAACATAAAATCCTCTAAAAGAATTATCGAATATATGTTCGTTCCCCCCTAAAAGTCAAAGCTTAAAGGAATCTCTCTTTTCTCTGAAAAAGGAGGATTTCCCCTTGAATTGGTTCTTTTGCCTATGTTATCATCTGTAAAGCAAAGATTATAAGGCTCTCGCATGAAGTATCCTCAAGCAAAAAACCCCCTGATTTTACGCTACCATCGGCTTATGGACGCCTTCGCCAAGTCGGACGATGAACGGGATTTCTACCTCGACAAGGTAGAGGGTTTCCTTGTTTATGCTGACCTAGATAAAGGAATTGAGGAGCTGGAGACCCTTGAAAAAGAGCTGATCGATAACCCAGACCGCTATTGCCTTCTCCCTAAAATGACCTTTTATGAGGTCAAAAAATTCATGGAAGGGTTTGTCCACGAAAAAGTTTACGATATCGACACTAAAGAAAAGCTCCTCGACCTCATCTCGGCCAAAGAAGCCCGTGAAAACTTTCTTGAATTTATCTACGACCATCTTACCGAGCTGGAAAAATGGCAGCTCTATTATCAGGAACGTTCCCGCATCCGGATCATCGAGTGGCTCCGCCAATACAATATTCAATTTGTTTTTGAAGAAGATTTGGACCTGCCGAAGAGCGCCGTCGAAAAACTGAAGCGCTCCCTATTTGAAGTGAAAGTTCCAAAAGATATCGGCCAATCTCGGGAAATCCTCTCCGCCAAAGCAAAAACATATTATTCCAGCGAAGCGCTGAATCCCCGCCCCAAAAGAGGGCGCCCGCCGAAACAAGTGGCCAAAGTGGAAATGGAACCGCAGCTCACTACGGACATCTACACTCAAGTGCCAGCAGCATGCCGCCTTTTCCTGTACATCCCCGATATTACCTCGGCGTCATCCGTTACCTTCTCCTCCAAATTTGAGACCGAAGAGCATCTCTTGGCTTCCCTCCGCGGCAGCCCAAGACTTCGCGTCGACGAAAAACTGGAAGCTTTATCTGCCCGTTTGGAATCTCTCCGCCATTTGTCCAACCGCCTTTCCGGCGCGGAAAAGATGTTCGGCGGCGATAAAATTAAAAAGCCGTTCCAGCCTTTCCTGCATAAGCCGAAATTAGAGGCTAAGGCAGTCGAGCAGATCCAAGAAGAAAAATCTCCGAAGATGGAATCTGCCATCGGCGGTATCTTGCCGAAGAAACGGGGCAGACCCCGCAAAGAAGAGCGCGCTGATGAATTCATCGGTCAAAAACGGCGCCGTTTTGCGATCAAGAAAGTCACTGTGATCAAGACGAAAAAAGATAAGTAATGCATTGCCAGGTGTATACTCTAGCGCGATCTGTAATACGGGTTGCTCATAGCTAAGAAATACTGTTTTACAGCGTCAATAGCTCCTCTTTTTCCAAGAATGAAATTTTCAAAATATTTCAAAAGGCTCAGTTTTGCGTAAACAGGGGCCATCGCCGATTCTAACGCGCAATAGACTCCTGCATCTCCTGCAAATTTTTTCCCCTGTGCTCTTAGCTCCTCATTCATTTTTCTCACCACTTCAAGACTCTCTTTGGCTGCGTCTTCAAATCTTGCCAGAGCATCCGGATCGCCAGCGAAACGGCCTGTCACGCAAAAATGGACTGCATCGCCGCGCAATGTATTGAGAGTGAATTTACGGAGATGCATTTGATGGGCGAATTCATACGACGCTCCTTCATCCAAGTTGAGTTTTTCCCGGTCCACTTGGAAGGCAACGACATTGAGGTCGGGATCTCCTAAGAGCTTGAGGCCATTACAGCCCCGTATTTTTTGTGCCAGTCCAAGAGTTGTATAACGGATCGCTTCTGCAATTTTCCGATACCCGCTTTTACCAATTGCCAACATGGCGAGGAATGCATGCAAAGCGGGGACGCACGACTGGCTGCCTGCATTCTTTAAAGTACCATAAATCCCTCCCTCCCAATCGGGGAGAGAAAATGTGGAATAAAAAATCGGATTTTCACCAAACAGATCTTTTGCAACAACAACGGAAGAGCCTTTAGGAGCCCATCCATTTTTATGTGTATCTGCAGATACACTAGTGACTCCTTGCATGGCCAAAAATTGTGCATCGTAGCCGGGCAGGCAATTGATCTCAAAAGCGCCAAGACAGCAATCGACGTGGAAACCGATTTTCTTTTTCAATGCGATATGTCCGATCTCGCGAATAGGATCGATTTTCCCTTTTGGATAAGAAGGGGCGGAGGCGAAAATAGCCACTACCTTATCTCCATGATCGGAGATCGCGTCGAGCAATTCCATCGTATCCATTTGGCCGTTTTCGTGGGTGTCGACAAGTACGACTTTCACATCGTAGGCTAGCTCTGCCTTGAGAAGAGCTGCATGGATCGATCTAGGAGCAATAATCACGCTTTCTCCGAGACCGTGCCCTTTTACGCAGCGGCCCCAATTCCTGTAGGCTAAGGCCGCGGTCATCAAGCTCTCGGAACCGCCTGAGGTGACGAAGCCCATCACTTCATCGCTTTTCCCTCCAAAACTTTTTGCGACCATCTGCACAACTTGATATTCCAAAAAAGAACCAATGGTAAATTCATCTAAATGGAGAGAATTCCAAAGATAAGACCGGCGGAAAGAAAATGTGAAAATTTCTTCCAACTGTTGAGCAAGTTGTCCCAAATTATCGATCTTTTGAACTGCAATTACTTCAGCGGAAGGAGGAATTGCCGTTTCGGCGTCGAGGCTTTTAGAATAGATAGTCCCTGAAAAATGGGCTCCCTTCAATGCATCCATCGTCTTTTGGGTATAACCAAGAACGAGATTTTTTAAAGATTGGAGATCCATTCCATGGTTGGGAATTTCCCGAATGGGTGGACCGAACACTTTCCATTTCTCGATCATCTTTCTCTGGAACTCTTCACGCCTTTGCCGCATTTCCTCTACATATTTTTTTCGGATCTGCGGAATTTTGAGGGCCCAATCAGATAGTTTCGGAGTCTTTTGCCGGAGTTTGATGATTGTTGCAATGGCAAGGGCTGTAGTTGCCATGAGGGTCAAAGGACTATAGCCTCTGAAACGATCGTTGACGCTTCTTACAGCACGATTAAAAAGTGCAGGAACATATTGGGCCAATTGCCCATTACTCAAAAGATCTAGAACTCCCCAAGACATAAAATCCCCTCTTCATAAAAAGGGTAGGAGAATATGAAGATTTTTTTAATATTTAAAGAAATATTTTCACATGATAGAAACGAGATATGCACAAAAAATCTCTCATTGCGATTACAGGAGCCTCTTCCGGCATTGGAGCTGAGACGGCGCGCCGTTTTGCGAAAGAAGGATTCCCCCTTGTTTTATTCGCCAGGCGTTTAGACAAATTGAAAGAGCTGCAGAAAGAATTGAAAGGGGATGTCTCGATTTTTGAATTGGATGTGACCGACAAAGAAACTGTCTTTGAAACGATGGCCAAAGTTGAAGAAACGGTAGGCCCCATTCATGTGCTTGTGAATAATGCAGGAGTTGCTTTCGGGGTGGAGCCTGCCAACACTTCAAACGTCGAGGAATGGGAGCAATGCGTCGCTACAAACATCAATGGCGTCTTGTACTGCACCCGCGCTGTTCTGCCAAAAATGGTCGAACGGAATGCAGGCCATATCATAAATCTAGGCTCTATCGCGGGTACCTATCCTTATCCTGGAGGCAATGTTTATGGGGCTACGAAGGCATTCCTCCATCAATTTTCTTTGAATCTTAGGGCTGATCTTTTAGGGAAAAAAATCCGCGTGAGCTGCGTCGAGCCAGGCCTGGTCTCGGGGAGCGAATTTTCTTTTGTCCGATTACGCGGCGATGCAGGGGCCGCCCATCAAGTCTATTCAAACACAGAGCCTCTTTTGGCAAGCGATATCGCAGAGCTGATTTACTACTGCCATGCACTTCCTCCTCATGTGAATATCAATACCATAGAAGTGATGCCGGTGATGCAAGCCTCCGCCGCCCTTTCCGTGTATAGATCTTCTTAAATACAAATTAACAGGATTTCCCACCCCAAAATAACGAAACGTTATTCCGGGGCCCCGGGGCAGGATATCGCTCGCAATGCTCGCGGCAGGATATGCAGGATAATCTATTTTTTTCATCTTGCTTATCCTGCCTGATCTTGCATATCCTGTTATTCTTTCTTTGAACAGAACTGCAAAATTCCCGTCGATTCCAAGCCCCTCTTTTGCTATACTATCCCTGGAAAGTGAAATTTTTAAGGCTATGGGAATTCATCTAGTAAAAAAGAATGAGAAATCGCTCCTCGAAGATCTAATCGGATATTCTCTCCAACCCGAAAATAATAGAGACCATGCGCTGAAAACTTTGGAAGCGATGCATCTCACCCGTTTTATGGACGATAAGATGGGAAAGCTTGTCCGCCAAAATAAAGGCGCGACATTCCATCTTGCTGTATCAGGACATGAGATGATCGGTGCGATTTCCGCGCTCTCGCTGATCCCTGGCACCGATTGGGCGTTTCCCTATTACCGCGACCGCGCTTTTGCCATTGGCCTTGGCTGTTCGATCGAAGATCTTCTCGCAGCCTTTTTAGCCCGCGAAATTCCGAATCATTCCGGCGGCCGGATGATGCCTGAACATTTTTCACAAAGAAATTTACGGATTCCCGCGCAATCAAGCTGCGTTGGATCTCAGTTTCTGCAAGCTGTTGGGATGGCCAAATCGTCTCAGCTCCGCGGCGCTGCTGAGGTAACTTATGTCTCAGCCGGCGATGGAGCTACATCGCAAGGCGATTTCCACGAAGCGGTGAATTTCTCCTGCATCCACAAT
>CAZXVU010000085.1:0-9003 GCA_964644465.1 uncultured bacterium
AATCCTGATATTTTTATAGGAATTTTATTGTTCGAAGATGAGGGATTTGTCGCGATCGGTGAGTGTGCGGAATTCGCCAAGAGGAAGCGGTCCAAGCACAAGAGAGCCGATGCGGATGCGGTTCAATTCAGTGATTTTTAAACCCGCGCGCTCAGCAATGATTCTCACTTCGTGCTTCTTCCCTTCTTTCACACAGATCCGGAAAGTCCCGCGGCGTATTTTTGCCACAGAAACAGGACGAACCCATTTATCATCGACGCGGGCGCCTTCCATGAGAGTTTGAAGATGCTCGAGGTCGATCTCTTGAAAGGTTTTGACAATGTATTCTTTGATGACGTTGGAAGAAGGATGAATCACTTTATTGGCAAAATGTCCGTCATTAGTGACCAGGAGTAGGCCAGTTGTCTCTTTATCGAGGCGTCCTACGGTGAATAGGCGCTCAGGGACTTCGGGGAAAAGATCGAGGACGATTTTCTTTTTGCCGGGACGGATGTTGGTGCAGATAAACCCGTCGGGCTTATTGAGCATATAGTAAATTTTTTTCTGTTCGCCAGAAACTTGCTCCCCATCGACCGAAATCCGGTCCATTTCCCAATTCACTAAGGTTTGGGGGACTTTGGTGGTTTCGCCATTGACCTGGACGCGCCCTGCAAATATCAATTCCTCGCTCGCGCGGCGGGATGCAATGCCGGCTGCAGCAAGGGCTTTGCTCAATCTTTTCTTTTCCATAGGCTGAACAGTATAATCCAATCGTCCGTTTTTCCTCCATGTGTTAATCTATTTATAAAAAGGAAACCCTATGGCCCCAAAACTGATCTTGATGCGTCATGGACAGTCGATCTGGAATAAAAAAAATCTTTTCACAGGATGGGTCGATATCCCTCTCAGCGAAGAGGGGATCCAGGAGTCGATCGAGGGTGGGAAAAAAATCAAAAATGTCCCTATCGATGTGATCTATACTTCCACCTTGGTCAGGGCGCAAATGACCGTTGTTTTGGCTTTGCTGCATCATTTTAGCGGCAAGGTGCCCATCTTCCAGCATCCTGGAGAGGGAAAGTTGGATGCTTGGGGCCAGATTTATAGCGAAGAGACGAAAAAAGGGATCATCCCTGTGTATATGGCTTGGCAGCTCAATGAAAGAATGTATGGGAAATTACAAGGTCTCAACAAGGCAGAGACAGCCAAAAAATATGGCGAACAGCAAGTTCATATTTGGCGCCGCAGCTTCGATGTCGCTCCCCCCGATGGAGAAAGTTTAGAAATGACCGCCGCGCGGACCCTTCCTTATTTCAGAAGCGAGATCGTTCCTTGCTTAGAAAAAGGGAAAAACGTTTTTATCTCTGCGCATGGGAATTCTCTCCGCTCGATCATCATGGACTTGGATAAATTGACAAAAGATGAAGTGGTCGAATTGGAACTGCCCACAGGCGAGCCTTTGATCTACTCATATCAAAAAGGACTATGGAATAAAGAATGATCTATCTCGATCATCATTCAGCTACGCGCCCGTGCACAGCCGCTATTGAGCGGATGATGCCTTATCTCACAGAACATTGGGGAGCTTCCTTCGCGCCTCATCGAATGGGCCAGGAACTCATCGCCTCTTTAGATACCCGCTATCAAATGATCTATGATTTTCTCGGGGCCGACCTGAAAGATACATTCGTTTTTACCTCATCTGGAGCAGAAGCAGTCAATCAAGTGCTCTGGTCTGCTTTTTTAGAAATGTCCCGCAAAGAAGGGAAATGCCATTTCATCACTTCAAATATTGAAGATGCTCCTACAATGCAGATGTTCAAGCGGCTGGAAGAATTGGGATGCTATGTCAAAATTGCACCTGTGAACTCCCGAGGAGAAATCGATGTAGAAAAACTCGCTCAGCTCATCAATCCCCGCACGGCCCTGATTTCTGTGACGCAGGCTCATGGTTTGACCGGAGTGATCCAGCCGATTGAAGAGATCGCGCGCATTGCCAAAGAAAAAAATGTCCTGCTTCATATCGACGCAAACTATGCGCTCGGGAAAATGTTTTTTTCTTTTGCAGGACTAGGCGTCGATTATTGCACGTTTTCAGGAGACCGGATCCATGCTTTGAAAAGTTCTGGCGGCCTTTTTGCAAAAAAAGGAGTTCCTCTTTCCCCGCTGATTTTAGGGGGGAGTGAACAGGGAGGCTTTCGAGGAGGGGCGTTTGATGTTCCTTCATTCATGGCTTTAAGCGCAGCAGTACAGCAATCGGCTCTCTATTTAGATGCGATGAGCCTTGAGACCGCCCGTTTGCGCGATCATTTTGAAAGCGAGCTTCAGCGCCTGATTCCAGAAGCGAAAATCCTTTTTAATGACTCATCAAGACTGCCAAATACATCGGCTATTGTTTTCCCCGGGGTCCATCAAGAAGCCCTTCTTTATCTTCTCAACCGGAAAGGCGTTTTTGCTGCCATTGGCGGTCCCTATTGCCAACATTTAAGCCGGATATTGATTGCATCTGGAGTTCCAGAGCAAGACTCCGAGCGGGCGTTGAGTTTTGCCCTCAGCCGCATGACCACAGAGATAGAAGTGATCCGCGCCGCTGCCATCATCGCTGAAGCCGTGCATCAGCTCCAATTGTCATCCAAGGATCTTTTCTAATGGCTCTGCTACAACTGATTCAGCCTTTTTATTGGGAGCTTTTCAGCAAGAAGCTACGCGAAAAAATCGACCGTCTCCGCTATATCGGATTTTTTACGGAAAAAGAAGCCGAGGAAAAGAATATGCGCCGCGTCGTCGGCCGAGAGGGGAAAGTCTCTCTTTATTGGTTAGTCGACGAATCGGACGGCATCATTGCCGATGCGAAATTCCAAGCCTTTGGCCCGATCGGTCTGATCGCTGTAGCAGAAGTCGCCAGCGAGTTAGTCCTTCGGAAAAACTATCATCAGGCATCCCGTATTACGGCCGATCTATTGGACCAGCATGTAAGGGACCGGAAAGAGATACCGGCCTTCCCCAAAGAATGCCATAGCTTCCTCAACCAGGTCCTCTCAGCGATCGATTCAGCGGCCCATCAGTGTCTAGATATTCCTTACACAGAGCAATACGAGACTACCCCCATCGAGGCCGATTTTGGGGAAATCCCAGGCGGGATACCTGGCTGGGAAGGGTTCGCCCATCAACAAAAAATTAAGATAATAGAAGAAGTGATCGATAAAGAAATTCGTCCCTATATCGAGCTGGATGCTGGGGGTGTTAAAGTCCTTGGCCTCAACGAGGGCCGAGAAGTCCTTATTTCTTATGAGGGGTCCTGTACCACGTGCCATTCATCGACAGGGTCCACTTTATCAGCGATTCAAAAAATTCTTAGAGCCCGGGTCCATCCGAGCCTTTTCGTCACCCCTCAACTCTAATTTTTAGTATATTTATATTAATTCATTAGCGTTTAAATCTATAATTAACTGTGATATAATATTTTCATTATTAATAAATATAATAAAAGAACGTAACTATGACTTCATTAACTAATGTAAATGGTGTTGTTCCGGGATCAACAGGTGCAAATCCCTCAATTGCAGATACTCCCTCTCCAGAAACCTCTGTCAGTCTCCCCACCCCAGAATCGCAAGGATCGAGAACTTCCTCCCCCCGAACCCCTCTTAAAGATAAGGCTGTAACGCATCTTATAGTGGATACCTCGGAAGACGAACCATTAGCTGATGGAGTCCAAATAACATCTCCTAGAGACCTAGACCCCCCACTTTTCCCTGACTATTTAGTTGAAGAAGTCCCCGATGAAGCCTTAACTCCCGAACAGAACCAAAATAAAACGATTTCTTATTGGAGATTGATTTATGGGGAAAGAGCTGTCAACCGAGTGATCACTACTGACGTCAATAATCATATTTGGGAGCCGATCGAACAGTCTCAACTGGAACATCGTATCCAGTTAGTCGCAGCCCGCCAGCAAGAGTTAATACAGAACCAGCAAGAATTTGTTGGAATCATGAGAGAGACATTTGGCGATGCATTGATCGATGCGATCGTCCCTGCAGATATTCAAACAAAAATCATGAGCCGAAAATCTTTGCAAAAGCTTTTCGAGCTGGCTCAGACACGGTATTCGAACAAAGTCCTGATGGATCTACAAGATAAATTCATTGCAGCCTTAAAAAAAGAATTCGGCGATGAAATCATCGATGAGCTCATTCCTGATGAAAGACGGGCTACTTTATGGACCGAATCGACGAAAGCGATCGTCCTTTATCAGCTTCAGCAAAGGCGCGAGGAACAAACACAGTTTTTTGAATCAAACCGCCATCTCGTTCAGCCAAGAGCATTCGATCTGATTGCAGCTAACGTCCCTCCTGGCCATCTTTTAACCGATCGCCGAAGAGATGCTTTGATTGCACAAGTTTTTAATACTCACACCCGATTTGAAGTGCAAGATCGGAGAATCGCGCGGCTAAATGCAGAATATGGAGCTGATGCAGTTCGAAAAGATCTTTGTGGTTTTCATACAGAGTATCTCATCAGTGACGAGATGTTCGAAGATGCGGAAAAACGGCTCAAATTGTCAAAAAGCGAACAGGAAATTGGAGCGGATACTTTAGACCGAGTGAGAACCTTCCTCCTGAAATCGAATCAGTTGCCTTTAGATGAGATCCAAAGAAGAGAATGTATTGTACAAGTTTGCATGAGTCCCGAAGGCTTTTTTAAAATGGCAGATGAAGGATTGAGCGCAATGAGCACTCCAATGGTGAAAGCCGATCCGGTCCTTTGGAGCCGCTTGCAAGCAGCAGGCAGTTTGCCGATAGATGCTCGGATAGCCCTTCTCGGAGAAATTGTAGGGCAAATGGAAAGAGCCAAAGATTTTTGGTCGCAAGTGGACGAAACATGCAAGTCAGATCTGAATACCGAACAAGAAATTGAGACCGTCGTTAGAAAATATTTTTCTCTATATGCCAATGGAGTACTCGTTCCAGAAGCGGAAGTATTTGATAAAATCAAAAATGTTTTGGAAAGACAAAGACTGGGACTGCAGATCGGAAGCGACTGGGAACAGATTTTATCAATGGATTCCATGGAAGCGGCCCACCGAGGCTTGCCCAATAAACTGCTTCTCAAAAAAGCGATCACCGCTCAAGTTGCTTTTGAAAGAGAACTGTCGCGATTGAAAAAAATCGATGGATATTATCGCTATCTCAATCAAAAAGTCGATTCAGAGATTCAGCTTTTAACGCTGTTTACAGCGATTCCTAAAGATCAAAGGGAAGATTTTATAGCCAAGCTCTCTAAAAAAGATCAAACAGTCATCAAAGAGCTCCAAAAAAAGGCAATTGGACTTGGCAAGCCCCTTTCTGAGATTGTTGAAAATAGTATTGAAAAGAGAAAAGATGTTGGACCGCAGATTTTGGATATCATTCAAGATCTAGAAAGATTTCCAAATACACCTTCCTACGCTGTCGATTTGAAATATCTCAATCCGAATAGCTCTGATATGAGAATGCTCTCTGTTTACACGCGATATTATATTGATCGAGATGTGGACGCAGTGACAGAATTTCGTCTACAGTTTTCTGAACCCTGCGAAGAACTTGAAAATCAAATAAAAGCCCTTAATCTACAAATTGGCGATGGCAGTGAGCCAAATCATCAGGAATTAGTCGCTGAACGGGCCCGATTAAAAGCACTGCAGGCCCCTTTGATCCCATTTATCCATGAAATGCAGGAGTACAGTCGGGAGCCTGACCCTATTTCTGAAGTCGGTTTGTATGCTCCATTGAAAGATTATCATATTATTCCTATTGGTGAACCTCTTCTCAAAGACAATAAAGGAAATCCTTTAGGGAAATGGATCATCGTTCGATTAGCTGAAGTGAGAGATCCTATTAAACGAGCTCAAATAACATCTCAGCAAGCTTCCGCCGCTCTATTGAAGTTTCTGGAAGAAGCCAAACCTCTCGATCGAATGATGCCGAACGAATCTGTCTACTTGAAATACGAAGCGGGTGTTTTTTCCGTTGATCCTGATGGAGATATCGAGATCTGCTTTGAAGATTCGAGAGAAGTTTTCGATACACATGATAGCCGTGATTTATTGCAAAGATCGAGAAGGGAAGAAATATCTCCTGGAATGTATAAGCGAAGAAATAAAGAAGAAATCCAACATTTTAAAGGGTTTAAAAATTGGAAGCGTGGCCTTCTCCATAAAGGCTGGTCCGACGACCGAGTAGCAACTGCGGGTCCAGATCGATTAGAAGCCATATTAACAATGCGCAGCATGGCCCAGCTGATTCTTTCAGGACGTTTAGCCGAGTTTCCACAGGCCGAATTCCAAAATATTGGAGAATATTTCGATGCGTTGATGCATAGCGAATTGTCTGTATTGCCAGGCAGTTATGCGGATGATCCTCTATTCTTGGAAGCCTGGGATGTGTTTGGCACCATGAGATCGGAACTGGAACCTCAATATCGATCCACCAAAATGCTCCCTTACTTAGAGGCGGGCTTATCAAAAGATTACAAATGGGACAAAGAAAACACCCGCATCATGCAGTTTACCAAACTCTTTGAAAGCTACATTGCATGGCGTGGAAAGATTCTTGAATTTATCAATGAAATGGAAAAGGAAAAGAATCAGAAGATCGTCAAAGATCATCCATGGTTAGTACCTTCCTTAAAAGATGTTCTTGTTGGATTGAGTACATTTATTGGAACACTGCCTCAAGAGCTCCACGCCATCATTGATAGAAAAAATGAGATCATGCGGCGTGACACCGAAGTACAGGCCGAATGGATCATTCGAAGAGATCAAGTGGGAGCCCCTTTCGCAAAAGATATCGAAAAAGCTTATGCCCTCGTACATAAATTAGAGGCTAGAGATATACCTGACGACGCTATAGTAATCGCCGCTAGAGCTAAATTAGAAGCCGCTAGAGCCAGATATGACGCTGCACTCGCTCCATTGATTCAGGAAAAGAAAGAGATCGACTTGAAGCGCGAAGCGGAAATTGATGGTCTTTGGTTGGAATGGCGCGGTGCAAGAACTCCTGAAGAGATAGAAATGATGATTTATGGGACTTTGGCGCAGATGGCTGGGGCATTGAATATCTTAACGCCTAGTTTAGTCATGCTCTCCATTCCTTTAAGCAGCAAGAGTCTGACCGATTCTCTGACAGATGATTTAAGTCCAGAACTCGAAGCCATGTATAATGAAACAGCCCCGAAAGCCTTTCAAAATAAAGTAAAAATTCATGACGTAGTCTTAGGAGATGTCATGGAAGGGACTGAACCTTCTGCTCTTTGGCTGCAAGCGGCGCGATGTATGGAAATCGGGGATAACCTGACAGCGTTTAGCGAATTTATGAGAAGCCGCCAGGCAAAAGAACGGTTGTCTAAGATTATGGCTTAATATCTCCCGATAAGACGGCATGCATTGTCTTGTCGGGCAGATAAAGGTTGAGCTGCCCATCATTCGTTAGGGAGTGGCAGATCCCCGTCCATTCTTTCTTCCCATCAAAGCAGCGGACAGTTTGCCCTTTATAGGCGAGCAAGTTTTCAAACTTGCTATGGAACGGCGTAAAGCCTTCTTTCTTGAATTTTTGCAAATCGACGAGAAATTGTTTTTCCAGTTTTTTCAACAAGGCTTCTTTGTCCCAAGTTTTTCCCGTTTCGATTTTCAAAGAAGAGGCCGGCTTATCGATCTTGGCAGCTGTTTCTGCGTCCATATTCACATTGATCCCAATCCCTAAATAGATTTCGACGAACCGTTCATGGAATGTGGTTTCGCAAAGAATTCCGGAAATTTTTTTGCCGTTTAGCAATATGTCATTTGGCCATTTGATTTTTGGATGGAGCCCTTCCTGCAATAAAACTGCAGCAAAACTGCACGTCATCACTTGCCCCAGGCTGATTAAATGGAGGGAATTGACGGGCAGTTGGAAATAGAATGTAGCGTAGAGATTGACACCGCGTGGAGAAACCCAGTTTCGTTGAAAGCGTCCTCTGCCGGCTGTCTGTTCTTCAGCAGAGATGCAGGTGATTTTATCGGCTGCAAATGTGTGGCTGTTTTTTTTTGCGTACGTGTTCGTAGAATCGATCTTATCGAGGTGAATATTTATGATCTCAATCATGGTTGCATTGTAAAGAATCAGGGGAATAGAATCCATTATGTATGTGGGATCATCGAGTACTGCCGCGGATCGATTTTCGGATTCTTCCTATCATCATTTGCTTGATGATTGTGAGCTTGCTCGTCATCTCTTCCATGACTGGAGAAGCTGGCGAATGGGAGGCTCCCGCCTTTTGGACTCCTTTAGTCAAAGTACAGCTCAGATGGTTTTGCCTGGGATGGGCCGTTTTCTTTCTCTGTTCCGCGTTCGACTATCGGAAATTGCGCGATTGGAGTTTATTTCTTTACATGGCGGCGATTTTGCTGCTAGTCGGTCTTTTCTTTGCCGATCCCATCCAGAATGTCCACAGATGGTATAAAATCCCCGGCATGGCCAGCATCCAGCCCTCTGAACAAGCCAAATTGATCGTTGTGATCGTCATAGGGTGGTTCTTAGAAAGGAAGGGGAACCAGGCCGGATCGCTCTCCACGGCTTTGCAAATGGGGCTGATCGTAGGAATTCCTTTCATTTTGATCTTGAAGCAGCCCGATCTGGGGACAGCCCTGGTCCTTTACCCCATTGCTCTGGTCATGGGCTATTATGGCGGAATCCATACAGTAATCATGCGCTTTCTCACTGGGACGGGGATTTTTGCCCTTTTGATCGTCAGCCTCATGTTTCTAGGCTTTCTGTCCCATGAGAAGCTGAGGCCTGTTTTTACGACTGTTTTAAAAGAATATCAATATGAGAGGCTCAATCCCAATACCTACCATCAGAAGGCCGCCCAGACGGCCATCGCCATTGGGGGCCTCACAGGGACTGGGTGGCATAAGTCTGAGTTTTCAGGCCGAAAATGGCTCCCTGCCGCCCATACCGATTCGGTCTTTGCCGCCTTTGGCGAGGAGTTTGGTTTTGTGGGACTTGT
>CAZXVU010000086.1:0-8946 GCA_964644465.1 uncultured bacterium
GTCGGGGGTTCAAATCCCTCCGCACTCGATTCTCCTTGGAGTGAGGCAAAAATAGCTCCGAGTGCGGAGCGAGCCAAAAAATTGGCTCGCGTGGGGATTTGAAGTGAAACCGGAGACCCGAGTGGAGGCGCTTCGCCCCCGAGGGGAAATCCCTCCGCCTTTAGATGTTATAGGCAGTTAGCCTGAGGAATCGAGGTAACTATGTCGACGATAACAGAGAAGAAAAAACTCTCGTACTTCCGAGAAGTACAGAATGAGTTGAAGAAAGTGACCTGGACTTCTAAGGAAGAGTTGATCTTCTGTACGAAGGCTGTCATCATTGCAACTTTTATTTTCGGATTTGCGATTTATGTCGTCGATCTTGGAATCCGCGGTGCGCTTGAAGTGGCTGGTTCATTATTTCGGATGATCTTTGGATAAACTTAAGGTTGCTATGCATAAATGGTATGTCGTTCAGGTGATGTCGAGCCATGAGAAGAAAGTTAAAAAGGCGCTCGAAGAGTTCCTGCAGACAAAAGGTATGGCGGATGAGATCGTAGAGATCTTGATTCCCACTGAAAATGTCTCAGAAGTGAAGCGCGGCCAGCAAAAGATCATGGAAAAGCGGATGTGGCCTGGCTATCTGCTCGTAAAGATGAACCTGAATGATGAGTCTTGGGCGTATGTTAAAGATACCCCGGGAGTGATTGATTTTCTAGGAGGCGAAAGACCGGCTCCTCTGACCGAAAAAGAAGTCAATGACATCATGAAAGAACTCGAAGACAGGCAGAAGGGCATCGTTCAAAAACATAAAGTGGACATTGGCGACCGCGTCAAGATTACAGATGGCGTGTTTGTCAATTTCATCGGTACCGTGACCGAAGTCAACCACGAAAAAGGAAGACTCAGCGTAATGGTCTCGATCTTCGGACGAGATACGCGAGTTGATGACCTGGAGTTCTGGCAAGTAGAACAGGTCTCTTCCGAGAACGCAGGTTAATTAGGAATGAGGAGAGAACTAGGTTCTCGATTGTACTCATAGTAGAGGAAAAATGGCAAAAAAACTCATTAAAACAATCAAGCTGCAGATTCCTGCAGGGAAAGCGAATCCCGCTCCGCCGATTGGTCCTGCTTTAGGATCGGCCGGGATTAATATTATGGCTTTCTGTAAGGAATTTAATGCGAAGACGCAAGACAAGGCTGGGGACGTGCTTCCTGTGGTCATTAATGTCTATGCGGATAAATCATTTACGTTCATCACCCGCCAGCCTCCCGTATCCCGTATGATTTTAAAAGAACTCGGGATCGAATCTGGATCGAAAGTACCGAACCGCGATAAGGTCGGTAAACTGACAAAAGCCCAAGTAAAGAAAATCGCCAAGGCAAAAGCAGAAGATATGAGAATTGTCTCTTCTGAAGCTGCGGAAATGATGGTCATGGGAACAGCTCGTTCCATGGGCGTTGATATTGTGGAGGGCAGCTAAGAATGGGTAGATCTAAGAGAATGAAAGAGATCGACAAGTTGGTCGATCCAAATAAAACATATAAGTTGGAAGAAGCTGTAGACATCCTCAAAAAATGTCCGCAAGTGAAATTCGATCAATCGCTGAACGTAGCCCTAAAAGTGGGTATCGATCCGAAAAAATCTGATCAGCAAGTTCGCGGAACTGTTTCTCTTCCCCACGGTACAGGACAAAAAGTTGTCCTCGTTGTTATTGCTAAAGGCGATAAGGCGAAAGAAGCCCTCGAAGCAGGAGCCGATTACGCGGGCGCAGAAGATATCCTTGAGAAAATCAAGGGTGGCTGGACTGACTTTTCAGCGTTGATTTCTACCCCTGACATGATGCGCGAACTAGGAAAGCTGGGAAAAGTATTAGGACCTCGCGGTCTGATGCCTACTCCAAAAGCTGGAACAGTGACTGCCGATGTAGCGAAAGCTGTTCGAGAAGTCAAAGCGGGTAAGATCGAATTCAAGGTTGATAAAACCGGAAACATCAATAACGCGATTGGTAAGATATCTTTCAAATCTGACCAATTGGTTGAGAATATGAATGTATATTTCAATACCATTTCTCGATCGAAGCCAGCCAGCTCAAAAGGGTCTTTCTTCCGTTCGCTGTATCTGTCTTCAACAATGGGTCCTGGTTTGAAAATTGATATTCAATCACTGTCATTGGCATAAAAGGAGAAGATCATGAGACCAGAAAAAGAACTCCTTTTAAACGAGATTAAACAGAAGATCGATGGATCTACATCCCTCTTGATCACGCGCTACGAAAAGCTTGAGCCGAATGTTTCGTGGCAACTGAGAGATTTGCTAGCAAAATCAGGCAGTCTCTTTGAGGTTGTCCGTAAGCGGGTCTTGATGAAAGCAGCTGAACAAGCGGGGATCCAACTGGATGAATCGCTTCTAAAAGGGCATGTCGGCGTTGTTTTCGTAAATCAGCCAGATGCGATGGGGCCTGCAAAAGCCTTGTTCAAATTCTCTGAAGAGAATGCCCAGATTTTAGAGGTCCTCTTTGGACAGATTGAAGGAAAAATAGTACCCGGCGCGGAAGTGGAAATGTTGTCCAAACTGCCTGGAATTGATGAAATGAGAGCTATACTGCTCGGCCTGTTTATCTCGCCGATGTCCCAAATGCTTTCTGTATTGGAAGCTGTGATGGCCGAACCGCTCTCAGTCATTGAACAAAAAACTTAAAAGATAAGATTTAGGAGATATAAACCATGAGTCAAATTTTAGATGAACTCGTCGAAAAGCTCAGCCAGCTTTCCGTACTTGACATGGCAAAATTAAAAGAGAAACTGGAACAGAAATGGGGCGTAAAAGCAGCAGTAGCGTCTGCCGCAGCTCCAGCTGCAGCTGCACCCGCAGCGGCCGTTTCCGAGTCCACAGAATTCAAAGTAACTCTTGAAGGACCAATACCTGATGACAAAAAAATCTCTGTAATTAAGGCAGTACGCGAAGTGACTGGCCTTGGTTTGAAAGAAGCGAAAGATTTGGTTGAAGGCGCTCCAAAAGATTTGAAAGCGACTGCACCTAAAGCTGAAGCTGAAGAGATTCAAAAGAAAATTCAGACAGCTGGTGGAAAAGTTACCCTGAAGGGACTGTAAAGAAAAAATTGCAGAAAAACTTTGCACAATTTGCTAAGATTCTGGTAGCAGGAGCCATTTCGATGGCTTCTGCTTGCTTATTTTCAAGTTAGTCGTAATGTTATAGGAGCGAATATCCATGCTAAAGAAGCCGCCGAAAAGGGTGAGTTTTCGTGAACGGGAAGAAATCATTGATCTTCCTAATTTGATCGAGATTCAGATCAAATCGTATAATCAATTCCTCCAATCGCATCTTCTCCCGCATGAACGGGAAAATATAGGACTACAGGAAGTGTTCAATGAGATATTTCCGATTAAGTCTTATGATGAGAAAACTGTCCTAGAATTCCTCTCCTATAATTTGGGCGTCCCCAAATATTCTCCTGAAGAGTGCATTCGGCGGGGAATTACATATAATGTAACTTTGAAAGTTAAATTCCGCCTGACCGATGAAACGGGGATCAAGGAGGAAGAGGTTTATATGGGAACGATTCCCATTATGACCGACAAAGGGACATTCATTGTCAACGGGGCGGAAAGGGTCATTGTATCCCAACTCCACCGTTCTCCTGGAATTTCCTTCGAACAAGAACGGCATGCTAAAGGGACAATCCTTTATTCATTCCGCATCATTCCTTACCGCGGAAGCTGGCTAGAAGCTTCATTCGACAACAATGATCTAGTTTATATTTATATTGACCGTAAGAAGCGGCGCAGGAAAATTTTAGCATCCACATTCATCAGAACGCTGGGTTATTCAACGGATGCTGATATCATCGAAGAATTCTTTGAAACCGTCAAAGTCAAAATTAAATCAGAAAAAGACTTTGTTAAACTCGTCGGAAAAATCCTCGCTGAAGATGTCGTCGATGAGCAAACAGGGCTTGTCTTCGGTAAAGCGGGCGAAAAACTCACTACCGCTATGCTTAAGCGCATGGTTGACGAAGGGATTCAAGCGGTCCGCATAGCCGAAGAGGCTGATGAGACCCATCCTGTCATCAAGATGCTCTCTAAAGACACAACTGATTCATACGAGTCTGCTTTAAAAGACTTTTATCGAAAAATCCGACCCGGCGAACCTCCTACGCTCTCCAACGCACGTTCTGCGATCATGCGCCTATTCTTCGATCCGAAACGGTATAACTTGGGCCGCGTAGGCCGTTATAAGCTCAATCGCAAAATGGGATTGGGAACGACAGACGAAGAATTGAATGTCGTAACTTTGCGCAAAGAAGATGTGGTAGAAGCGCTGAAATACCTGATCCGTTTGAAACTCGGCGATGAAAATGCCTACGTGGACGATATCGACCATTTGGGCAACCGCCGTGTACGCTCAGTCGGCGAATTGATCCAAAACCAATGCCGTATCGGCTTGGCTCGAATGGAAAAGATCATCAAAGAACGAATGAATCTATTCGATTTCTCTTCAGATACGATGACTCCAGGTAAGATCGTTTCCGCAAAAGGTTTGGCAGGCGTTCTGAAAGATTTCTTTGGAAGATCGCAGTTGTCCCAATTTATGGACCAAACTAACCCGATTTCAGAGCTTACGCATAAACGAAGACTTTCTTGCCTTGGGCCTGGCGGCTTGAACCGGGAAAGAGCGGGATTCGAAGTACGAGACGTTCATCCATCCCATTATGGCCGTATTTGCCCGATCGAAACTCCTGAAGGTCCGAATATCGGATTGATCACTTCGCTGTCAACCTTTGCGAAGATCAATGAGTTTGGTTTTATTGAGACTCCTTACAGGATCGTAAAAGAGGGCGTTGTTACAGATGAAATCGAGTACATGACTGCCGATCAAGAGTCGGACTATCTCATCACTCAGGCATCTACGCCGCTCGATGAATTTAACATGTTCAATCAAAACCTTTGCTGGGCCCACCAACGGGGCGAGCCGATGGAGATCGAAACGTCTACAATCACTCATATGGACGTATCTTCCAAGCAGCTCGTATCGATTGTGGCTGGATTGATCCCGTTCCTAGAACACGATGACGCTAACCGAGCCCTGATGGGTTCGAACATGCAGCGCCAAGCGGTTCCTCTGATGAAGACTGATGCTCCTATTGTGGGCACAGGCTTGGAAGGGCGTTCTGCACGCGACTCAGGCGCTGTCGTTGTCGCTCTAGAAGATGGTATTGTTGAGTACGTCGACGGATATAAAATCGTCGTAGCGCCCAAAGACAATCCTTTGAACAAAAGGACCTATGTCCTGAAAAAGTTCATGCGCTCTAACAGCGGTACATGCATCAACCAAACGCCTCTTTGCACAGTCGGAGACAAAATCATCGCCGGCGATGTTCTGGCCGATGGTCCTGCGACGGATAAAGGGGAAATTGCGCTCGGGAAAAACGTGCTCGTCGCGTTCATGCCTTGGTGCGGATACAATTATGAAGATGCGATCATCATTTCTGAGAAATTGATCCGCGAAGACTATTATACCTCAATTTACCTTGAGGAATTTGAGTTGACTGCCAGAGATACGAAGCTCGGCAAGGAAGAGATCACGAAGGATATCCCGAATGTTTCAGAGGAAATGCTGAAAGATTTGGGAGAAGATGGGATTGTCCGTATCGGCGCCCATGTCGAGCCCGGCTCGATCCTTGTCGGCAAAATCACACCTAAATCTGAAACTGAACTTTCTCCTGAAGAAAGACTCTTGAGAGCGATTTTCGGTGAAAAAGCTGCTGACGTGAAAGATGCGTCTCTCACGGCTCCTCCAGAACCGAAGGCGTCGTTATGGACGTCAAAGTCTTCTCTCGCCGCGATCGACTCTCTAAGACAGATGATGAGCTTGTAGAAGAAGCGACCCGTATTAAGGATATCCATTCCGACTTCAAGACAAAAGAAGCGGAACTGCAAATGGAATTCCACGAGAAGCTAGGCGCGCTCTTGATGAACGAAAAAGCTCCCTCTTCCATCATGCACCGTAAATCCGGTGAAGTATTGATCGAAGAAGGCCAGCCTATCACTCAAGAGATGATCGAGCTGCTTGAAAACGAGAAAGCCGAAGATCTTCTGATGTCCGATAAGGAAATCTATATCGAACTCAAGAAGATTTTACGCGAGTTCGAACTTTCTTATCAAAGCTTGCAAATGTCGCATAAGTCTGAAATAGAGTTCATGCGCAAAGGCGATACAGACCTAGATCCAGGCGTTATCCGACAAGTAAAAGTCTATGTTGCGACGAAGCGTAAATTGCAAGTCGGCGACAAGATGGCGGGCCGCCACGGAAACAAAGGCGTTGTCGCAAAGCTCGTTCCTGAAGCCGATATGCCTTATATGTCCAATGGCGAACCGATTGAGATCATCTTGAACCCTCTCGGCGTTCCTTCCCGTATGAACATGGGACAGTTATTGGAAACGCACCTTGGCTACGCAGCGAAAAAAGCCGGCATCTATGTAAAGAGTCCTGTTTTCGAAGGGTTTCCCGAAGCTAAAATTTGGGAAATGATGGAGAGCCAGACCATGTTCGTAGATGGGAAAGCCTATCTTTATGATGGCCGCAGTGGAGAGCGTTTTGATAACCGAGTTGTCGTCGGCTACATCTATATGTTGAAGCTGAGCCACTTGGTCGCCGATAAGATCCACGCTCGTTCGATTGGTCCGTACTCGCTCGTCACGCAGCAGCCGCTCGGCGGAAAAGCCCAGATGGGCGGTCAGCGTTTCGGGGAGATGGAGGTGTGGGCTTTAGAAGCTTACGGCGCCGCCCATCTTCTGCAGGAAATGCTCACCGTTAAATCGGATGACGTTGCTGGAAGGACAAGAATTTACGAATCGATCGTAAAAGGGGAAAATACTCTCGTTGCAGGCACGCCTGAGTCGTTCAACGTACTTGTAAAAGAGATGCAGGGGCTTTGCCTCGATATCCGCACCGAGTTCGTGGATTAGGTTTTCAAACCAAAAATTTTTAGAGAAACTTTCTCTCTTAAGGAGACAAATATAAATGTTTGATGCTGATGAGGATGTAAGGGGAGCTCAATTTGATAAGCTGACCATTAAGATTGCTTCGGACGATGTTGTCCGCAATCAATGGTCCCGCGGCGAAATCAAAAAACCCGAAACGATCAACTATCGCACTTTCAAACCTGAAAAAGGCGGCCTATTTTGCGAAAAGATCTTCGGGCCGACGCGCGATTGGGAATGCGCTTGCGGAAAGTATAAAAAGATTAAACACAAAGGGATCGTCTGCGACCGTTGCGGCGTCGAAGTGACCCTTTCCAAAGTCCGGCGTGAGAGAATGGCCCACATTGACCTGGCTGTTCCTGTCGTGCATATTTGGTTCTTTAAAACTATGCCGTCCCGCATTGGCAATATTCTCGGGATGTCTACTTCAGATCTAGAAAGAGTGATCTATTACGAAGAACATGTCGTTACAGATCCAGGACGCACCGAACTGCAGAAGAAACAACTCCTCAATGATAGTGAATACCGCGAAGCGCAAGAAAAATGGGGCAGTGACGGTTTCACTACAAAAATGGGTGGAGAGGCGATCCAAGAACTGTTGAAGACAGAAGACCTCTCTTCGCTTGTGATTGAGTTAAAGGACAAACTGCGCAAAACGAAGTCGATGCAAGCACGCATGAAGCTTGCAAAACGGCTGAAGATTGTTGAAGGTTTTTCTACTTCTACAAACAAGCCCGATTGGATGGTTTTAAGCGCTATCCCGGTGATCCCTCCTGATTTGCGCCCATTAGTACCGCTCGATGGCGGACGTTTTGCAACATCCGATTTAAACGATCTTTATCGCCGCGTAATCAATAGAAATAACCGTCTAAAATCGATCCTGAAGCTGAAAACTCCAGATGTGATTGTCCGCAACGAGAAACGGATGCTTCAAGAAGCTGTCGACGCTCTATTCGATAATGGCCGCCACGGCCATCCTGTCATGGGCGCTGGCAATCGGCCTCTGAAAGCCCTTTCGGAAATGCTCAAAGGAAAACAAGGGCGATTCCGTCAGAACTTGCTTGGAAAACGGGTCGACTATTCGGGACGTTCCGTCATTGTCGTAGGACCTGAATTGAGATTCAATCAGTGCGGTCTTCCGAAGAAGATGGCCCTTGATTTATTTGAACCATTCATTGTGAAACGGCTGAAAGATCTTGGCTATGTATACACGATCCGTTCTGCGAAAAAAATGATCCAAAAACAAGCCCCTGAAGTGTGGGACGTGCTTGAAGAGATCATTAAAGGACACCCTGTCCTTCTAAACCGTGCTCCGACGCTTCACCGTCTCGGTATACAGGCATTCGAGCCTGTTTTGATCGAAGGTAAGGCGATTCGCATCCATCCGCTTGTAACGCCTGCGTTCAACGCGGACTTCGACGGCGACCAGATGGCTGTGCATATTCCTCTGTCCATCGAAGCCCAACTCGAAGCAAAACTGCTGATGATGGCCCCTGACAACATTTTCCTTCCTTCTTCAGGAAGACCTGTTGCAGTTCCTTCACAGGACATGATTCTCGGACTCTATTATTTGATGCACGATCCTGTCTTTATTCCAGAAAAAGAAGGTCGTAAGCCGAAGATTTTCAGCAGCACGCAAGAAGTGCTGACGGCCATGTACTCAAGCGGCAGCTACAACTGGTTTGAGAAAAGTACAGAAAAAGATAAACGACGCGACCATTTTGGCCGAGGCCTCCATCTCCACGAGAAGATCAAGGTTATGATCGAAGGTGGAATTATTGAGACCACGCCAGGACGCGTACTTTTCAATACGATTGTGCCAAAAAAATTAGGATTCCAGAACTACGTTCTCAGGAAAAAACGACTCGCTGAGCTTGTCCTTGAATGTTATAAAAAGATTGGACTAGAAACGACAGTTCAATTCTTGGACAACATGAAGAACCTCGGATTTGCCGAAGCGAC
>CAZXVU010000087.1:0-8880 GCA_964644465.1 uncultured bacterium
CATCTTAGTTGAAGACTTGAAAATGGGATTTGCTTAGGATGCGGCTTAATGAGGGTGAGAGTTTTCCCACCCATGAATGAATATGTTGGAGTTCTTATGAAAAAGGCGATCCTTTTGATCCCTGTTATTTGTTCAATTTCTCTTCTCGGCGGCTGTAGCAAGCCGAAAGAAGATACTAAGAAAAAGGAACAGGCGCAATTAAACACCGATGAAGCGATCTCAAGAAAAGTGCGCAATGCTCTCAAAAATGAGCCAACTCTATCAAAGACGGCTAGAAAAGTGACCGTAAGCACACTAGATGGCGTTGTCACTTTATCTGGCAATGTGACCTCAAACAATGAACGGAGAAGTGTGATCAAAATCGCAAAAACCGTTCCCGGAATTAAAAGAATTCGCGATCAAATGGTCCTTGGCTCTTGAATGCTGAAAAGTTTCTGACTTTTGGGAAAAACTATCTCATCCCGATTTTTGCCTCAATGGGTATCCTTTTGGGTGCGATTGTCCAGTTTGGCTTTAACCGGCCTGACATCGGTCATTGGATTTGGTTTGCCACTCTTGTAATCGGCGGCCTTCCGATCGCCTTTAAAACCATCCAAGGAATGCTAAAAGGGCATTTTGCATCTGATATCGTCGCAATGCTCGCCATCGTCACAGCCGTCATCATGGACCAGGCATTTGCCGGTGCTGTTGTTGTCCTGATGCAGTCAGGCGGAGAAGCGATCGAACGGTATGGTTTCAGAAGGGCTACCTCCTCTTTAAAAGAACTGATCGCGCGAGCGCCTCGGTTTGCTTATCGAAAAATCGACCACCATATTGAAAAAATCGAAATCACCGAAATCCATGTGGGAGATACTCTGATTGTTCGAACAGGAGATCTCATCCCTGTTGACGGGACGATTGTCGAAGGATCTTGCGAAATCGATGAAGCCGCTGTAACAGGCGAACCTTTGGCGCGGTCTAAGACTATAGGCGATCCCGTTTTGAGCGGAACCGTCAATGTCAGCGGATCTTTTGAAATGCGTGCGGACAAGCTCAGCCAAGAGAGCCAATATGCCAAGATCATCGACCTGGTTCGAAAAGCGCAAGCCGAAAAAGCTCCTATAGAGCGGCTCGCTGACCGCGCCGCCATTTTTTTTACTCCGCTCACGCTCTTTATGGCAGCTTTTGGATATTTTTGGTCTCATGACCCAATTACAATCCTTGCGGTACTTGTCGTAGCCACTCCATGTCCTCTGATTTTAGCAACGCCTCTGGCAGTGATCGGAGGAATCAACAGAGCGGCGGATGAAGGGATTATCGTCAAAGGAGGAACTCCTATTGAACAAATCGGAAATGCGCGCGCAGTCATGCTCGATAAAACAGGAACAATCACCTATGGCTCCCCTTTTGTAGAAAATATCATTCCCTTTGGAGAAGAAAAACCTGAGGATTTGCTCTATAAAGCGGCGGCGATCGAACAGCTCTGTTCTCATTCTGTTGCGAAAGCGATCGCCGATAAAGGGCTTGAAGAATTTAAAACCCTTCCTATTCCAAAGAACTCCACAGAAGTTCCTGGCCGAGGCGTTAAAGGAGAGCTGGATGGAGAACAATACATCATTGGATCTTACTCTTTCTTGGAACAAGAACTTGGAAAAGGGTGTTTTAAAGAACAGCAAAGAACCATTGATCGATACTACGTCCAGGAAAAAGTTTTGACCTTCATGGCAAAAAACGGGAAATGCCTTGGATTTTTTGTCTTAAGCGACCATATCCGGCCAGGGATTCCCGCAATGATCCAGAAGCTGCATGCGCTAGGAGTCAAAGAAGTGATCATGCTGACCGGAGATAGCCGAAAAAATGCCGAGGTGATCTCGAAACAGGCGGGAATCAAGAATGTAGAAGCGGAACTTCTTCCTGAAGAAAAAGTAGAGACAGTGCGCAAAATGATGAAAATCTACGGCACGGTTGCCATGGTCGGCGATGGGATCAATGACGCTCCAGCGCTTGCGACAGCTACGGTAGGAATCGCCATGGGAGCTTCCGGTAGCGCAATTTCCGCGGAAACAGCTGATATTGTCTTGTTGGTAGATGATCCTACAAAGGTGGCCGATGCTGTTGCAATCGGCCAAAGAATGATCCATATCGCAAAACAGAGCATTTACATAGGAATCGGATTGAGCTTCGTTCTGATGGTCTTTGCTGTTTTTGGATACATTCAACCCGTCATCGGGGCCCTTCTTCAGGAATTCATCGATGTCGCTGTGATTCTAAACGCCCTCCGCGCACGATAAAATTCAGATTGTAAGATTCCGCTAGAGACGCTATTAAAAGGTTAAAGAGTTTTATATGAAAAATATCATCTATTTCTTTGCCATTTTAGCGGCTGTTCCCTGTTTTTCAGAAGAGACTTTGAGTGAAAATGATGCTGAGAGGATCGGGACGGAACTGTATATCTACGGTTATCCTCTCATTACGATGGACCTCGCACGCCAGGTAATGACCAATACAGAAGCCCCAGAGGGAAATAAAGCTCCCATGGGTCAATTCGCGAATCTAAGAAAATATCCTGATCCATCCATGCATGAAGTCACTGCTCCCAATGCAGACACTCTTTATTCTCTCGCCTGGATCGATGTTTCCAATGAACCATACATTCTCCATGTACCCGATGAAAAGGGGCGTTTTTATCTCATGCCCATGCTTAGCGGCTGGACCGATGTTTTCGCAGATCCGGGAACACGTACTACGGGAACAAAGGCAGGAGATTTTGCCATCACAGGCCCCGGTTGGAAGGGAAAACTTCCAAAAGGAGTGAAGGAATTCAAGTCGCCGACTGCAATGGTATGGATCTTAGGACGGACCTACTCCAGCGGAACTCCTGAAGATTATGAGGCTGTGCACAAAATTCAAGATCAATATTCTTTGACGCCGTTGAGTTCTTATAAAAAGGCCTACACTCCCCCTCCTGGAAAAGTCGATCCGAATATCGATATGACAACTCCCGTCCGAGATCAAGTAAACCACATGGACGCTGCGGCCTTTTTCAGCCGGCTTGCCCTCTTGATGAAAGACAATCCCCCAAGCGCAAATGACGTTGAGTATGTTGCCAATATGAAAAAAATCGGCCTCATTCCTGGACAAGAATTCGAACTGGGAAAACTCGATGAGAAAATTGTTCAAGCCCTCCATCGAGCTCCCGAATTAGGCCTGGAAAAAATCATGGCCCATGATAAAAATGCAGGACAGCTCATGAACGGCTGGACTGTCTCATTCAAAGTTGGAAATTATGGAACGAACTATCTTTTGAGAGCCTTCACAGCCGCTACCGGTTTGGGCGCTAATATCCCTCAAGACGCCCTCTACCCTTTCACAAAAGTAGACAGCGAAGGAAATCCTCTGAATGGGAGCCATAATTATCTCATTCACTTTCCCAATGAACCTCCTGTGAAAGGGTTCTGGTCCCTGACGATGTACAACGATCAATATTTCTTCGTCCCAAACTCATTGAACCGCTATAGCCTAAGCCCTCGGAATTCATTAAAACATAACCAAGACGGCTCTATAGATCTCTATATCCAGAGCACATCGCCTGGCCCCGACAAAGAATCGAATTGGCTGCCCTCTCAAGAAGGGCCATTCATCCTGATGCTCAGGCTTTATTGGCCTGATGATTCTATCTTAAAAGGTGTCTGGAGACCCCCAGTAGTGAAAAAGGAGTGATTTATGCCATTAAAAAAGGGCACTTCGAAAGAAGTGATTTCTGAGAATATACGAACGGAAATACATGCTGGGAAATCCCAAAAGCAAGCTGTGGCAATCGCTTTGAGCCAAGCAAGACGATCTGGAGCTAAAATCCCTAAAAAAAGGTCTAAAAAATCGAAATGAAGATTCTATTTCTGATTTTCTCAATTTTTTGCAGCCAAATTTTTGCTGCAGACGAGCAAAAACCCTTGGTTGCAGAAGAACCAGTAGAAGAGGGAAAAAAGCCTGAGTTTTGGGGCACCGGTCCCCTCATAGCGCCGACAGGGACGATCTTGGATTTAGGACATCAAAGTTACCAACCTTTTGTGTTTTGGTATGGATTTCACGGGGCTTATGATTCAAATTGGAAATTTCATTCCGAGCCTCATGTTACCACAGTCACTTTAGAACCTTTTTTACGATTCGGCGTTTTTCCACGGGGAGAATTCCAAATCACCCCGCTTTTTAGCTATACTCATACGGAAGGGGCTGCAAAATGGCATTTTGGGGATACTCCATTCAATCTGAATATTCTCTTAATGGAAGATAGCTCCTGGGTCCATCCCAATCTTATTTTACAGTTCTTGGCAACGATGCCAATCGGTAAATATGAGAATCTTACAGCATCAAAACTGAGAACCGATATTAGCGGAACAGGTTCTTGGTATCCTGGCGTCGGCCTCATCTATTACCATGAAGCAGAGCTTCCACGCTGTCATTTTCTGACAACAACCGGCTTTCTCTCGTACACAATCGGAACGCCTGTACATGTAAAAGGGTTTAACTTTTATGGTGGCGATGCAGATACGCGAGGAACGGAACGCCCAGGAAATCAACTCAATGCGATTCTTTCTTTTGAATATACCTTCACGCAAAACTGGGTTTTCGCAATCGACTTCGATTACGTGCATGCTGACAAAAACCATTTTTCAGGAAAAACATCTCCTGATGCGCCAATGTCTAATCCCTCTTTTGAACAGTTCACGATCGCTCCAGCTCTCGAATACAACTGGAGCATAAATCTCGGGATCATCGGTGGATGTTGGTTTACTGCTGCAGGAAGAAATACAGATGAGTTTGTAAGCGGCGTTATAGCTGTTTACATTAATAATTAAAGAGACCGATGAAATACCGCACAAAACTCTATATTTCATTCCTTTGTATTTCTTTGATCAGCTCCATTTTGGGAATCGCGATCGATCTTGATAGAACACGGACCTATCTTTTTAATGAAATGCGAAGCAAGGTGATGACCGCCTCTGCATCAATCGCTTCTCAGTTAGATCCTGAATTGGTTAAACAAATCCGAGTTCTTGAAGACGAAAGAAAACCAGAATACGATCAATTGCGGGGATCTCTTCGAAAAGCCCGCGATGCCAACCGCCGTTCAGATATCTATGTTAAATATCTCTACACGATTTATCCAAAACCGAACGATCCGATTCATTTCCTCTTTGGCGTAGATCCAGAAGAAAATGAAAAAGACGTATCTCATGCGGGCACAGAAGATCCCGGATCTGTCCCCGATTTTTTGCAGAACCATCTCTATGAAATTTATTCCTTTGGCAAATTGACGAAAGATCCTTGGGGAACTTGGATGACAGGATATGCCCCCATCTATGATAAGAATGGGATTTATGTCGGCACAATAGGTACCGACGTCGGGGCCGACAAAGTCAAAGAGGAGCTCAACCATCTTTATATCTACGCAGCGATTGCCTTATTCTTCTCTATCTCTATTTCCATTATCGTAGCTCACTTTCTCGCTCGCATGGTCACGCGCGCCTTGCATACTTTGCAAGAAGCCACAAAAGAGATTGGGAAGGGGAACTTTGCCTATCGCGTGAGTTTAGATACAAACGATGAATTCCAAGAACTGGCCGATTCCTTGAATCAAATGAACGAAGGGCTCGAAGAAAAAGAGCGGTTGAAAGCAGGCTTTGCCCATTATGTATCGCAGCACGTCCTCGAAAGGGTCATCAAAGCAAAAGGGGATGGGAAATTAGCGGTAGAAAGGCGTAAGATTACGGTATTTTTTGCCGACATCCGCGATTTCAGCCGCCTTGCGCAAACACTCACTGCAGAAGGAGTGGTCAAATTCTTGAATGAATATTTCAAGACGATGCTCGAGATCATCCTCAAACATAATGGGATCCTGGACAAATTGATCGGAGATGCGATCATGGCTGAATTCGGAGCTGTTTCTGATGATCCAGAACAAGAGATCAATGCGGTCCTCACCGCGCTGGAAATGCAAAAGGCATTAGGGGCGCTTTCTGAAAAATGGAAGGCTGAAGGAAAACCCACAGTAGAAGTAGGCATCGGAATCCATACTGGCGAAGCCATCATGGGAACAGTAGGTTCTGAAGAGAGAATGGAATACACCGCCATTGGGGACACTGTCAATATTGCCTCCCGCCTTGAGCGTCTCACAAAAGAGATGCGCTATCCGATCATTGTCAGCGAAACAACCTTCAATGGCCTCAATCAAAGATTCCCCTCCAAACATCTCGGACTTTTAAGCCTCGAAGAAAGAGAGAAACCGATCAACACCTACGCTATATTCCCGGAAAAAAAAGAAAATGAAATACCGTAGTAAGCTTTATATTTCTTTTATTTCCGTTTCAGCAATCAGCGCAATTTTTGCTATCAGCATAGATCTCGTGAAAACGAGAAGTTATCTTTTCAAAGAAGTTCAAAGCAAAGTGGTGTCGATTTCCGCAACGACAGCCGCTCAAGTGGATGGAGAAATCCTCAAGCAGATCAAAACTCTCGACGATGAAAAAAAACCGGCCTATGAGCAGATGCGGAATGTTCTTCGCAAAGCCCGCGATGCCAATAGACGCTCTGATATTTACATCAAATATCTCTACACGATTTATCCCAGCCCTGAAGATCCTCATAAATTCCTCTTCAGCGTAGACCCCGAAGAAAGTGCAAAAGATGTCTCTCATGCCGGGACAGAAGATCCAGGAGCCACTCCAGATCTTCTGTACGATCATCTGAATGAGGCCTATTCCTTCGGCAAATTCGTGAAAGATCCCTGGGGAGTTTGGATGACCGGCTATGCCCCGGTTTATGATGACAAAGGTTTTTATGTGGCCACCGTGGGCACAGATATGGGAGCCGATCTGGTCAATGCGGAATTGAATCAATTGTATGTTTTTGCAGCAGTTGCTTTCATTTTTTCTATTTTGATTTCGATGGTCGTGGCTACAATCCTAGCCCGGATCGTCACAGAATCATTGGCCGTTTTGCAAGAGGCTACAAAAGAAATTGGAACGGGAGACTTCTCTTATCGAGTCCATTTGCAAACGCATGATGAATTCGAGGATCTGGCCGATTCTATGAACAAAATGAATGAAGGGCTCGAAGAGAAAGAACGGTTAAAAACTGGATTTGCCCACTATGTTTCTCAGCACGTCCTAGAACAAATTGTCAAATCCAAGGGAGGGGCGAAATTAGAAGGAGAGAGGAGAAAAATAACCGTATTCTTCTCAGATATCCGCGACTTTACCCTTCTGGCCGAAACGCTTCCAGCAGAAGAAGTCGTCAAATTGCTGAATGTCTACTTTAAAACCATGCTCGATATCATTTTCAAACATAACGGCCTTTTGGACAAATTGATCGGAGATGGGATTATGGCAGAGTTCGGAACGCCCCTCGACGACCCTGAACAGGAAAGGAATGCTGTGCTCACAGCCATCGAGATGCAAGAAGCGCTCGTAGAGCTCCGAGAAAAATGGAAACAAGAGGGAAAACCGCTCATACATATTGGAATCGGCATCCATACAGGAGAGGCTGTCGTGGGAAGCATCGGGTCTGAAAAAAGGATGGATTACACCGCTGTTGGAGATACGGTCAATGTCGCCTCGCGCCTGGAACATCTTACAAAAGAAAAGGAATGTCAAATCATCATCAGCGAGACGACATACAATGCTCTCAAAGGAGAATTCCAGGCAAAATCATTGGGATCAATTACTTTGCCAGGAAGAAAGAGCCCTATTAACGTCTATGCAATCCTATTGCCCAAAACAGTTCATTGACTTTCTCAACCTAATCTTTTATAAAACTCCACCTTTGTAAAAAAATTTGGTGTTTTATGAGATCCATTTTCCTAACTTTCCTATTCGTTGTTTCAGCTTTCGCACATGAGCTTGATATCCACATTCCCGTCGTCGATATGCAAGATTTCACCGATCCCCTAAAAAAAGAGCAATTCCTGGACACCCTTTTCGATGCCATGTCTCAAGTCGGTTTTTTTGCTGTGAGAAATACAGGCGTAGACCGGAAAGTGATCCAAGAAGCCTATGCGCAAGCGGAGACTTTTTTTAAACAAGACCCCTCATTTAAAGCAGAGAGCTTCGTCAAGGAGCTCAATGGACAAAGAGGCTTCGTCCCTGGAGAAAGAGCAAAAGGGAATAAAGCCAAAGACCTGAAAGAATTCTATCATATCGGCCGCGAGCTCTCTTCAGAAGAGCAGGAAAAGTGTGGAATCGCCCGCAATGTTTGGACAAGCCAGCCAGGATTCCGAGATGGGATGCTCACTTTATACAATGAGCTTGAACAATATGTCATTCCTCTCCAAGAGGCTATTATCGCCTCTATCAATCATCGCGCTTCCGTCAACCTCCCTCTCAATTTGTTAAATCAAGAAACGGAAAATGGCGATGTTCTTCTAAGAGCCCTCTATTATCCAGCCTTGTCTGAAGAGCAGACCAAAGATCTCAAAGAGCCTCTCTATTGGGCTGCAGCGCATACAGATATCGATCTGCTCGCAATTCTTCCCTATGCAACAGAAAAAGGGCTGCAAGTCGAAATCGATGGGCAATGGTATTATGTCGTCGTCCCTGAAGACGCCTTCATCGTCAATGCCGGAGACATGCTTGAAAATCTTACGAATGGGCTTTTTGTCAGCGCGCGCCATCGGGTTCTTGCCCATGAGCCGAATAAAGAACGCTTCTCCATGGTCCTCTTCGTGCATCCAAAAGATGACACTTCTTTAGCCCCCCTAGCTTCTTGCATTGAATTGACAGGCGGCCGTCAGATTTACGCTCCAGGAACACGGAAAGAGTTCCTTTGGGAAAGGCTTCTGGAACTCAATATCGCTCCGATGCTTTTAGAGCCCTATTCAAAAACAGGGCATACCGAGCGGCAAGT
>CAZXVU010000088.1:0-8861 GCA_964644465.1 uncultured bacterium
GTGTCGCATAGCGGCAATTGCAGGGGACTGTAAATCCCCCGACTTCGGTCTTCGGCGGTTCGAGTCCGCCCGCCCCCAAAAACACTACACAAACCTCAAGCAACATACCCTAGTTTTGGGGGCGGAGGAAGCCAATGAATTGGCTTCCGTGCGGACTCGAATCGAGGGCTTTGCCCGAGATCGCCGGCCCGGCAGCAAGCGCGAAGGGCTGCGAGAGGGCGTCCCAAGCGTGACGAAGTACGCGCTTGGAGGATGGGGGGTTGGGGGAAGGGGAATGCCCTTCCCCCGTATTCTAGCATGTGTCGCGTGGTGGACTCTAGCCGGCCCGGCAGCATGGGCTGCGAAGCAGCTCAGCGCGAGGGCGTCCAGTCGTCCCCAATCTCATAGACAAAATCGTCAAAAAATCCGATAGCTAAAAAATCTGGAAGGGATTTGGAGTGAAGGGATTGATTTACACATGGCTCAAAAATTTATTTAGGCTCGGTTCATCTATGGCGTTGATCCTAAACTGCTCACAAAGAGAATGTAAAAGTATTTTTACAGTTTACTTTAACCCGTTTTGATGATAAAATATTGGCATTAGAAATAGAGGGAGGAAATTTATGTTCGTATCATTGAATACCAGCCAGAGTATCGTTGATTTAATGCCTACGGTGGCTTGGCATTCAGATGTAAATAGAATTTTGGATAGATTTGTCAAAGTATTTAATGAAACATTAAGCTCTTGCGATCAATCATCTCAGTGCCTTAGCAAAGCGGGCTGCAAAGCGCTTTGCACAAGCAAATTGAGCTCCAGGGAATTAAAAATCCAATTCTTAAGCAAAGATGATGCACTATCGATACAGCCTCTTTTCACACCAAACCCATTTTCTTGTCATGTTTACTTATATTTTTACTTATATTTGCATCCCCTCCGTCAATTTAATGTATCAAGTGTATTATATAAGGTTGAAAATTGTACTACATGGCGCACAAGAACTTTTGAAGCTTTGCTTCCCTATGATAAGGACTCGACGAGTACGCTCCATCTTCCAACGATGGAGATGGTTGATCTGAACGAAATAAGCCTAGATATGCTCGAGAACGAATTTAGGACTCTTAAGAGAACGAACCTGCCCGACTCGCAACCATCAACTACCGATCAACCCTCCATAGCAACCGGTCAAAATGCAGCCAAATCTAGCGCATCTGTAAACCAGAATGATGCGGCTGCTACTCAAACGAAAAGAGATGAAAAATTAACGCCGCCTGATACAGCAGCTGCAAATGCAGCTTCCTCTCGGAAGGAAATAGACCCAGATGCGAACAAAAATACTGCATCTGCTCAGCCTAAGCCGGACCAAACTGGAGGAAAAACAGACACACAAACTGATTCCTCCAAACCCGACCCTCAATCTTCAGGGCAGTCTCAAACACAAGCTGGATCGATTTCAAGTTGGCTCTTAGGTATCGGAGGAGTTGGATTAGCCGGAGGAGGCCTTTACGCGTGGCATCAATCACGAAAGCGCGCCTCTCAAAAAGAGAACGCAGTCCAATCTTATCCTATTCGCCAAATGAGAGAGAATTTACATCGGTAATTCTTAATCGTTAAATTCTTTCTGGATGTTCTCGATTTAGAGGTCTACTGATCCCCCTCCTGCGATTGATCTATTTTGGTGCTATTTGATGCGACTATCTGCTATCATGGCTATCTAACGATGGATGGGGTCGAGCGAGTCCTGTTTTCTATGGGAGTGTTTATGGTTGTTCAGAAGAAAAAGCGAGTGGTTCGATCAAAGAAGCGATCTAATCGAGGCATTAAAAGGAAAATGGGAACTCGTCGGCGGCCTAAGAGGGCTGTCGCATCCAAAATCGCTATTTTGAAAGAAGCTGGCTTGATCGGATGCCTGACGGGCATGGGAGTCACCAGCACGAATTACAAAGATTTCTTGTATAAAGAATAGCGCTATCCTGTTAGGCTCATCAAAAAAGATTCTTATCGACACTGGATTCATAGTTGCATTGTTCAACGCGGACGATGAGCATCACATCGATGCGAATAAGACTGCAGAAAGGATTGCAAATTTGAAGTGGTATACGACCTCTTTTGTGGTGCAGGAAATCTTTTGGATGCTCTCAAAAAGAAAAAGTTTCTCCGATGCCTATGGATTCAATGCATTCTTGGCCATCGCCAATGCATCCCTGGGAGGCGATCATCAGTCTTCACAACCTCCAAGGGCTTGATTTGGCGTTCACTTCTCTCACCTCCCTTCCCATTGAAATATTCGACTTACCTAGTACCTGCACCGTTGATATAACAGGTTGCCCTTTTTCTTCTTCTGTCTTGGAAAGAATTCGCGAGAGGACCTCATCGCCAGATTATAACGGGCCTCGCATCAGCCATTCAATCAACGACCGAGTGACAACAACCTCTGATCGGCCTCTCGAGGAACTCCTTCCAGAACTCTACAATCTCATCAATAAGCCTCAACCCCAGTTCAGCGCCCTGCTCCAGTCTTCTATCAATGCTGCAAGCCTTGCTACTTGGCTTGGAAGAATTGCCTATACCGCCGATTTCCAGAAAGGCAAAGAGTCGCAGGTTAAATTGGCCTTGAAAATAGCTGAGTATCTCGAGTTAGCCGAGAATGATCCAGCATTCCGAGAACATTTCTTTCGTGTTATCGAGAATGCTGCAACAACCTGTGGAGATAAGGTTACTCTTTCAATAATCTATTTGGGAATTGCCAGACGGCTTGCCAAGACCAGCTTAGACGACATAGCAGGACTTTCTTATCTCCTCATCCATGGCGTTTGGGCAATTGATGAACTGGAAAAAATCGCGCGGGAAAAGATTGCGACCTTACCCTTTTTTGATGAGGTTGAAGTGTATCTCGGATATTTCATTAAACTTCGAGAAAGGCTGAACCTTCCTCTGGATGTTGAGGAAATGCTCTATTGGAGGTGCAGTAGTTTGTCTCAAACGGACATTGAAAATGCCTATAATGCGGTATCGGCCAAAATCCAATCCGTTCAAAACCAAGCCGAATTTTTGGTCAGTCAACCGATCTGGATAAAAGCTCTCACTAAAAAAGATCCAGAGGCCTTTGCAAAAGCATGTGAAAGCCCCAATGCTATGCAGGCGCTTGTTGAGCTAACAAAATCGCTTTTGTGAAAATAAAAAACTGACCACGACGAGGGAGATAAACAAACGAAAACATTCGAGGAATTATGACGAACAGTATTTCCACACTCATTCCTACGTCGGCCCCTGACGTTTATGCCACGGCTGAGGCGCTTCCCTTGGCAAAGCGCTTTCTTTCCTGTCATCATGCAACTAAGCTTCTCGAAACTGATCGGTTCATAAAGCCCATTCTCATCTACACCCAAAACATTGCAAGTGCTAAAACAGTAATTGATCAAAGTGACACTCCCTCCCTTGCGAGGATCTTCATTCCAGAACAAAATCTTCAGACGATCAAGAGTTTGCGATCTCTCGCTTTCGAAATCTTTAACGCTCAAAAAACTTCTCACAAAACTTCTTACAAAGTGCATGAGCAGGCGGGCCTTGGGAAGATGGCGATGGATCAATTTGCAAGACTCATAGAAAAGCATGAGACAGCAGCCACCCACGATCACATTAAGTTGCTCAAACAATGTGGAAATCATTGGTCGATGTCTCCCGAAGAATTGAAAGGCTACACTCAAATCGAAAATGATCTTATTGAGGTTTACTTATTTCTCCAGGAGATCGTGTGCCATACAGATCACTACCGCAAAGAGTGGATTAGGCTATATCAAAACACCTATTGTGCAAACTACCCTGCCGACGATCGTTCCTGTAAAACTAATCCCGCAGATTTCTGCAGCATCCATGTATACAAGCGCATGTCCGGCTCAGAGCAAGGTGAGTTTATCAAAAATCGGACCTGTAAACTTTTTCCTCACGCGCATGAATCGGTGAAAAACGATCCATACTATAGAGGGATCGTCCAAGATAGATGTCCCGAAGCGATGGAAAAATCGAAAAAGCAGGATCATGAAGAGTTATGATCCCTCCTCTTCCATGCGCCAGGACACCTGCAAAGTCATTTCATAGTGCCTTCATCAACGCTAAAGTCTGCTTCGGCCTGCTCAGCAGCTGAGCTCTCCATTTTGGCATACTTGCCTCTTTCCACTCCAACTTCTCGGCTAACGTTCTGACTATATTTAGCGCCTGATTCCTTAGTTTCCCAAGAACCCATCCCTGCTCAGGAACCTTGCTGTACATCTTGTCCTCACCCCAGCTCCGATCCTAATGTGTTCTCAATCTGCCAGTGCCCTCGTATCCCACGAAGAAACTTTTTTGGAGGAAGTTTGCGCCTACTTGCCGAGGTCACATGGTATCGTATTTCTTCCGAGTCATTTTTGACCTCCATTTTCATGAAGGTTATTAGCTTAGACAGTGGTCGGAATTTTTGGGACCATCAAACACTTCCCAATCAAGGAAACCCGCAACAATCGACAGAAGCCGGTTGGCGCTATGTCGGCGACGATCATATCCCCATCTGGTTCCAGAGCAAATGTGCCGCGAACTTTGCCAGATTCTTAGAGCATCTTCGAATCAGCGGTCATTTGAGAGGGTGGCGCTACCAGCCTAAAATATTTCGAGTCAAAGGTGTGCGAGGCGGCTATACCCCATAGTTCCAAGTCATTCGCAATGAAGGAACCTGCTTCTGGATAGAGGTAAATTCAACAGATGACGATCTTGCTCTATGGGAGAGAGTCTTGCTCTTTGAGACTTACTACGAGGAGGAAGAGTTGGTCAAGTTGGATACCGAATATAAGAAGAACCTCGAACGCCTGAAAAGCCATCTCCCCGATTGGGAAGATGGTTGATAAAAGTCTACGAATGGTCTTGGAATAGCTAAAAATTTATTGAGTTGTTTGCCTCAAAACAATTGTCTACCATAGTTGGAAAATGAGTTGGTGCACATGCTAGAGAGTGAAAAAACAGGCGCTCTAAACCCTGATTTTACAAAAGCCGAAAAAAGTGCGCTCCAAATTTTGGAGGACAACTTCATTGTTTCGCCTCCTGTTCCGGTGGAGGAACTTATTGAATTTGCCGGATTAGGTATTGTTCGATCGGATTTTGATGACGGTGAAATCTCAGGTGTCATCAATTTGGAGAAAAAATATCTCTATATTAACGCCAAGGATTCTCCCGAAAGGCAGAGATTCACAATCGCTCATGAATTAGGACATTGGATTTTGCACCGAAAAGAAATGGAGTCGAACAAGGAAATGGCAGTGTTATATCGACGATCTATCGGGACAAAAGAAAATGATGTGTTTGAGCAAGAAGCGAATTTCTTTGCAGCGAATCTTTTGGTTCCAGAAAAAATGTTTCTTAAAGTCTATCAAGAAGAACAAAACAAAACTGTTCAGCAAGGTGGCTTCATAGTCTCTGATGCGGTCATAGCCAAAATATTTGAGGTCTCTAGATCAGTGATCGGCTATAGACGCCAATCGCTGGGAATGTGGTGATGGCAAAGGATAACAAAGAAAAATATGAGCATGCATTAGCTCAGGTTCGTGATAGCCTTCAGCATCAGGAGACAGCTGATCTACTGATCAAAACTCTCGGCAAACAATCGGATTTCGCTCCCATGGTCCTAAGGGCTTTGCGAAATTATTTGCCATTTTGGGCATATCTTTGGGTATATCTTGGCGTTCCTAGTTTGATAATTACTCTTTTGGTAGTGAAATTTCCAGAGCTTGCGAACTGGATTTTTGCTTTCCTCTCTTCGAGTTCTACAAATCAATAAATTTCTTCGGTCATCAGAGAAGGCGAATTCATCCTGAGAAACACTCCTTCTGAAAATAACGGAAATCCAGAGTATTCAAAATTTCTTGGGCCGGAAAAGGAAACAGATGGAAGTGGGTCCTCGAACCTACCTACTGTTGATGCCATGGGGGAGCAGTGGGGGAATTAAGGGCAGAAACTCGCATATTTAACAGAAACTGAAAATGAGAGGCTTCCGTTCTTTAATCGCAAGTTCTGAAATACTAAATCTAAAAGTTGACGTTTTTCACCCACTTCAGAACTCTCGAAGATCTCACGGGCGCGGGCGGCAAGGTTCATGACCAGGTTGGCGGTTACATAAAAATTCCCATCTGCTTTTTCATGCCGCCCCATTGTTCGACGATCTCGGTCTGGCGAGCCTTGTAAGTCGATACTCGCTCTAGGTACATCCGTTCGTCGATCAACCTATCCAGTTTATCGTCGTAGATTTGATTTAAACGCTTTTGGATGCGGTCTTGCTCTTGCCGGAGGGCCTGGAGGCTTTCGGTATGGAATTTACTTTCAGATTCATGGATTTCCTTGAGGTAGCGAGTCACATCGGCAATTTGTTGGTCGCTCAAGGCAATTTGGTCGAAATGCGAAGATAGGGTGGACACGAGAGGCTCTTCGCGGACGTAAACTCGCTTACAAGTACCTTTTATTCAAGTTGAGCTGCTTCGGCGCTGGCAAGGCCTGGCTCAAATTCAGGGCGCCTCCTCGGCATATTCCCAACTTTTGAACTCGTTTGTGTATAGAGACTGTCTTTTAGAAACTGTCCACTAACTCAGTCGACAATCGACAATTGGCTGGCTGCGACTTTGCCAAATCGCTTCTCGCTCGGAATCCTTCGTATTCAAGAACATCTTCCTCGCTCGAACCAAGCTCCGCTCTTTCGATCTGGCTTTTGTCTCGCTCAGCCACTTGTTGCCGCCTGAGTTTATGGACAGTCTCTTAGTAAATGAGTCAAGCAGCATAATAAAAGGCATTATAATTCGACGCGGGTTGCTGAGGAGTTTTTTTTTATTTTGGTCAGCGTGATCATTGTGTCGTAGTTGTCCACAAATTCTTTCAGCGATAAGGTGAGAGCCTCGAGGTCGACCAATTTTTCGGGATTATACGCGACCTTTATACCATGCATGCCGTAGAGAGCTCCTTCAAACCATTCCGCAACCGCAGAGCTTCCTCTTTTAAACGGCATCGCGTGAGCATGCTCGTATCGAAAAAGGGCAACTTGATCTTTTAAATCCTTCAGGCTTTTTCCATTCCATTCGATGATCTTTTTAAAGATTTTCGCCATATCATCCAACATAGTTTCTATCAAAAATGGATCTTGATGAAGAATGGAAATAATCGATCGACCAGTCATTTGATCGACAGGATCAGTTACAAAATCACGGTTGGCCCATGTCAAATATTCAGACAAGACGAGCATTTTGCCATTGATGGGAGAGCGAAGGGCAACGTGAATCCAGTCTGATTTTGCATGTTCGGGAGAAGTATTTTCCAGCGGCATCTTGGCTGATTCCAGCCTTAAGCGGCGATAGACATTAGGAGATCGTTCCCTTAATTTCTGCATTGCTTCTTTATTGCGCATAAAACTAGCTATTTTGCCATCCCTTTTGTGGAGAGGGACTTCACAGAGCTCGTACAATCCCATATCGAACGGATCCCGATCCCAATTTTTGTATTCTTGGGTCAAGATGGAATAATCCATTATAGTGCGCCTTCCAAGACATCGATCGAATTGAACCTGTGATTTCGTTTGTTGAAAATCAGTTAGGTTGTACTTCATTTTTTTGAGCTGCTTTTGAATCGCAGGAAGGAGGCGCTTGTTATATTCAGAATATGTGCCGTCCAAAAGGTTGCTCCTGTTTAGTCTAAATTCTTCTGTCCGATCTCGGCGCCATCCAAACTCTTCCGGAGAGAGTGTGCCGTGACTCACCGCGATGTTGTGACGAGACTCTGCAAAAGAAGAATGAGTCCTGAAGAAAAGTTTAATTAAATCCTGATTTGACGTACTTGCATTGCGAAATAGGTCCGTTGCAGTTTTTACTATGGCATTCGACGCATCTACAAACGCCTCCTGATGGCCCCCATATCTGGCGGGACTCCTTGCGACAACATAACTTGGCATAATTTTACAATATCCCCACACCAAAAAGTGAACCTACCGGCCTTTTGCTGACGTTCTCATAGGCAATTATTTCCAGAGATTATACCGCGTCCACTCATCTTGTGAATCCTGTTGAGCGTCTTTGCGCCCCAGCACAGTGCTCGATCTTGCTAACATACTGAAGTTTACGGCGATCTCCGCAATGCTGCTGGAACGCAAAATCCGCTGTCAAAATTCACACAACCTAAGCGAGCGCGGTATAGATTACTCGGATAGGCTCATCCACTTTATTCAGTCCTTTCGGCTCTCAGAGCTTTCATTTCGGCGACGAATCTTTCACGTTCTCGCCTGCACTCTTGCATATAATCCACGTGTTCTTTCTCCCTCCTTTTCCCTATCATGCATCGCCCAGATAATCAATCCCCATGCAACGCAAAACATAATCCCTTGCATCGCAAGCGAAGTGGCTATAGCAGCCCTAGCCGTAGTATCCGCCTCGCTGCAAAAATAAGAGGCCAAAAAGCCGAAAAACACAATCAGACTCGTTCCAAAGGAACACCAGAGGGCTGGGTTCATGAATTTTAAGAAAATGCGCATATTCCCTCCTTTTTCGGAACCGAGGAATTGTTGGCAACTGAAGGAAAGATTTTAAGGGTTCCCATGAGTTTCTTCCAATCAAAAGTTCTGAATGCGTCCAGCCGCCCCCAAAAAGCGCCCCGCCTTCGCGGGGCATTTTGCTTTTTGGTGGGCGAGCGACACGCCTGCGTGTGTCGCATGGCGGACTCGAATCGAAGCGCCCTGCTGGGCGCGATATCGCCAGCCCGGCAGCAAGGGCGAAGCGCTGCAAGAGGGCGTCCCAAGCGCGACGAAGTGCGCGCTTGCAGGATGGGGGGTGGGGGAAGGGGAATGCCCTTCCCCCGTATTCTAGCATGTGTCGCGTGGTGGACT
>CAZXVU010000089.1:0-8731 GCA_964644465.1 uncultured bacterium
TCCATCTTGCGATGAATCCCAATCAGTTCATTCTTCTCTTTTTCCACTGTCAAAATAACTATAAGTGCGACTCTTTTCGAATCAGACAATTTGGTGAACAGTCTTGCTGTTCTATTTCTTTGTGACTTAGCATCAAAAGAACAAGGGATAACATACAAAAAGTCGATCATTTCTTGCAATGGATTTCAAAAAATCGATGAATTTCAACAGCGAATTCCCCTGCTGAAATGCCATTTATCGATTATTTTCGATCTCGAAAGATTGGGTGAAAATTTCGTGTTTTTCCGAAGATGGGGAAAGACTGGTTGTCTGAAAGAGATAGAGATGATGGGATGTCATAAGAAGATGCTCATGGACCCATTTCCCTTCTGTTCGATACGCAAGATTCATTCCTTCAGGATCTGTCTCTGACATTTCCACATTCGGGAGCGAAAGGACTTCTTCCATTCTCTGCTTGAAGGAATCCCCTTGAGGAATTTCTTGAATCCACAGCTGAAACCGCTCTCCATTTTTTGTTGAGCTTATCTCGAGCTTCTCAGGTGTAATATACTGATAATTAGGGTCGTCTGGAAATCTAGCTAGAATCTTTTCATCCCCTAGATTTTTGACAAAAATCGCCCAAATGGCGGAATCTTTTTCATCTTCCTGCGGAGGAGTTTTTTCAGGCTGTTCAACCGGAAACCAGCCATCAACTGGCGTCGAAGCTTCGGCATCCAAAGGAGAACTAACAAGCAAAGAAGCAATTAAAAACTTTAGTAAAATCAAACAAACACCAATTAATTTGACTACATTTTACAACAAATCTATATTAATTGGCTAAAAACTAAATGAGTAGTATATAAGTTAAGCTTGAAAATTTGAGATATTCATCATGATGGTAGAAAATATTCAAATATTATCGGCATTAAGTGTTCTTTCAGCTCCTCTAGCAGCGAATCCGCAGATGATTGCACCCCAAGAATCAGTCAGAGTGATTTCTCCAAAGGCTTCTCTGAGAAGATTGGCAGCAGAAACAGCCCTCCCTCCTGTCCTTCAACCGAGAGGACAATATGTAGGCGAGCTCCAAGAAAGTTGGACTTTTCCCTCCGATCATCTTCCTATTGGAATGAGCACTGAAGGACTCAATGTCGCATCGTGGAATGTCATGAACACAGCTTATATGAACTGGGTAGAGATGAATTCCCAGGGGCTCAAGAGATCTGCTCTCACACAAGAAAATATTATCATCAATGAAAGCGGCCTAACTGTCCGCGACCGTCATAATGTCGATTTGATCCTCGAAATGCTCTTCCAACCAGGCAAACCGCAAGCCGTTTTATCCTTACAAGAATGCAGTATCGCCTTTCTTGAAGAATTAGAAGAAAGACTCCCCCCTCAATTCAAAGTGATCCGAGAACGGGAAGGTTTCCCAAAGGATCAAAACGCATTGATTTATGATAGAAGCGTTTTAGACCTTCTGAAAAATAGCACCGTAGTAGGCGTCTATTCTGAAGATTCACGCCCTTTCCAAGATATTTTATTCGATAGGATCGACGGAAAAGGACCCCTCAGGATTCTCAACGCTCACGTTCCTGGCGACCCTAACGGCCCTGCTCGCTACGAATTTGCTGAATATCTTGCAAAAACGGAAAATAAAGCGATTTTAACGATTGCAATGGGAGATATGAATTTCAATGAGCTTGAAATGCAAGATGCCCTTCAAGAAGCATATCGTGGGAAAAGACCCCATTACACACTCCTAACTCCTTACTGCACAAACATCAACCCGAATTCTTTTGTCTCAAAAGCCATCGACCATTTTTTAATAAACCGGCCTGCCGAATCTTCCACGATCAGTCAGCCGGACGAGCTCCTTCCAGGACTCCAAAAAGTGGTAGACCTTCTTGAAGACAAGAAATTTATTGAAGCGCAATAACTAGCTTTTTGATAAAGAGAACTTAGAGGTTTTCTTTAACTAGGAGCATTTCTATGAGCGTATCTTTTTTTCTAGCCCAAGTCCTTGGGTGTTATGTATTTTTCATGTCTTTAGCGATGTTAGTGCATCATCAGGCCTTCAAAAGAATCATGCACGAGTTTATTACAAGCCAGCCCATGGTCGTCTTTTCCGGGGGCGTAGGTCTATTATTTGGACTGCTTATCGTTATCAGCCATAACGTTTGGGTAGCTGCGTGGCCAGTTTTGATCACTTTGATCGGTTGGTTCCTTCTGATCCAAGCACTTATCAGAATCTTTTTTCCAATGCATTTTGCCAAAGTCTGCAAAGACTTGATGGCAGGTCATGGTTACACGATTATGTGCTGGGTATGGCTCGTCATCAGTCTATTTTTGATTTGGGCTGGTTTTTCTTTAATGTACTAACGGAAAAATATGTCGACCCCCGAAAAACCCAAGAAAAAGAGTATTATTATTTCTTGGCAAAAGCTTGTCATAGGGCTGGGGGTTTTAATCCTTCTTCTCGTTGCCTTAGGCTGGTATCGCCATTCAAGGCTCTACGTCTGGACTAACGATGCTTTTATAGACGGTTATCAAATCTCGATTAGTTCCGATGTTGAGGCGCGCATCATCAATCTCTATGTGGATGAAGGCGACATCGTCAAAGAAGGGCAGTTGCTCTGCCAGCTCGACGAGAGTATTTTCGAATCGAGAAGGGCCGACGCCTCAACAGGTGTCGTCCAAGCCGAACAGTCTACTGCGCTCTATAAAATTGAGACAGAAAAACTCCGCGATATATACACGGTCGCGAAGAATGAATATCAAAAGCAGATTATATCTTTTATCGATTTCGATAAGATCGAAAAGGATTTCCTGGCTGCAGAAGCCCAGTATAAAGTATCTGAAGCCAATCTGAAAAATGCAGTTGCGAAGCTCGGCGTCATCGACGAGCTTCTCCGCCATACAAAAGTGTATGATCCTCGTAATGGAGCGATTTCGAAGCGGTGGGTCGTTGCAGGCGACGTAGCCAATATCGGCCAGCCTCTTTTTGTCCTGACGGATATAGAGAACATTTATGTGACCGCTCTCTTAGAAGAAACAAAAGTCGGCCGGCTAAGAGCTGGCGATCATGTTCAAATCCATGTGGACGCTTATCCCGATCGCAAATTTAATGGTTCGGTCTATGTAGTCCGCGCATCGGCGGCGTCTCAATTTGCTCTGATCCCGCCGGACAACGCAACGGGCAACTTTACAAAAGTCGTCCAGCGCGTTCCTGTAAAAATCCATCTCGATATTCCAAAGACAAAAAATCCTCTTTATCTCTATCCGGGAATGTCGGTTGAGATCAGCGTAAATGTACGATGAGTATTGCGCTCCATAAACCCAGCATATTTTCTTCCGACCACCCTGCATATCCCTGGATCATTCTAACAAACGTGATCGTTACGACCTTCATGGCGATCTTCTCTGCCGTTGCGACCATCATTTCCGATGACGCGATCCAAGGTGAGCTCGCATTGAGCGACACACTCGCAATCTGGATTACTACGCTCTATCTTTTGGGAGTCAATACGACAGTCCCTACAGGGAATTGGTTTGCCAATCATTTCGGGAAAAAAAGAACCTACTCGGTCGGTGTTTTGATTTTTACATTTGGCTCTGGACTTGCAGGCTTTGCAAATGACTTCTGGATCCTAGGTTTTGCTCGGCTGATCGAAGGTATTGGAGCCGGGATGATCTTCCCCGTAGGCCTAGCTCTCATTGCCACAGCGTTCTCCAAAGAAAAACTCTCTTTAGCTCTCATTCTATATATTGGAATTGGTTTTGGAGGAGGTCTTGGACTTGGATGTTATCTCGCTGGATATTTCACAGAATTCATGTCTTGGAGAATCATTTTCTTCCTCATGATCCCTTTTGGACTTCTTGCAGCCCTTTCCTGTTGGCTTTCCCGCAAAAAACTTCCTGAAAGAATATACGTACCCTTTGATTACTGGGGATATTTTTTCTTTGCTACTTTTGTAGCTTCTCTGCTGGTTGCGCTCACACTCGCCCCTCTCCCTTCAACAGCTGAGGGCTGGAGATCGCCTCTGATTATTGGACTTATTGTCATCGCGGTCATTTGTTTATTTTCGGCCATCTATGTAGAAAGCCGTCATCCAAATCCCATGATTCCTCTTCCTCTCTTCAAAGATCCCATTTTTGCTGTGAGTACGTTATCGATGTTTCTTTTAGGGATGTCTTTATTTGCAAGCGTTGCAGTCACAACCAACTACATGATTCATGGACTCTTTTATGAGAAATACATCGTCGGAAAGATCGCCATGACCTATGGCCTAACAATGGCAGTATGCAGCATCCTCTCCAGTGCGCTCATTCGATTTCTTCCGATTCCAATTTTGATCTTTTGGGGACTTTTCTTGCTCATTTGCAGCTATTTTTTGAATAATGAAATGAGCTGGCTTACAGGCCCAGATCAAATCATTCCCATTCTCATCTTGCGTGGAGCAGGCCTTGGTTTTGCTCTGGGACCGACAACAGTGCTTGCATTGCAAGAAGTGCCTAAAGAGTTGTCGAGCCAAGCAGCGACATTGCTGACTTTTTTCCGCCAAGTCGGTGGTACTTACGCAGGGACATTGATTGCAATTTTCACCATCAAACGGAAAATCTTCCACGCTGCGCGCTGGGGGGAACAGGCGAATGCACAAATTCCCGGCTATAAAGTCACTTACCGAAAAATTTTTGGACAATTTTATAGCGACCTATCTGACAAAGGGGGACTTGGAAGCACTCTCCAAGCAAAAGCGGAAATCATTAAAAATATCGAGATCCAAGCGTTTATCCAGGGACAAAATGACGCCCTGATCATTTTTGGCTACGTCACTTCTGTTGTGGCCCTCATTCTTCTTGCCTTCACAATCCGCCGTTACATGAAGTCCAAAAAACATAAACATATCATCGAAACCGAAAAACTCACCCCTTGATCACAAGGGATGGTTTTAAACGGGCGACCATTTTGGCCAGGCCCGCTTCTTGCGTCGCAGCGCAAACTGCATCGACATCTTTGTAAGCGTCGGGCATCTCTTCCGCCACCGTTCTTTTTGAACTGGCCATCACTTCGACTCCTTGAGAGCGCATGTGAGCCATCAGGTCTTTTCCTTTCCAAGCTCCCATCGATTTAACACGGCTGCGGGCCCGGCCCGCTCCATGGCAGGCGCTGCACCAGGTCAAAGGATTGCCTAAACCCGCCATTAAATGGCTAGCGCGCCCCATATCGCCTGGAACGAGCACAGGCTGGCCTGTGGCTCGGAAAAGAGGCGATAGCTCCTTGGAGCCCTTCCCATAGGCTCTGGTGGCCCCTTTGCGGTGAACGCACAGCTTTCTCTTCTTTCCTTCGAATTCATGCTCTTCGAATTTGGCGATATTATGGCATACATCATAAAGCAGTCTCACATCGCGAGGAGCCAATCCCATCACTGCATGAAATGCATCGCGCACTCCTGCTAAGATTTGCTGCCGGTTATTGAACGCATAATTAGCCGCTGAAGCCATTGCCTGAAAATAGGTTTGCCCCTCGCTGCTCTTAATGGGAGCTGCGACGAGCTGCTTATCGGGAAGACCTTCGGCAAATCCCTTCTTCAGGAAAACATCGAGAGTATCTTGGCAAATTTGGTGGCCAAATCCTCGCGATCCCGAATGGATTAAAATGTACGTCTGACCTTCAAAAACGCCCCATTCTTTGGCCACTTCTGGAAGATAGATTTTCTGGATCGCGCCAATTTCTACAAAATGATTGCCTGAGCCGATCGAACCGAGCTGGCGCCGCCCCCGCTCTCTTGCCGTCGAAGATATGGCATCCAAATTCGCTCCTTCGATGCAGCCATGGCTTTCCATATGTTCGATGTCTTCTTCAAAGCCATAGCCTTGTTCAATCGACCAGCGCGCTCCTTTTTCGATGATCTGCCGGTAATCTTTGTCGGAGAGTTTTCTTTCCTCTTTTTTTTGTTCTTGGCCGACGCCTGAAGGAACTCGTTCGAAAATCGCTCTGATCAGTAGGCCGCGTCTCCGTTCATCAATATCGGAAAAAGGAATTTTCAATAGCGCTAACCTCACTCCGCAATTGATATCGTATCCCACACCGCCCGGGCTAATCACTCCCGTTTCAACATCCATTGCCGCGACCCCTCCGATAGGAAAGCCATATCCCCAGTGGATATCTGGCATCGCGATGCTATAACCTACAATGCCTGGCAAATGGGCAACGTTACAAACTTGGTCCAAGGGACGGTCCACTTCCATTTCCTTTAAAAGAGCTTCTGTCGCAATCACAAGGCCAGGGACTCTCATCCCCCCTTTTTTGGGAAGCAGATACGTAGCGGGAGCGATTTGCTTCAATTCAGACATCGACGATCATCTCCCATTCTAAAAACTCCCCTTCTTGGATCTCTCCATGAAAACTCACGGCTTTAAAAGGGCAGCCTTGTTCTGCATCGGCGCGAGCAACACTCGCATTGAGAGATTGCACAATTTCTTCCTGGCTATTTACCTCTCGGTCCTCAAAGTAGCCTATGAAAGCAGGAAAATGAAAACACAACGCAAGCTGGGCATGCAGATGAAGCTGCGCTAAAGTTTTTCCGCGGATGTGAAAAGCGATATCAGCAGTATGCTCGATCTCCTCAAAGGGAGCTAAAATCGGGAAACTCCATCGGACTTCATATTTCGAATATCCCAGGCTTTCGCAGAGATGGATATCTTTCAGGTACATCGGCAGTTTTTGAAATCCATTTTTCCACTCATGGATTTTAAAAGGGCTCCTGGCAATCGTCACATGGGGCAAGAACTCCCCTTCTTTGATATTCAATCCCTTTTCTCTCAGCCAAGATACGAAATCTCTCTGAAATTGCAGGAATTCCTTTTTTTGTTCGAGAAATTGGACATGCCACGCCGCTACATGTGGAGTCCTGTGAGGCAGAAAAAGAGGACGATCGAAAATTCCAGCTATTCCTAGATCAAAAGGAGGTTTTGGAAAGGAAGCGAGCATTTCTTCTATTTTCACTAATTCGCAATCGCCTAAAAAGGCAATCGTCATATGGCGATCCTCTTCTCGAAGAATCCTCCCTGGCGCTAACTCATCCGGCCAAGGAGCAACAATCTGCATTCCGAAAAAGAGGCGCTTGTTTTCCATCCATTTATTTGTAAAACTTCAACGAATGTTATACAAGATCAAAGGTTAACCATGTCAAAGCCGATTTGGAAAACGCCAATCACTCTCGAAGAGGTCAATCGTAGAGCCAAAAATAGCCTCTCCGACCATTTGGGAATTGAATTTACCGATGTAGGAGATGAGCATTTAACTGCAACCATGCCGATCGATCATCGAACGATACAGCCAATGGGCGTTATGCATGGAGGCGCCTCTTGCGCCTTAGCAGAAACTGTGGGCAGCGCTGCGGCAAATTACTGCGTAGATCAAACGGAAAAAGTTTGTGTCGGCCTCGATATCAATATCAACCACATCCGCGCTGTACGTTCTGGAGGAGTCGTGACGGGAATCGCACGGCCGCTTCATTTAGGTAATACGACTCAGGTTTGGGAAATCAAAATTTTCAACGAGCTGAAACAGCTTGTTTCTATTTCTAGATTGACGATGGCTGTAATTGGGAAACAATCTCTTTAATTTTTGCGCGCTACGTAGAATTGGAGATCTTCATAGGGACAGGAGGTGTTCTCAACGGTGAATCCCCTTTCTCTTAAATCATCAGCGCAAATCCAGTGTTCAGCAAGTCCTGTGAGAATCAGTCGACCTCCTCGCTTGAGAGCTTTTACCGCTTCGTCTAGAACCTTTAAGGTGGTTTGTCGATCTGTAAGAACTCCTTTTGTTAAAGCGCCGATACCGAGGATTACGTCGACCTGTTCGCCTTTCACAAGTTGTAGAAAATTGGTTTTTGTCACATCCTCTTCACGAACAATAGCTGTTTCCACCTTTATTTGTTCCGAAAGGCGTTTTTTCGCGTCATTGCAGCTCAGATGATTCAAATCAATTAGCTGGTATTGAGAGATCTTTCCTTTCAGTTCGGCGAAAGCAGTTTCAGCAAATTCACCATCTCCAGCGCACAGCTCCATGATTCTTGCTTTCTCAGGCAAAACCTCGTTTAGATAAATAAGAACAATGGGATATACATTCTGCTGATAAAATTCTCCTTCAGCCTGTTTCCAGCCTGGATTCCAATGTTCGTCCCCTATAGGTTGCGAAGGTAGCCAATTGATGAATTCATATTCATTGCCATTCACCAAATAACGAACCATGTGCAATTCACATCCCTGCGTTCGGGCAGAATCCTTAATCAAATCTGTGACCTCAGGAGTTAAGGCAAATCTCCTCATCTCGCCATCCATTGTGAGGACCATCTCGCCTCCAGTTTCTTCAGAGTTCGGATAACAAGCCAACATCACGTTAAGAACTTTGTCCTCATCCCTTCTAGTGAAAGAAATCGATATTTCTTTTCCTTTCAATGGAGAGTCTTCTGGCAATGGAACTTCAGCTAAATCCTGAAGTATAGAGCCAATCTTCTCCCACCAAGAAGCTGCTGCTGGATGGTCGACTTTCCTGAGAAAAAAAGATTCAGGATCTAAAGGAACAAAACTACCATTAACTGCTGATGCCATAATTAACTCATTATTAAATGAAATATTATAGCATTAATTAGTATAAAAAGCTTTAGAATTGTAAGTGATTGGATATAAGGAGATTAGAAGAATAGCCTGCGGAAGACCCGCAGGCTATAAGCTTAAAGCTTAGCGG
>CAZXVU010000090.1:0-8714 GCA_964644465.1 uncultured bacterium
TCAAGGCGGCTATTGGTAAAGACAGCCTTTTGGGTGAGGATGGTGATGTTCTTTTCGAAGAGGGATCGGGAAGCTTGCAGAGAGCCGATGATTGACCCTCCATGTTGAATAGTGGTGCCAGTGAGATTGGCTTCGCCGGTGATTTCAAGGCTTCCAATGACAGCGTTATTAGAGATTAAGCTACCCGTCACATGGAGAAGATTTAAGACGGATGTGCCATTGAGCTTTACAAGGCCGCTGCTTTGCAGCGACTCGAGGATCACTGATCCATAATTGTTTCCGCCGGAAGTTTGCACTTTTGCTGGAGGAGTCGGGGTTCCTTCATTCGCAAAGAGCGTTACAATGAAGCTGGCGGCAATCAAAGATAAAATCAGTGTGCGGAATTTCATGAAAGGTCCGTGGTTTCTTCTAATTGATCAGCAGGAAGTGCGCGCTGGCGCTGCATGGTAGCGAGCGTTTGTTGGAGACGCTGTTGAGGCGTTTGCGGCATCATCTCAAAGCGGAAAAGATCACGTGTGATCTCTTGGCGGAGGCGCTGCGAGAAAGAATCGAAGAGGGAGAACGACTCATGTTTGAATTCGAGGAGCGGATCTTTTTGTCCGACCGTGCGCATATGGACATCCGAACGGAGATGGTCGATATGGAGCAGATGCTCTTGCCAGAGCTGGTCGATTTTACGGATCATAAGATTCCTGATCACTTCCTGTAGCACATTGAGGGCTTTTTCTGCATCAGTCAATTCAGGGCGGAAAGAAGAAAGTAGCTGTCTTTGGAAAAAGAGTTTTTGCTGCAAGGAGGTCAAAATCTTCTGCTGCGCTTTTTTCTCCAGATCGGCGGAAGGTTCATCGAGAACAAGATCTTCGAAGCTGACAGGGAAATGGACCATGAGGGCTTCTGTGTAGGCAGCGGCGCTCCAATCTTTGCTTTCGAGAAAAGGTCTTCCAAGTTGATGGACGACAGTCTCAAGAAGCTCTTCCGCGATTTCTATCGGATTTTGGGAGAAGAGAAGATCGTTGCGGAACGCATAGACTTCCTTGCGCTGCTTATTCATCACATCGTCGTATTCGAGCGTGTGTTTGCGGATCGTATAGTTGCGCTGCTCAACCCGTTTTTGCGCAGTCTCGATCGATTTATTCAGCACTTTCGCAGAAATCGGCTCTCCTTCGGGAGGGCGGAATCTCTGCAAGAGCGCGGTCATACGCGGAGAGGAGAAGAGGCGCATGAGCGAGTCTTCGAAAGAGACAAAAAATTTGGAAGAGCCTGGATCGCCAAGACGGCCAGAACGTCCTCGGAGCTGACGGTCGATTCGTCGGGAATGGTGTCGTGTCGTGCCAATCACATGGAGGCCGCCCACTTCGCGCACGCCTTCTTTCAGCTTGATGTCGGTACCGCGGCCAGCCATGTTCGTCGCCAGGGTGATGGCGGCGAGTTTGCCTGCATCAGCGATGATTTCAGCTTCTTTAGCATGGTTTTTCGCGTTCAGGATCGTGTGCTCGAGGCGGTTTTGTTTGAGGATGCGGGAGAGTTTTTCAGAAACTTCGACCGACTCTGTGCCGATCAGGATAGGACGTCCTTTTTCATGCAGGGCTTTGATCTCTTTGAGGATCGCGTTGTATTTTTCCCGCTCTGTCATGTAGATTTCGTCATCCGTATCGTCCCTCTGGCAAGTGCGGTGGGTAGGAATTTCAAGGACTTCGAGCTTGTAGATTTCTTTGAATTCATTCGCTTCGGTCATCGCAGTCCCGGTCATGCCCGAGAGCTTTTCAAACATGCGGAAATAGTTCTGCAATGTAATCGTAGCGTAGGTTTGCGTCTCGCCTTGGATTGCGACGTCTTCTTTCGCCTCGATCGCTTGGTGGAGACCGTCGGAGAAGCGGCGGCCTGGTTGAGGACGGCCCGTGTTTTCGTCGATGATAACAATCTTGTTGTCTTGGACGATGTAGTCGATGTCTTTTTCCATCAGAAGATGGGCGCGCAGCATCTGGCGTAAGTTGTGCGCTCGCTCTTTGCGTCTGGAATCTCGTTCGCGCAGATCGACTTTCGCCTGCATCTTTTCCTGGTCGGAAAGAGCGGCATTTTGTTCGATCGTAGTATATTCATGGCCGAGGTCGAACATCACGAAATCATCGGCGCCTTCGCCTTCTTTGAACTCGCTCCAATTGCGGATCCCCTTATCGGTGAGCTCATATTCGTTATTCCGCTCATCGACGATCATGAAAAGGTCGCCGATCGTGTCGAATTTTTCTTCTTTATTCGAATCGCCGAAGAAATAGGTTTCCCATTTGTCGATCTCGGCGCGCATGTCTGGATTTTCTTTGATCCGCTTCAAGATCTTGTTGCGGGGCGTACCCTTGCTGACGAGCCAGAGCGTCTTGAACGCTTCGTTCCGCTTCTCTTCTTCTTCTTTGGTGAGTTTGCGGGGCGTTTCGGTCTCTTCAAAAGCGGAAATAGATTCGAGGATGCGGCGCGCTTCATTGGCTAAGCGGTTACAATGGTCGCGTTGGACGCGGACCATGTGGGCGACGCCTTCTTTGAGTTCGTCGTACATCTGGCGGCTTTCATGGACAGGGCCGGAAATGATGAGAGGGGTGCGCGCTTCGTCGATCAAGATCGAGTCGATCTCGTCGACCATCGCAAAGTAATGACCTCGCTGCACCTGTTCGTTCTTGTGCATGGCCATCGAATTGTCGCGCAAATAATCGAAGCCGAATTCAGAGGCAGTCCCGTAAACGATATCGGAGGCGTAGGTCTCTTTGCGCTTATGAGGAGGAACTTCGTTGGTTAGATAAGAGACAGTTAGGCCCAAATGGCGGAAGATCGATCCAATCCATTCGCAGTCCCTTTTTGCGAGGTAATCGTTAACAGTGACCAGGTGGACAGGCTTGCCTGTGATCGCATGGAGGTAAAGAGGCAGTGAGGCGGTGAGCGTCTTTCCTTCGCCAGTCTGCATCTCGGCAATCGAGCCGTGGAACATCGCAATGGCGCCCACGAGCTGGACATCGTAGGGGATCATGTCCCATTTCTGCTCGTAGCCGGAGACGTGGACATCGGATCCCAAGAGCCTGCGGCAGACGTTCTTGACTGCGCCGAAAGCTTCTGGCAGGAGCGACTCTAAAGGCTCGCCCTTTGCAAGTCTTTCTTTGAATTCGATGGTTTTATGGCGGAGCTCTTCGCTGGAGAGCTTCTGGTACTTCTCTTCCCAGGCATTGATCTGGGGGACAAGCCTCCAATATTTTTTGAGCAGTCGAGATTGGTGTGTTCCGAAGATTTTTTTAATCAGTCCAAACATGAGAAAACAAGGCCCCTAATTTTGACAAAATTTTAATAGGAAATGGCATTTCATACAAGGTTAAAATTTTAATCTAAAAATTTAAATATAAAATCAAATAATTATATCAATGTAGCAATAAAATAAAGGGTGATATTCTTCTCAGTTTAATGTCAAAGAGCGATTATGCTAGAAGGGCAAAATATTCATCTGCGGACGGTCAAAGAAGCCGATCTTTCTGAACTTTATGGGTACCTCGATTCAGTCCGTTTAAAAGGAGAGTATTTGCCTAGCGTCCTTCTTTCCGAACAACAATTTCGAAAAGCCTTTTTCGAAACAGGATTTTGGGATGAGGAAAAAGGGATGAGTCTCATCATTTCTTCAGATGAAGATTTGATTGGCGCTGTCTGGTATGAGAAACAGCGTCTTTTCGATTGCCTCGAACTTCATTATTTTCTTTTCCAGAAAGAATCGCGGGGAAAAGGAGTGATGACAGAGGCTCTTAAGGTTTTTTGTCCCTATCTTTTTGCTACGAAAAAAATAGAGAGGCTCCAAATTTCCATTCCCGATTATAGCAAGGCCGCCATACGCGTAGCCCAAAAATGTGGATTCCAATTCGAAGGAATTGCGAGATCGGCTTTTTTCCACCGCGGCCTTTATCTCGACGTTTGCATCTATTCTTTGCTCCGTTCAGAATGCAAAGGGATTGAAAAAATCTATACTTAGAAGTACTTTTTAACCCCATGGAAATAATCTACATTGAGCGATCGACAGGGAAAAGGTGCATTGAGAAGATCTATGGCCATAAGGTCCTTTCTCTACTCTATGGAGATGGGTTTCGCCAACGACTTTTCTCTATTTTTCTTCTTCCTTTGATTGCTCGATTTCCTTTTTCATCCCGATTTTATGGCTATTTGCAAAAGAAAGCTTCCAGCGCCAAAAAGATCCAGCCGTTCATTCAAGCTTATGGGATAGATACAACGGAATTTGTTCAAACAGAGTTCTCCTCATTCAATGATTTCTTCATCCGAAAGTTGAAACCTGAAAAGCGGCCGATCGTTGCAGATCCGAATCGACTTGCTATGCCAGCGGATGGGCGCTATTTAGTCTTCCCCAAATTCGATCGTTTTTTTGTGAAGGGACAGGAATTTAGTTTAGAAGAGTTCTTGCAAGATCCTCCATGGGGTCGGCGCTATTCTGAAGGCTCTATGGTCATCATCCGCTTATGCCCGACCGATTATCATCGCTTCCATTTTCCCTGCGATTGCATTCCTTCGAAGGCTCGATTGGTCAATGGGCATCTTTATTCGGTCAATCCAATGGCTCTTCGCAAAAATATAACCATCCTCTCCGAAAATAAACGGATGGTTACAGAGCTTGAAACGGAAAGATTTGGGACGATCCTTTATGTAGAAGTGGGCGCTACGAACGTCGGGACCATTCAGCAGACGTATTTTCCAGACAGGGAAGTAAAAAAAGGGGATGAAAAAGGGTATTTTGAATTCGGGGGCTCCTGCATCGTCCTTCTTTTTGAAAAAGGACGGATCGAATTCGATCCCGATTTAATCGCCAATTCCCAAAGTGGACTGGAGACGCGCGCCAATTTCGGCGAATCTTTAGGGAAAGGAAGGGAGTTTCTTCAAGATCGGACTGACAGCTAAGCTGACCCAAAGGCTTAAGAAAAAGTATTCAATCCAAGGGTAAACCCCTTTCGGCCAAATCAAATAGATCATAAAAACACTTGCCACTGCAAATAAGATTCTCAACGCTCTTACCCAATAATGTTTCGTAGGGGGAAGATAGAGATCATATTTGAAGGTAAAGAAAGCGCCAATTCCAACAGCTACTGCTCCAATCATTAGAAGAGAAGTTTTTGAAGAGGAAGTGGAGAAAATAATCGCGAGCGGGATGATCTCAGCGAGTAGCAAAGAAAAATAAAGGCCAATTTTTTTTAGGAAATGTTCGAATGGATCTAGGAATTTGAGAAAGAGGAACAAAAGGCACAATCCAAAAATCCAGCCTCCAAGAACATCGATAGGGTAATGGACCCCTAAATAAAGCCGGGAAAAACTAATCAAGAGGATATAGACAATTCCTAAAACCCAAGAAAATCTGTTTTTCCAATAGAAAATCAACATTCCCCCCAATAGCATCGCTGTCTGCGCGGCGCCGCTGGGAAAACCGTTATCGGCAAAATGGAACATTCCGATCTCTGACAAATCTGTGCTAGGCCGCGGCCAGCCGAAGAAATGTTTGAAGAAATGAATCAAAATAGAGTTGATGAAAAGAAGATAAAAAATCCGCAAGCCCCATTTGTAAGAGATTCCAAACCAGATGAGAGGAATCAGCGCGAAGAAAAAATATTCGGTATCAAAATAGTTGAGGAATCGGAAAAAGGGATCAAGCGCTTCAATGCGGTGTTTTGAAAGCGCAACCATGAAGTCTAGCTGTTCACGATGAAAGGGCATTAACATATTACATATTCTTGCAGATTGGACATTTTTTGGGATCATGTCCTCTCGCGGGACAATATTTACGGGCGAAATAGATGATTTGGAGATGGCGGAGGATCCACTCCTTTTTTGGAAAAAGGAGTTTTAGATCGCGTTCAGTTTGGACCACATTTTTGCCCGAGCTTAAGCCCCAGCGATGGGCGCAGCGGTGGATGTGGGTATCGACAGGAAAGGCAGGCTCGTGGAAGGCATGAGCCATTACGACGGATGCTGTTTTGTGCCCGACGCCGGGAAGCTCTTCCAGTTCTTCAAAAGTGCGTGGGACTTTTCCCTTGTGGTGATCGAGGATATCTTTCGAGAGCTTCCAGATGGCTTTTGATTTTGTGGGGGCAAGGCCGCAGGGACGGACGATCTCTTCAATTTCTTTGGGATCGAGCAGGATCATTTGCTTCGGAGTGTGAGCTTTTTCAAACAGTTTCGGGGTTGTCTTATTCACGCGATCATCCGTGCATTGGGCGGAAAGAAGCACAGCGATGAGGAGGGTGTAAGGATCTTCGTGTTTTAGAGGAATAGAGGGATCGGGGAAGAGCTCGTCCAATACCTTTGCAACGAGAGCAGCTCGTTTTTTTCGAGAAATCATTGGCCTCGAGATTTTTTTTCAAATCCATGATGACAGTTTCTCCTGCATAATGGTAGATTTTTTTCTCAATTTAAGCAGGAGTAAATATGTACAAATGGATCGCCCTTCTTTTGGCTGTGCAGGGTTTTTGCAACCAGTATCCCCAAAGATACGAAGGGGTGAAGATCTACGAAGAGGCTTTGGGACGTCCACTCGATGTGGTTGCGCAGTTTATTCCCGAAGATCCTGTGATTTTTGAAGCGGGAGGCCATTATGGAGAAGATACAGTTCGTTTCAGCAATAAATGGCCTCAAGGAAAAATCATTTCATTCGAGCCCAATCCGCACGCTTTCGAATTGCTGAGCCAAGCAACGATTGGACTCAACAATGTTTCTGCCTATCATTTAGCGATCAATGATTACAATGGACACGCGCTTCTCTATGTTTGCTATGGAACAACTGGCGATAATCCAGTCTTTGAAGGGGCGAGTTCTTTGTTGGAAGCTTCTGACTGGCAAGCAGTTCATTATAAAGGACCTAAAGTCATAGTCCCTTGTGTTGTTTTGGATGATTGGTGCAAAGAAAACGATGTCGATCATATCGATTTTATGTGGCTCGATTTAGAAGGTCTGGAGCTGCAAATATTGAAAAGCTCTCCAAGAATTTTAGATTTGGTCAGAGTGATCTATACAGAGACCAACTTCTTAGATTTCAGGAAGGGAATGACTCAATACAACGATTTGAGAGCCTTTCTTGAGAAATCTCGATTTAAATTGTTAGCCCATTGGTATGCAGAAGGATTTCAAGGGAATGCGATATTCGTTAAAAAAGAAGATTTTGAGAATTAGTATCATTTTTATTTCTCTGAACCTTTTTGCTGGAAACTATCAGTTTGAGGGAGTTTTTAGACAGCCAGATGGAGATGAAAGATTTTTCCTTGTCGGGCAGTTTATTCCCTTCAATCCGAATATTTTAGCTTTGAATTCCAAGGAAGATGCTTCTCAAACCTGTGCCTACTGGTGGCCGAATGGAACATTTTGCACAGAAGCTCTTCGAGATCAGAAGTACGATTTTGTTTGGATAGAAAGCGAAGGGAGGGAGCTTGAGATCCTTCAGAATCTTTCAGACATTTTGCCAAAGACAAGCGCGATTTATACGCCCACCCATTTTGTCGATCAGGGAGCCTATTATCAAAGCCTGAAATTCTTCCTGGAATTATCTGGATTTACTCTTCTTTCTCACTGGTATTGGGAAGGTGAACAAGGAAATGCGATTTTCTTAAAAAAAGAACTCTTCGATGCGGCTATGAGAACGTTGAACTGTTGGCCACAGCCATCGAACTTTGTCAATTATCCCTCTTTTTACAACCTGGAGCATTTTTTTCGGAGTTTGCCTCCAAAATCGAAGGATCATTCTTTTGGTGAGATCGATTTTATTTACATGATCAACTTGGATGAAAGGCCCGAAAAGTTTTCTAAAGCAGCGGGTGGCTTGGAATTGTATGGGATCCATCCCTATCGATTTTCAGCAGTCAACGGGTGGAAACTCCCTCTTGAATCGATCGAACAGCTTGGAGTGAAATTTCCTCAAGGAACGCTTCGGGAACAATTCATGGGATCGACATATCATGAAATTGATGGCGCGCTCTATCGGAGCAATCAAATCATTCAGGAAGATGGAGGAACCTATTTTTCCATTGGGCTTTCCCAAGGAGCTATCGGTATTGTTTTAAGTCACCTCTCTATTTTGCAGGATGCCTATGATACTGGCTATCGGACGATTTGGGTGATGGAAGATGATGTGGAAGCGGTCGACGACCCTGGGCAGATTCCAGATTTGATCCGTAGTTTAGAGGGTTTAGCCCCTGACTGGGATATTCTTTTTACCGATACAGACACGAAAGATATTCATGGCAATCACGTTCCTTGCCGCGCCTTAGCTGCGAGACCCAATTTCTGCACACAAACTTTAGAGAGTTTTTGGCCCCGTTTTTATCCGATGAACAATGATCTTTCCAGAATCGGTATGCGCTATGGAGCTTATTCGATGATTATCCGGCGCTCAGGAATAGAAAAGATTTTGAATTACTTCAAAACGTATGGGGTTTTTCTCCCTTACGATATGGATTTTTGGCTGATCCCTGATCTGAAAATGTATAGCGTCAATAAGGATATTATTTCTCATGCAGCAGGAGCTCCAACCGATAATAATTTACCCCACTATTTAAAAAAGAAATGATGAAATTTTTTGTTTTTTTTATTGCTGCCAACCTCTTCGCTGCATATCAAGACGAAGAATTAGAGGATTTGTGGTCTGCGATTGCAGACATCAATCAGCCAACTCTCCAAGAGTACAAGATGGTCGATTTGTATCT
>CAZXVU010000091.1:0-8681 GCA_964644465.1 uncultured bacterium
ATGAACAAGAAAGAAATCGCCCTCATTTTTGAAGAGATCGCCGATCTTTTGGAGCTCAAGAACGCGAACCCGTTCCGGGTTCGCGCCTACCGGAATGCCGCCCGATCTCTTTTAAATAGCGACCAAGATCTCGAAAAAATGATCCAAGATGAAACCCTGACCGAACTGGAAGGGATTGGCGATGATCTAGCGGATAAGATCACTCTATTAGCTCGAAAAGGGCGTCTTCCTTTCTATGAAACATTGAAAAAGTCGACTCCCGATGCCTTGATGAAGCTTAGGGAAGTTCAAGGCCTTGGACCCAAAAAAGTACGGGCTCTCTATAAAAAACTCGGCGTCAAATCACTTTCGGAATTAAAAAAAGCGGGAGAAAAGGGGAAAATCGCCAAATTGAAAGGATTTGGGGCAAAAACAGAACAGAACATCCTCAATGCTCTAGGGAATCAAGAGACTTACGGCAAAAGAGTCCTCTGGTGGGAGGCTATTGAAAAAGCCGACGCAATTCTCGAAGGGCTCAAAAAGTTAAAAGACGTTAAAAAAGCGGAGATCGCTGGAAGCTTAAGACGCAAGCTGGAAACCATCGGAGATCTCGATTTCCTCGCAGCTTCTTCGAATCCGAAACCCGTCATGAAATGGTTCACCACGAATCCCCTCGTTGAAAGCATCCTCGCTGAAGGAGATACAAAATCCTCCATCCGCCTCATCGGAGGTATGCAAGCCGACCTCCGGATTGTGCCCGAAAGCCAGTTTGGATTCGCTCTCGTCTATTTCACAGGCTCTAAAGAACACAACATCAAAATCCGCCAACGTTCTCTGAAAAAAGGATGGTCTCTTAGTGAATACGGGCTCCAAGCCATCAAAAAGAAAAGCCCTTTCGACAAGGTTAAAAAGAGCGTCGGCGAAGAGGAAATCTACCAAGCGTTAGGACTTTCCTACATCCCTCCGGAACTTCGCGAAAATAGAGGAGAGATCGAGGCCGCAGAAAAAGGAAAACTCCCCATTCTCATTGAAGAAGAGGACATCCGCGGAGCTTTTCATACACATACGACTTTTTCCGATGGGAAAAGCAATCTTCAAGACACGATCGCATTTGCCGATAAACTAGGTTGGGAATATCTCGGCATCTCAGACCATTCTAAATCGAGCTTTCAAGCGCATGGAATGGATGAAGAGACGCTGGATGAAGAGACCCAGTTAATCCGCAAGATCAATGCCTCGAAGAAATTCCGAACGTACGTGTTTGCAGGCGTGGAATGCGATATTCTTCCCGATGGCTCCCTCGATTTTTCTGAAAAAGTCTTAAAAAAACTCGATTTTGTGATCGCTTCAGTCCACTCATCTAGAAACCAGGATGAAAAAACGATGACGAAACGGATCATCAAAGCGATCGAACATCCCTGCACCACCATTCTCGGCCATATTACGGGACGACTTCTTCTCAAAAGAGAACCCTACAAAGTCGATATTCAAAAAGTCATCGACGCCTGCATTGCCAACAAGAAGATTATAGAGCTCAACGGAAATCCTTCTCGGCTCGATATGGACTGGAGGTTATGGCATGCGGCGGCGAATAAAGGCCTTCTTTGCTGCATCAATACGGACGCCCATGCTGCAAATCAGCTTCTCTTCATCCGCGCAGGAGTAAATGCCGCTCGTAAAGGTTGGCTGGAAAAAAAGAACGTGATCAATACACTTCCTCTCAAAGAAATGCAAAAGTTCTTAAAGAAGATTATAGAATCGACTTCCTCTTGAGAATGTAGTCTCTCCAAGGCTTTGGCGGGAGCTGGGCATGGCTTGGAATTAAGGCGATCATCAAAAGAAGGAAAGCGATCACCTGATAATTTTGCAACATATTAGGAAGCGGGTAGCCATGGGAATAATTCAAAACAAACAACCAAATGACGATGAGGAAAGTGAAAAGGTGCATTTTCCCTAATTTTTGATGGAAAGAAAGGAAAGCAAATAAGGCTATAAAAAAGGCGCAGACCAAGTCATTCACATGCCAAAAACCAAAAGGGTCTTCATAGCGAAAAATAAAACGGCTAGCTGCCAACCAGCATGCGATCATCACTTCTAAGATCCTAGCCCACATTTTTTCCCCTTTTCGTCATTGTCAATCCAATCTCATAGGCTATATCTGACGGCTTTCCCCAAAAAGTATTCCAAAGAAGCCGTTTATCCTTTGTTTTTTTCCAGATCTTCCAAAGGTAGAGTACACAAGAGATCACTTCGTCGTAGGCGAGAAAAATCAACAGAATGGAAATCACCGCTGTAATGATACACAAAAAACACCAAGAGCCGACTACAGTCCCCTGCAATGCGATCAAAATCGCACTGACAATCCCGAGAGGGATGACATCGATCCCAAATAAAATGACAAGCCATGGCCTATCCTGCCATCGTCTTGTGGATCCTGCCAAGGCAAACAAGACATCTCCTAAATAAGCCAAAGCTCCCAAAATCGAGTCGGGGATCAATATTATTTTGGAAAGATCATGAGAAACGTCTGAATCGAGAACCTGTTTTGTTTGCACTCCAAAGACAGGGTCCCATACATCGGGAATGAGGCGCCATTGATAAAGCCCCATGTAAACAGCGATGAAAAAAGCAACCAGTGCGATGAGGCAAATAATCACTCGCTGAGACCACTTAGATGGATTATAACCCCAAGGCTCCGGGATGGCATACAGATCAAATTCTTCCATAGACACTTCCTACCATGCTCTTTTCCATTTGTCAAATTGGGATATTTCCTTTAAATTTCCTCCCCTTATGAATGCAATACATGGATTTGGTGAATATTCCCTCCCGCAAGGGAAGACCTTCCCGCAGATGCAATGCGCTCACAAAGCGCAAAGGATCGCCCTCGCACTATTATTTGGCGTATTGACTTTTGCCTCGACACTCATAATTCCTATCTCTATCTCCCTCGCCGTCATCGCCATTGCAACACTCTCCTATGCGACCATTAAATCAATCCTGGCAGCCATTGGCGTTTTCTATCGCACGCCTCCTCTCAATGATCTTTATCCTCCCGACACTCTCCAGCAGGTTTCACCGCTCAACGAAGTTTGCAACATCCCCTGCACAGGTTTTCCTACAGAAGATGGCAAGGATTCTCAAAAATGGAAACTTGAGCTGATCCGCTCAGCGCAGTATGACATCGTTCTTTCCGGATGCTATTGCGGAGGAGATCCTTTTGATGAAACCCTCGATTTGATCGGCGAGCGGATGCGCGCCCTTCCGCATCTTCGCACCTCCATCATCGCCTCTCAAATGTTCATCACCAAAGAGAATCAAAAAAGGATTCTATCCCTTACGCAAGAATTCGGCCCCCGCTTCTCCTGTATCGATACTCCCGAAGTTTTCCCCTATACGTCTCCCGTCACTGGACGCTTTGCCACAACGACCAATCACACAAAAGCCCTCATTATCGACTATGGCGCTTACTTCATGACGGGAGGAACAGGCATATACGATCCGTGGACAAAACATACCGGCACCCTAAATCCAGGCGGAAGATGCTATAATCAGAATCTTTACGATAATTTTCTCGGCGCAAGAAGTTACCGCGATATGGACTTCGTCCTCCATTCAGAACTCAATGGGGTGGGAACTCGCCTCTATGTTGAGTTCATTAAACTCATCGAGCAGTTCCGCTATCGGAAGACAGGACAGTTCCATTCTCCTCCCCCACTGCCTCAAAGAGTGAATACTCTCTGCCCTTCTTTTGAAGCCAATCCGCAAAAGATCGAAAACCTCAAAATCGCCTGCTATGTTTCAGGCCCCGAACAATCAGAAAATGCGTTCTTGAAAGAACTTGTCTTCCAAACGGACCAGGCCCAAGAAAGCATTGTGTTCGACCATATGTATTTCCATCCCATGCCAGAATTCCTAGACGCCCTCATCAGAGCATCGAATCGCGGCGTTCACATAACGATCGTCACCAACAAACACTTTGCCAGCAGCCCCGGCGCCCATATGTTCTTTGCAGAACTCTCCCGCCATAGAGCGAGGGCGCTTTTTGAAGGAAGGCCCAAACCCAACATTGAGTTCTTTGAATATTCCATTCCCTACTCGACTCTCCATAAGAAAAACATCATCTTCGATCGCAAAATATCGTTTGGCGGGAGTACAAACATCGGCCAAAAGAGCCTAGGCGGGACAGATTACGAGGACAATTTCAAGATCGAATCGGAGGCTTTTGCAGCCGCGCTTCTTCAATCCATCGAAAAAGACAAGGCCCTTTGCAAAAAAGTAGTCCACCCTGAGCGCCTTCCTGTAAAAACATGTCTCTGCCTTCCGATCCAACTACTCGCCACTCCGTACCTGTAAATAGGGGTGCGGGGGCGAAGCCCCGACGTTCTCAGCATTCATAATTCATATTTCCTATTTAAGAAAACTCTTAGTTTTCTTACTGTCGGCTTAAGAGGACCCTATGCAACAACAGCCGTCAAAACACCCCTGGGAAGCACGCTCAATTGTTTGTTTAATCATGCTTCTTCTCGCATTCTTCGGAATCATATTCACCGATGTCCGCTCAACAGGAGGTTGGACCTACTGGAGAGTCGTAGTCCCCATCTATGCTCTCATGGCCCTTTGGCTCAGCTGGTATTTGCGCCGCAAACAGCATTCGATCAGCGCTGTCACGATCTGGCATGAACTGCTCCATTGGCTTGGGCTTATTGCCTCTACATTTTTAGTCTCCGAAATCCTCCAAATGGGAATCGTGAGCCGTTTCTCAGCTGGAATCATTGTCCTAGCTCTCGTTTCCCAAGCTGTATTTCTCGCCGGTATCTATATCGAAACCACCTTTCTCTTCATCGGAATTGTCCTCGGTGTCTTTGCTTGGATGGTCGCCTTTACCGTTGAATATCTCTTTGCCTTTGCCATTCTTACTATAGTATTGGCTGGCGCCGCCGCAGGTTTAATGATCTGGCTAAAACATCGGAAGAGCCAGGCCCATAAATGAGTGAAATCCCCTTAGAGCGGTTTGAAGAGGCTGAAGAGCTCATGAGAAAGAGCCGCCTAAGAACTCCTCTTGTCTATCTCGATTCAAACATTAAAGCAGCGCAAGGCAACTCCATCTTTCTGAAAGCAGAATGCCTGCAGCCCAGCGGCTCTTTTAAAATCCGAGGAGCAACGTACACTCTCTCTAAACTCCTGCCAAAGCAAAAGGAAACAGGTGTCATCGCCTATTCAACAGGAAATCATTCCCAAGCAGTTGCCCTTGCAGCAAGAAATTTAGGGATCAAAGCTGTCATCATCATGTCGCCAGATGCACTGAAGTTCAAAGTCGAGGCCACAAAAGCTTACGGAGCTACAGTCATCATGAGCACTCCGCAGGAAAGGAAAGCGTTTGCCGAAGACTATGCGCAAAAACATGGGCTTTTCCTCATTTCCCCATTCGATCATCTCGATGTCATTACAGGACAAGGGACCATCGGCATCGAAATTCTGCAAGAGATGGAGCCCTGCGCTGTCTTTGTCCCAATCGGCGGAGGAGGCTTGATCTCCGGCATTGCTTGCGCCATCAAACAAAAAAATCCTTCCGTCAAGATGATCGGGGTAGAGGCAAAGCTGGAAGACGATGCGTATCGCTCTTTTAAAACTGGAAAATTGATCGGAATGCCCGGCCCCAGCGCCAGCATCGCAGATGCGATCAAAATACCCATGCTCGGCAGACTCACCTATCCTCTCGTGAAAAAGTATGTGGATGATATTGTAACAGTGGGTGAAGAACAGATCATCGAGGCCACTCTCATGACTGTGGAAAAAGGACACTTGGTCGTAGAGCCTTCCGGCGCTTTAGCGTTGGCTGCGGCGCTCGTATATAAAGATTGCAAATTCGATCCGAAAAAGCCTATTGTTTGCCTTGCCAGCGGAGGAAATGTTCTTCTTTCTACATTATGTCACTTTCTTCCAAAACACTGACCCTCAAAGTTACCCCCAACGCTTCAAAAAACCAGATCATTGGCTGGGAAGGCGATCTACTGCGCGTTCGGATCAAAGGGGTCCCAGAAAAGGGGCGGGTCAATGAGGAGCTGATCGATTTTCTTGCTGAAACATTAGAGATCGCAAAATCGGACATTGAAATTGAAAGCGGCCACACTTCCCGCATAAAACGGCTCAGAATCGATGGGTTGTCTCAAGAACAGATCAATGCAAAACTTCCTGGGAAATGATGATTGTAGCTCCCTTTTGACGCATCTTTTCGAGAGCTTTTTCCTCATCGCCGCGATGAAGGTTGATCGCTCGGCACGCATCTCGGATCACAGACACTTTAAATCCAAGATCGAGAGCGTCAAGTGCTGAGTAGAGAATACAATAGTCTGTTGCAAGACCAACGAAATAGAGATCTTTTAAATGGTGTTTGAGCAGATGGTCGGCAAGCCCTGTCGAGCGATGCCACTCGTTGTCGAAAAAGGTGCTGTAGCTATCGACTTTGGGATCGACTCCTTTATGGAATACCGCTTCAATTTTTTCCCGATGCAATCCCTTGGCAAAATCGGCGCCGCGGGTATTTTGCACGCAATGGTCGGGCCATAAGATCTGTTCGATTTTACCGATTCGAATCACATCACCGACTTTTCCATGATGCGTAGAGGCAAAACTGACATGGTGCGGTGGATGCCAATCCTGCGTCGCAAATACATGGTCGAATTTTGGGATCAGCTTATTGATGATCGGAACAATGGCCTCCCCTCCTGCAATCCCTAAAGCGCCTCCTGGCAAAAAGTCGTGCTGAACATCGGTGATGATCAACGTTCTCATGATTTTTTTCTCAATTTCCCGATCATCTCCAGCTTTTTCTGATAGAGAGACTTTTCAAGACCGAAAAGATAGAGCTGCGGATTTGTAAAACGCTCCATTGCAGGAGGAAGGCAAGCCAATTCTTTCTTGGCGTGCGCTTGCATTTCCTGGATGGAAGGAGAGTCATAGACCAGCTTCCCTTTGCGGAAAATGGGAACTAAGAGATCGCTATGGATCATTTTTTTGGAAGGGACTACGTGATTATTCGGGTCGAAATAATCGACGATTGTGGCAGGTTCTTGGATCCCAGTCAGTTCATCGTAGATCGCATCCCCAAGATAAAAATTCCCATCGAAGTAGCGGCGCACCTGCAAGAGGCCTGGATTTGTCACCTTCGCAGTCTGTTCAGACAGCTTCAGCTTATAATTCCATTTACCCTTCTCATCTTGCACTGCGGATAATTTATACACTCCATCGAGAGCGGGCTGATCTTTGCCTGTGACCAAATTCGTTCCAACGCCCCAGACGTTGATTTTAGCGCCTTGTTGTTTCAAATCGCGGATCAAATGTTCGTCGAGTTCATTGCTCGCCATGATGGCGGTCTTTGAAAAGCCTTCCCGGTCGAGGATCTTCCGGATTTCAATGCTCAAGCGCGCCAAATCTCCCGAATCGAGCCGAACCCCAGACAATTGAAAGCCTTTATTCTTTAATGATTTTGCCACTGCGATGGCCCGTTTGACTCCTTCGATCGAGTCGAAAGTATCGATGAGCATGACGCAATTCGTAGGCATGACTTTTGCAAATGCTTCGAAAGCTTTTTCCTCATCTTCGAAAGCCATCACCCAGCTATGAGCATGAGTTCCCCGGATAGGGATTCCAAAGATTTTACCCGCAATGACATCAGAGGTAGCTTCGCATCCTCCGATAAAAGCAGCGCGGCTGGCGGAAATCGCTCCATCGACGCCTTGCGCGCGCCGCATACCGAATTCGATCACAGGATCTGGATGCGCCGCCATGCAGATCCTCGCCGCTTTCGTCGCGACTAGGGTTTGGAAATTCAGCAAATTCAAAAGGGGGCTCTCCAAAAGCTGCGCTTGCCATATGGGACCTTTGACTCGGATCAAAGGCTCGTATGGAAAAATTAAAGTCCCTTCTACCATCGCATCGACATCGCAAGAGAAGGAAAATCGGGAGAGAAAATCGAGAAAGGGCTTTTCAAAAAGAGTCGCTCCCAGAGGGTCCTTCAGTTTTTCCAAATACGCTAAATCGGAAGAGGAAAATTTCAAGTCCTGAATGAATTGGATGGCTGTTTCTAACCCAGCAGCAATTGCAAATCCCCCTTTAAAAGGCCACTTTCGAAAATTGAGATGGTAAACAGCGTGCCGCTCCGAAATGCCCGATTTCCAATATCCATAGACCATCGTCAGCTGATAAAGATCTGTCAGCAGAGCGAGAGACTGATTGTAGATCAAGGATTTCTGATAAATCGATTTACTCATTCAAAAGTTTTTGTCTCTTCGTTTCTAAAAGGTCGATTTGTTCTTGGACTTTCGCCGCTTTCATCCGATTTTCCTCAGCAAGCTGCAAATGCCTTCGAGTTTCTAGCAAGGCTCTTTGATCAAACTGGAGATATTCGGCCTGATTTTCGTGCCGCAAAGCCCTCCCTTCAAACCCTCTTTTCATCTCTTGGAGTTCATAGATCTTACTATTTATCTCGTCTACATTCTCGGCTGAGAAGGCGCAAACACCCCACATGAGGAAAAATAAAATCCTGCCTATCTTCACAAAACTCCATAGTCAATTTTTTCTTACCTATATCTGCTTCAACCAGCTTTAGCAAATGGTATACCCAAATGAATTGAAAATTTGGGAATATGACAAGGAGGCGCCCTGAATTCGAGTCAAGCGAAGCTGGCGCCGAAGCAGCT
>CAZXVU010000092.1:0-6610 GCA_964644465.1 uncultured bacterium
AATTTTGCTTAAGAGTTTAGCAGAACTGGTCTTTGTACCACAAGGCAGTGCAGAGAACGGCGTCGACATTGCTGCGGGAACGGATTTCTTTCCGGAGTTCAGCGTCAGTCTTAAGCTCAGTTTCAATGAACTCGAAAGGATCGAGCTTTTGTCCCGACTTTTTCACAGCGTTCTTGGCCCAAAGGTAATAGATTTTTTGATCGCAGATGCCAGGAAAAGGATAGCAGCAGCCGACGAGAACGATCTCATCAGACCAATAGCCGGTCTCTTCAAAGAGTTCCCGTTGTCCGCCGACGAGAGGCTCTTCGCCAGGCTCAAGGCGTCCTCCAGGACAGCCTAAGATATATTCGCCTGTGGGATGGCGGTATTCGCGGTTCAGGATCCAGCGCCCTTCGGTGTCTTGCGCAAGGATCGCTGCGGCATGGGTGGATAGGATCAGGGAGGTGTAAGGATGTACTTCTCCATCGGCGCGCTGCAGGATGTCCTCCCGGACATCGAAGAATCCCCGATAAATGTATTGGCTTGATTTCACTTTGGGTTTTTTTGTCATTTTTTTCCTACGCAGCGGTAAAAGAGTTCGATTTGTCTGTGGAGTTCTTTTTTCTCCCACCAGAATGCCCGTTCAATCCACCCTTTTTTATCATTGATGCGGCCGCTTAAGAAATGTGATGGCAAAGCAGTTGTCGGAGGATACGGCGTTTCAAGCGCCAAAGCAAAATGGCGCATCGCAGTCTCGGAGCCCTCTTTAAGATAAAGATAAGTGCCATATGGGAAGTGAAGAGGAGAAGTTTCTTGGCGAAGATCTTCTGGATATTTCTGGAAAATCTCTGAAGCTTCATTGAGTTTCTTCAGCAAAAGCAGTCTCCAAATTTCTAAAACATCGAAGTAAAGCCTCTCTTCTTTGGGCAATCGGATTTTCTTGAGTTTTTGCAGCGCCGATCCCAGAAGGTCTATTTCAGAGTTTTTCAGGGCTTGCCGCATCAGAAAGTAGATCGAGCGAAGTTTATTTTTGTCCATCTGCGCAGGGAAAGTTTTTATAAGAGTATCGACTTTGTGAGGGATGGGAAATTCTTTCAGACTGTCGAGCGCTTCCAATTCAAGCAGACTGAAAAGAGCGTTATTGAGTAAGACTTCATTGGATGAGAGCGTTTTTGCGATCTCAACAAGAATAGGAACTTTAGCCAGCCAAAAGGCGAGCTGGATTGCAATCTGATTCAAACGGTCTTCGCTCTCTTGGATGAAGGGAAGAGGCTCCCAATTTTTTTCCAGGCTGTCGATGAGCTGACGCGTGTCGGGATTATTCAAGAGGTCGGGAATATTGCGGATCGCAAGCAAGATGATCCTGTAAGCAGCTTCCCGATGATTGAGCGAACTTTCATGCATCCGGTAGACGATATGTTCTTTGATCATCGGAAGAAGAGGATGTTTTGGGAATTTGCGCAGGCAGAGCTCCAAACATTTCGCTTCTTCTTCTACATCTCCGATCGCTTCATAGACGAGGGATTTGCCGAGATATTCGAGAGGCGCGCCAGGTGTGCGATAGAGTTTTTCGAATTCTTTCAGCGCCAGATGGAAGAGCTTTTCTTGAGATGTTTTGACTTTTTCTGTTTTAGCTTTCTCCAAAAGGGTCAAGCCCGCTCTGAAAAGAGCTTCGCGCCCTTCGACTCTTCCGGGAAAGCACTGTCCAATTCTCCGATATTCTTGAAGGGCGACATCGTAAAGTTTCCGGCTTAAGAACGCATTCGGAACTGCAAGACAGCCTACCATGACGTTATGGCTGCCATCGAAGATTTTCCAATTCCTCAATTCAAAATCACCGTCCCGCTGCAAAAGGCCGACATGCGTACCAGCCAATGGTAAATGGCTGGCAAAGCTTAGCTTTAGCCTTCCATCGAGATAGAATTTAAGATGGTCGTCGATTTTTTCAATGCGGATCTGATGCCAAACTTTGGGCTGGAGATAGAGATGTTTGACTTCCAGCATCTGTACATTGTTCCGGAACAATTGGCAGGAAGGATGCTTTTCAGATCCGATCCAGAGGCAATAGCCCTCTTCCAGGCTGCTCCGTTCATCGGCTTCAGGAACGCTGATCAAAAATCCAAGGCCCTGTCCAGAACGGCCGAGGCGCACTTCTGCTTCCATCCGCATATTGTTGGCAAATGAGCCGTGGGAGATCATCAATGCCGCCCATTCAGTTACATCGAGGCTTCTTGTGATCGCGATATGTTTTGCAAGGAGGATATTTTCTTGGAATTGCCAGTCTTCTTTTCGTTTCAGGTCGAGTTCCGCGGTCAGGATCCATTCAGGGCGTCCTTCAATATAGTTTTTCAGTCCGCCGATCAACTCTTCTACACTCTTGTAGCGCTCATTTTGCGAGCGGGCCAGACATTTATGGCATACTTCTGCAAGCTGATGGGGAATATCGCGGTAAGGGGCCATCTCGATCGGATCGATGAGTTCTTCAGAGTGCACTTGTTTGCGGAAGGCGGCAATGGTCTTTCTTTGGAAAGGAAGCTGGAGCGTCAGGATTTGATAGAGCATGACGCCCAGAGCATAGATATCGGTTTGTACAGAGGAAGATTTTCCTGTGAGGCGCTCTGGAGCCATATAAGCGAGCGTTCCGGTGATTTTTCCTGGCCTTGTTAAGTCTTCTTCTTTACTTGCGACCCGTTTTGCTGGAAGGGGCTCTTCTTTTCCTATTTGATCGATGAAATCGGCGATTCCCCAGTCGAGGATCATCACTTCGCCATATTTTCCGACGATGATGTTTTCAGGTTTCAAATCGCGGTGCAAGATCCCTTTGGCATGCGTATAGGCGACCGCTTCGCAGATTTGCAGGAAAATACGCGATAGAGAGGGGATGGACCTGCCTATGGAATGGAGCGGCTCTTCGTTTTTTTCCTGTTCGCGTGTAGTGCGAAGAATTTGCCGGAGGGTCTCCCCCTCGACAAAGGGCATCGTGTAATAGACATCGGGAGGAACTGTATGAATGGCCAGAATGGGGACAATGGAAGGATGGCTCAAGACGCTGGCTACATGAGCCTCTCTTAAAAAGCGGCTTTGGATCGTCTTATTTTCCCGCAGCTCGGGACGGATCCGCTTTAGCGCGACCTGCCGGCCGCAAGTAGGGTCTTTGGCCAGATAGACCTCTCCCATGCCGCCTCTGCCTAAGCTTTGCAGGATGGAATAGGGCCCGATTATCTTGGGCAGATCTTCAATTTTGTCTGTTTTTGCCATGTATTATCGCTCTCGACAAAGGTCATCCCATAATGGAGGAAATGATGCAAGTGAATTTTCTCCAAATCAAGCCCATCTCTTAGTTAAATTTGAAGTTGTCGAAAAATCTTCCCTATGGGTACATTTCGTCCCCTCGTGCAACCAAGGAAAATCTAAAATGAAAAAAATCCTATTATTTCTAATGTTTGTCTCTATTTCTTTACAGGCTGAAGAGACTCTTTCGCAAACGATCGAAAAAGCTGTTTCTTATATCCGCCAATTTTCAAATCTGGAGCCGCAAGTAGCTCTTGTGCTCGGAACTGGATTAGGAGGCGTCGCTGAAAAAATAGAAGTAGAAACAGAGATTCCTTATGGAGAAATTCCCGGTTTTCCTATCACCACGACTGAGCATCATGCAGGAAAACTTCTGTTGGGTAAGTTTGAGGGCAAGCCAATTGTCGCTATGCAAGGAAGGCTTCATCTTTATGAAGGCTATAGCGCCAAGCAAGTGGTCTTTCCCATTCGCGTAATGAAAGCATTAGGCGCCAATACCCTTGTTTTAACGAATATTGCAGGCGGGATCAGCCCCACTTTTCAAGCGGGCGACATCATGCTCATTTCCGATCATATCAATCTGCAAGCGGACAGTCCTTTAATCGGCCCCAATGATCCTAAAATCGGACCTCGCTGGCCCGATATGTTTGATGCATACGATTCCGAATTGATGGAGCGCGTGGAGCGAATTGCTGCAGAAAATGGGATCGGTGTGAAAAGAGGGGTCTATGCGGCATTAAAAGGTCCCTCTTTGGAGACAAAAGCGGAATATAAAATGCTCTATATTCTGGGTGCCGATGCGATTGGCATGTCGACCGTTCCTGAAAATATCGCTGCTGTCCATATGGGAATGCGAGTCGTTGGGATCTCGATCATTACAAACTGCTGCTATTATGAAGTTCTGAAGAAAGCGAGCATCGACAAGATCATTCAGCATGCCAATGCGACTGAACCGAAAGTTTCTCTGCTCGTTTCAAAACTGATCCAAGAGCTTTGACTTCATTCAAGGAGAGGGGTCTAACGAACCCCGCTTTCTGTCATGCACACTGGATTCTTAACATGCCTCTGAGAGATCATTTTCCATTGATCGACAAATGCGCTGATATCTTCTTTAGTGTGTGCGGCAGAGATCTGCACGCGAAGCTCATCGCGCCCTTTCGGGACGACAGGATAGTTGATATTGGTCACCAAAATCCCCCCCTCAAAGAGTCCTTCTTTGAAAATGCTTGTTTTGACGGCGTCTCCGAGAAGGATCGGCTGAATTGGATGCGTCGAGTGTGCTGCGAAAGTGCAGCCTGCCTTTTGCATCTCCTTTTGAAAGTGCTCTCGGTTTTGAACGAGCTGTGAGAGCAGCTTTTCTCCAGCATTTGTTTGTACGAGTCTTAGGGAGGCGAGAGCCGCTCCCGCTGTCCCTGGAGAAATTGAATTGGAATAGATGTAGGTTGCGGCCGACTCGCGCAAATAGTCGATGATCGTCTGATCCGCTGCGACATAGCCTCCATCGGCGCCAAAAGCTTTTCCCAATGTGCCGACGAGGAGATCTGCTTTTGCATGAAAGACCTCTTCCACGCCGCGGCCTTGTTTGCCAAAAGCTCCGATGCCATGCGCATCGTCAACGACAAGCCAAATGCCCTCTTCAAAGTGATGATCATGCGCATCTATCACTTGGCGCATTTTTTTTAGATCTTGAGCTTCGCCGAGCATGGAGAAGATCCCATCTGTGACGATGACGACGCGCTGAAAAGACCCTCTTTTCTCTGACAAAATTCGGTCGAGATCATCTAGATCTAGATGGTTGAAGACAGCTCGCTGCTCTTTTGGCAAATTCGCGACGCGGATGCCATCGATGATGCTCCGATGGTTCAATGCATCGGAGACGACCAGAGTATTGCCGCTCACGACAGAGTTTGCCGCTTGTCCTTTGATGAGGCAGAATAGCACGGCGAGATTGGCGGCAAAAGCGCTCGAAAAAACAATGGCATCGTCTCGTCCATGAAACGCAGCAATTGAGCGCTCTAGATCTCGATGCACCTTGAGCGTGCCAGAGATAAAGCGGACGGCGCCTGGACCGGTGCCGAATTCTTCAGAGGCGGCATGTTCGGCGGCTTTGAGTTCGGGATGAAAACGCAATCCGAGATAGTCATTCGAATTGAATACGCGGTAAGGTTTTCCAGCAATCAGTGCTTGAGGGGAGGGGCCTTTTGTAAAGCCTTCGATCACTTTCTCAAAGCGTTTGGCTGTCTTTGCCTGTCCTATCCGCTCGAGTTCTTTATGAAGGGTTTCAACGAAGCGCTTCTTGCCCATAGCATTTTTCCCTTATATTCTCATACATGATTTCGGTGAGTTTCTTTAAGTCGTAGGAGGGGGACCATCCCCAATCTTTGCGTGCCTGGGAATCGTCTATGGTGCGGGGCCAAGAGTCGGCGATCTTCTGTCGGCTATCTGGCCGATATTCGCAGGTAAAGAGGGGATTATGCCGCTGGATCTCTTTGACGAGATCTTCCGGTGCAAATTGAATGGCCGAGAAGTTATAGCTCGTCCGAACCGAGATGTTCTCTTTAGGCGCCTCCATGAGATCGAAGGTGCCCTGAATTGCATCGTCCATATACATCATTGGAAGTACCGAGCCCCGATTGATGTAGGAGGCGTAGTGGTTATCCCGAATCGCTCCATAAAAGATGTGAATCGCATATTCCGTTGTTCCATCTCCAGGAGGGGCCTTATAACCGAGAAGGCCTGGATAGCGAAGACTCCGTACATCAACCCCAAACTTGATATAGTAGTATTGACAAAGAAGCTCTCCTACAACCTTATTGGCCCCGTACATTGTCGTCGGTTCCAAGATCGTATTTTGGGGAACGCGTTCCTTTGGAGTCGTAGGTCCAAAGACAGCGATGGAACTGGGCCAAAAGACCTTGAGCCGGTGCTTGGCGGCTGCACGCAAGACATTGCGGAGTCCATTGACATTCACATCCCAAGCAAGGTCTGGGTCCTTTTCACCCTGCGCTGAGAGTAGTCCTGCAAGATGATAGACTTCTGTGATCTGATATTTTTTGATGAGAGAGTCAAGGTTCTCTCCGTCGCGCACATCGCCTAGCTCCATAATGCCTTGAAAACTGGGTTTCGCTTCATGTCTTTCAAATGCGACGATGTTCTCTTTTCCCACCTTTTCTTGTAGGGCAAGGACAAGATCTGTGCCTACAAGTCCCGAGGCGCCAGTCACCAAGATCTTTCTTTTCATCTTTCAAAGGTCCGCAGTTTGATTGGTTTTTGAAGGGAACCATTTTAATACGCATCCCATGAATATTTCTATTATTTCTTTTCAACCGTATGAATCTAT
>CAZXVU010000092.1:6710-8465 GCA_964644465.1 uncultured bacterium
GAAGAGAAGCAGCGATCCTGAAAGAGCTGAACAAGCAGCGAGGAAGGAATGATTCATCGCTTGATGGCGCGCGATTTCCTCGGGTGTATCTTGATCGCGCGAGCGGGAAGGGTCTTGGTGCCTTCGTTGATAGATGATGTGGGGATCGCTTTCAATTGCGGCAATCGCGTAAGGAGAGAGGATTTGCAGGATTTTTTGAGGAAGGCCAGGGCAGAATCCAAAGGGTGTTTTAATCAATGCATGGGTGTCGAGTAAGATGATCCCGCTATGATTTGAAGCGAGTGTTTGGGCCGCTTGATAGCCGATCTCTTGCTGCTCTGAAAAGGGGAGCTTGCGCAGCTCGTCCCGAGAAATATGATGGCCAAGAGCCTCTTCGAGCATCGCATCTCCGTAACTGAGATGTTTTGCAAAGGGACACGATTTGATCGCCTCTTGTAACAGAGTCGTTTTTCCCGATCCGGGAATTCCTGTGACAATGATAAAAATTGCTGACATAAGTTAAAAAAAGTTTTTCTGATTCCCCCCAATTATCTCTTATTTTACCCATTGATTTCCAGGTTTCGCTCTCATCCAAAAATTCTTTAAGAAAACTTGTTGAAAAATAAATATATTTTAGGAATATTGGTTTCGTGTAAAGAAACGTTAAAGAGTCGAAGGAGGCGAAATGTCAATCCAAGAAGGTTATCTTAACCCAGTTGTACCAGGAGTTATTTCCAAACCATTTCTATATGTTGAAGACGATAAAGCAAGTGCGAAAGTGATGAAGAAGGTTTTCGAAAGGAATTTCCCCCATTTAGCGCTTCATATTGTGAATAATGCTTTCAACGCTAAAAAAGCGCTTTACGGCGAGGATTTTTATCTTTGGGATCCAATGAAAGATACGTATGAAAAGCTCTCAAGAATTCTGTTTGAAGGAGTGATCTGGGACAATCAATTTCCTGCAGCTCAAGGTGATGCGGCGTCCGCTGACATGGGGATCCAAACAGCGCAAGAGGTCGCCCTTTCAGGTAAAGTTTCCGCAGCTGTTTGTTCCCGATTTGCGGCTCATTCAGCTGATGTAAATCAACAAAAATTTACTCAGGCAGGTGTTTTTTCCTCTATTATGCCTAAGCCGATCCAGTTACAGACCCTCAAAAATACAATGATGCAGTGGGGACTTGTTCCAGGAGAAGATTTAAAGGAACAACAATAAAATTCACGATAATTTTTTTTCTCGTTAGAATGGATCAAAAAAGTAGACCCATGGCAGATAAAAAAATTATTTTAACAGGCGATCGGCCGACGGGCCGCCTTCATTTAGGGCACTACGTCGGTTCGCTCGCTGCCCGCGTGAAACTTCAAGATATCCACAAGCAGTATGTGATGATCGCCGATGTCCAGGCGCTCACTGATCATGCCCACGAGCCCCAAAAAATACGGGAGAACATCCTCGAAGTGGCGCTCGATTATCTCGCAGTGGGAATCGATCCACAAAAAACAACGATTTTTATCCAATCGCTCATTCCCGCTCTTCCCGAAATGACGATGTATTTTCTCAATCTCGTCACATGGAACCGCCTCAAGCATAACCCCACAGTAAAGCTCGAAATCCAGCAAAAAGGGTATGGAGAAGAAGTTCCTGCCGGATTCATGGTCTATCCGATTTCTCAGGCTGCCGACATTACTGCGTTCAAAGGCTCCCTTGTTCCTGTGGGCGACGATCAAATCCCGATGGTTGAGCAAACTGTCGAAGTTGTCAGGAAATTCAACCGCCTC
>CAZXVU010000093.1:0-6634 GCA_964644465.1 uncultured bacterium
ATAATATTTGGGAAGATTGAACAATTTAAGCTCTCTTCGGCGGATATAATAGGGTTCATTCGCCAACATATCCATGCTAGATGCAATGTTCGTTTCTGTGCCGCGGAACTTCAGATAAAACTCTTCAAGCCAGCCAGGGAATTCGTTGAAAGGATGGAGGTCGATGAGGAATTGGGTAGCGATAATACTCGCCTGATTGACTGCTGGTCCAAGGCAGTTCTTATAGAAAATCGTGTAAGGAGTTCCTAAATTATTGAAAGGATAGGGGAAAGGCTGAGCAAAATATTGACACCAGACTTCAGTAGCCGAGTCGACAAAGAGAACACCAGGAACAAAAGGTCCCCCGTTTAATGTTCCGCTGATCGTATTTAGCGGTCGAAGTGCCGTGAAAATCCTTAAATGTTGACCCGGATCGCTGACAATCGTGCTTGTTGCATCCATGATAAATGCTCCAGGACCGATAAGCGGCATTTTGGGAAAGCAATTGTCTACCACAAGGGTCACGAAGGATGGAGCTGCAAGGATATTGGAGTTCGTCATTTTCATGTCGCGGCCAGAAATCATAAGAAGATCTGATCCGCCGGTTACGCCTGCCCCCGTCTTAGAAATCGTCGTATTTGTGAGGGTCGTATCTCGGCCCGCTTGAGTATGGAAAAAGCCTGTCGAAGCGGTCATGCTGGGATTCGCTGGACTGGATAATTTGATATCGAATTCTGCGGTCACTGAAAGATTTCCTGCTCCAGAATTCACAGCGCCTGCTGTTTGATTGACCGTGCTCGAGCTCATATTAGAAAAGCATCCCTTTGTGGTTCCCGCTTGAAGGGTGATGTTTCCACCGGCGGAGGTCACATTGGCTGTCAAAGTCAAATCTCCGCTTCCTATAGAATCTCCATTGGCGAAGAGAGTGATCGGCATTCCCGCTCCAGTGCTAGTCACGGCGGAATTGACATCGAGATTGTTGTTTGCTCGAACGAGAATGCTTCCTGTAGTGGTTAGAGCCGCAGTATTTGAGATAATGATATTATTTAAGGCGTCCAAGGCTGTGCTGCCAGAAATGTCGATATTCCCATTCACTGTCAGAATCCTGACATTATTTGCGGCTGTCCCAATCGTTACATTCTCTGCGGTTACTCCATTGGCTGCTAAAGAAGCGCTATGGATGGTGATGGCGCCAGCTCCAGCGGCTGCAAGGCTTGTATTGATCGTTACGAAATTGAGCGTCAATCCTGTTACAGAATCTGTGCCTGTGAATCCACCTGTGTTGAATTGGACGCCTCCTCTCATATCAGAAGCAATATTTGTTGAACTTGCGGTTAATGTATTAGCTATAGCTGTGCAAACTATAGTTCCAGCGCAATTGGCATTTGAGCAATGGTTCAAAGGGATAGAGAGAGTAGGCGCTCCCCCAGCAATTTGGGTTATAGTTCCAGCTGCTGTTGTCCAAAGGCTTCCTGCAGCTAGTGCTGTATCCGCTTCGATGAATGCCGTACCGGAAGTAGGGGACACAGTAAAATTAGTTTGTGTGCGGATTAATCTAGAATTCGTCGTGAAAGCTGCAGCGATATTGATATCTCCACCAGCGCGTACATCTAGGGAAGTTGCAAAAGGATTAGTCACAGCTGTATTTGGAAAATCAGCCATAGTATGAAGACCGCGTCCAATGAAAGCTTGCGCTGTTGTCGAATTCGTTGCAGTTATATTGCCTCCAGCCCAAACGCGCGTTGTATGAGCCACGGAGGTGTTGTCGGTGCCAATGAACACAAAATCTGCATTGCTAGCTCCGGTTGCAGTCAGTGAAATATTTGCAAGAGCAGAAACAAAGACATCTGCCGTGCTCCGAATCCCTAAATTATGTTGGCCGCTGATATTGATGGACCCGGGAGTTGTCACAAAGGTATTGCTAATACCTGCGGGGATTACTGGAGTTGCTGTAAATGGATTTCCCATGCCAATAAACGCTTTGCCTGCCTGATTGGCGGTCATTGTGATGCCAGCTCCTGCTGCAACCGCCACATCCCCTTGCATTCTGAGTGGATTTACAAAAGTTCCTGTATTGGAATTGCTAATATAACCGATCCCAACTGAGGGATTTTGCGGATTGATTCCAGTCCCAACTCCAAAAAGACCCTGATTTGCATTGATTGTCAAAGTGCCATTTGCGCTTACCGAAATATTTCCTCTTAAGTCTGTAGTACCATTACCGGAAACCCATCCAATAAAAGCACTATTACTATTATTGAGTGTATTAGGTCCGTCCAAAAGAATATTACCCTGCGCGACCACAGTGATATTGGCAGGAGTAGCAGCCGTTCCAACGCTCGCAATGACATTATTAGACCAGCTTCCTATTCCAACAGCTGCAATATCGCCTCCTATTGCGCCATAATGGATCGTAATGTTTCCTGCTCCACCTGCACGCCCTGCTTGAACAAATACAGAGCCGAGCACAGTGTAGCTGCCTAGTACATTAGCCCAACCTTCACTATGGCCAATGATTGCGCCATGTTTCAAGATGCCCCCAATGCCATCCACTAAAAGCTCGATCGAACCTCCAGCAGATACATTGAGCTGGCCATCTAACATGCTCCCAGCTGCAAGGCTAGAGGAACCGTGTCCAATTCCAGCAAATTCATTGGCTGGACCAGGAAGGTTGCAATTTAAACAAGGCGCTGGGGTGCATGGGATAAAATTCGGTACCCGAGTCGAGAGGGTAATATCTCCTGTTGCAACAACATCAATCGTCGCAGTATTCGTTGTAATTAATATCTGCGAGACGTCTCCGCCATGTCCAATTTGACAAGTATTATCACTATTTCCAGGTATGTCGCATCTTCCATTAGGGGTAAGAAATAAATTGATGCAGCTGACTTGAATGGGTCCAGTACAGGTATTAGGCCCAGCTCCGGTTGTGTAAAATCCAATTTTCGCTCCGCTGTCTCCAAATCGAGCTCCTTGAAGAAAAAGATCGCAATTGGGTACACAGACATTTGTTGTCCCATTTTGAGAGCCGACTGAAACTCTATTTTGAAAATTCGCTTTACCTAAATCTTGATTGATAAAAACATCCCCATTGGCGTTGGTTAGGGTTACATTTCCATTTATATTTTGCGCGGATGCTTGAATAAACATTCCCGTCTGAGCCGAAAAGGTAATATTTCCATTCGTGTTGGTATAAGGCATATTTGTATTCGCTGGAGCCACATTCGGATTGGTGGTCGTCAAGGTTGTTTGAGCCGTCACGGTTATATTCCCATTTGTACTGGACAAATTCGCCTCGGTGGCTACTGCATCGGCTGCAGATCGGATGGTCAAAGCTCCATTGACAGTCGTTAGCACATTCGCCGCATTTCCGCCGCCTCCAAAGAGTTCGATCCTACCCGGAGCCCTCAAATCAATCGTGCCTGCGCCCGTGGTAGAAAATGTATAGGGAATATTAACACCGACACCGACTGACAGAGCCCTGCATGAAATGGTAGTTCCCGCTGTTAAGGCAATATTTCCTCCCATGGTTGTCAAATTCGTGTGGGTCGTAATGGAATTCGTTAAAGAGGTGAGTGAGATATTTCCATTAACTGTAGATATCGTATTCGTAGTCGTCGCGCCATTAGTGTTATTCAGGTTGATCTGAGTATTCGCAGTAAATGTGATCATTCCAGCACCCGTAGTGGAAAAAATATAGGGAGGTGCAGGGCCTCCTGCCGGTTGATTGCATGTAATCGTGGTCCCAGCATTGAGAGTGATATCTCCACCCAAGCTTGTGATATTCGCTGTTGTGGTAATGGAGCTGCCGGCTCTTAAGGAAATCCCTCCAGCTGCGCCGCATGTAATGTTGCTAGCCGAGGCAACAGTTATTGAAGTATTGGCAATGAGAAAAAGGGTGTTAGCAGCTGCCCAATTGATAGGCGAGCTGACCGTAATCGTTCCCAAATTCCCAGCGCAAGCAGTCGAACATCCAGTATCGATTGTTACGTTTCCTGCACCTAGAGCTATTCCCAAAGCTCCCGTATCGATCATGACAGGAGTACAGCATCCTGCGCCATATGTGGAGCATACTGGCATGAAGACGACTGGGCACGCTCCTCCAGCGACTAGAGTGATATTAGCTGGATCGAGGAGAAGATTTCCTGAGTTACCAAAAGGGGCCAATGTAGAGACAAATCCATTAAAAGCATAAGCGCCGGGGCTTGAAATTTCGACAAATCCGCCATCTCCGCCTAAAAGCCCGCCTTGAGCCGATATATTCCCGAACATTTGGGTGGATTCATCGGACCAAAGGATCACCTTGCCGCCATTTCCATTTTGAAGGGCATCGGCTTTGATCGTCGCTTTGGGTTCTATGAAAATCGATATGGCATTTTGGATTTCTGCATTCAACCCCTGATAGTCGCCGCCAATTAAAATCGTGCCAGCTCCCAAATCTGCCGAGACATCGATCATCGACCCATCTTTTAACAAAATCTGATCGCCAAATAGATAGGCTTCATTACTTTGAATAGAGCCTTCCTGAGTGATCATTCCATATTGAAAAGCTCCCTTGAATCCCTGATCGGGCCTATTGGTGCGAATATAAATTGGCATTGAGGGATCAGGACGGATGGTCACTTCATTTCCAGAAAGGAGTCCTGCAAATCCATTCGGAACATCGATCGAACCTGTGTTTTGAACTTGCTGGCCTATCAAAATAGCGTGGCCGCTTTGCGTTTGAATGTGGCCATAGTTTTCAACCGATGCAGAGCTTTCTCCGGCAAATTGGAATTCTTTGTTTTTCAAGAAAGCATCATTTTGCAGATCGAGCGTGGATGCGATGAATGATCCCACATCGATCCTTGCGTCCTTGCCGACGAGGATCCCATTGGGATTGATGAGGAGCACCTGGCCGTTCGATTCCAGGTTCCCTAAAAGACGGCTGGGAGAGGCTTCCATGACTCGGTTCAGGACGGAAGATTGGGATGTAGGCTGGATGAAGCGGGTGGTCTCCCCAGGCTCAATAGAAAAATCTTTCCAGTTGAGGATCGCTTGCTCGGAGCATAAAACTTCTAAGACTTCAGGGGCCAGAGAAGAAAATGAAGCGCTGCCGGAAATAAGTTCAGGAGATTGGGGGAGGGCTGACAGCGTTGAACTAAAACAAATGAATAAGAGGGATTGCAAGCGCATGCGAGACTCACTTTTTTTAAAAACATGGAGCAGTTTTTAAAAAAAATCAATGGGTATGTTTTTTACGCCATTCAGGTTTGCGGGCGTTATAGATGAGAATGGGAACGATGCAGAAAAAGAGGGCAGCCCCGATGAGGAAACATTCAAAAGGAATGAGTTTTCCTGTGTCGAATTGGGCTGGTGGGAAAAATCCAATGACGAACCCAAAGCTCGAGCCGAAAATGCCAAAGAGGCAGACGATCCATATACCGACATTGCCGAAAGGGATTTTGTAATTCCTGGGCACATGGGGATGTTTGTAGCGCAGAATGAGCGCTGCGATGAACATCATGACATACATAATCATATAGAGGATCGAGGAGAGAGCTACGAGGGCCCAGTAGGAGCTATTGACCGATGGCATAAAGAGAAAAACGAGAGATAAAACTGTGACGATGATCGCTTGGGTGATGAGGATAGAAACGGGCATGCCTCGTCCATTCACTTTTTGAAAGAGGGGAGGGAGGTCTCCATCTTCAGCGCTTGCATGGAGTCCTCGGCTGGGGCCCACAATCCAAGTGCTCATCATTCCGAGTGCGCCGAAGGTCATCACGGCAGCAATCACGGGAATCGCCCAAGGCATGTCGAAGGATTTGAAGAGGTAGCTGAAGGCGTCCATTCCGCCTGAGGCAAGCTGAATTTGTTTCACAGGTACAATAGCGGCGATGGCCAAGGATCCCAGAAAGGAGAACAGGAGGATCAGGACTGCTGAGAGAAAAATGCCGCGGGGAAAGTCTCGCCTTGGATCGCGGACATCTTTCGCGTGGACTGCAGACATTTCCATCCCTGCGAGGCCTAGTAGAACTCCAGAGAGGAGAACAAGTTCATTGAGAGAGGTCAGATCGGGAAAGACAGCGCTCCATTTAAACTCAATTTGAGTGGGATTGCCTTGGAAAATCCAGGCGCTTCCCATAACGATGATCAGTGCTATAGGTACGATAGTGCCGAAAAGGGCGGCGATCGAACTGAACCAGCCGGAGGTGCGCATCCCCAGAAAGTTGATAAAGGTCACGGACCAAAAAGTAACGAGAATGGCCGACATGACATAAAGCTTATTTTGAGCCAGGGCTGGGTTGAAAATGTAGGCAAAGGTGGTGACGATGAAGGAGAGAACGGTCGGATACCAGATCACATTTTCGATCCACTCGAGCCAAATGGCTAAGAATCCATAACGGGGTCCCAGGGAGATCTTGACCCACGTATATACCCCTCGCTCAGGCCAGCCTGAGGCTAGTTCAGAAGAGACCAATGCAACAGGAACGAAGAAAAATAGGGCGGAGAGGGCTAAGAATACGATGACGGAAAGCCCGTACTCAGCCAGAAGGGGAAAATTTTTAATATTGCAGATCGCGCAGACGTTGATCAGCGCAATCATCCAGCCGGTTAGTGCTTTTTTCTGAAACATGGGAGCCATTATAGAGAAAGACTAAATAAATGTAAG
>CAZXVU010000093.1:6734-8418 GCA_964644465.1 uncultured bacterium
AATGGGCGTAGATCCGTTCCCAATAAGGATGGGAAAGGTCTTTTTCGTAACAGCCCGTCAGGGAGTCGTAAATTTTAGAAGGGGCGAGATTCTCGCCGTAATATCTTTGCAAATATTTTTTTGTATCGTTCGGGACGAATACTTCGATCCCGTCGAAGAGGGCCTTTTTGAGGGGAAAGACAGTCGCAAAATCCGTGGGGGGAGTGTAGCGCCGTTCGCGGATCTTCCACCACTCGGGGAAAAACACATTAGAATCTAAAGAGAGGATATAGCGGATCTGTTGCGTCTCGGGGTCGATCGCGAAATGGTAGACATCGATCAGGGTGCCCGTTTTGCGGATAAAGACTTTCAAATAGCTTTTGGGAGAGCCGCGGCTTGACCAGTCCTGGACGATGTATTTTTTTTGGTCGAGCTTCTTCAGGGCTCTTTGGACATTGTCGAAATCTGGCAAAAGGACCGCGATATCGAGGTCAAAGTCCCAAGGAATGACGCCGCCATAGCGATAGGCACCGAGGCAAGTGCCGCAATCGACCCACCAAGGGATTTTTGCTTGATTGAGAAGAATCGTGATATCTCTCATGGCTTCTTTTTCTGCATCCAAATGATGTTCGTCGCCAGCTCTCCGTTTGTGGCCTTCAGAAAAAAGAAACTCCGCTTTGTCTGGATCTGCGATCTCCATACCTAAAGCGATATAGGTGTCGACGTTCGGTTTGATCTCGGTCGAGAACAAAAAAGATTTTATCGAATTGTGCCGGGTCCGGGCCGATTGACTCAGATACCCTACCCCTTTTACAAGACCTCCCAAAATCAAGCTTGGAGGGAGTGCCATGGTGCAGACAATGGCGTTTGGCCAAAGCGCATGCTCGTAATTGAACCGTTGGATAAGTTCCCAAGAGCCATCTGGTTGCTGGATCGCTTCTCTTCCGGCGCATATATATTGAAGGGGGGCTAAGATGGTATTGCCTACCATTTCCAGGCCAGTCGCATTTTGCGCAGCGACATTGAGAAAGAGATCTCCTGTTAACGCATAATAGGAGCAGACGAGAGGCATAAAAAGAGCGATCGCATTTTCAACAAAGATATCCCACATGCGATCCCACATAAAAAAAACGTCTCCCAGCCGAATCCTAAAAAAAAAGGCAATCAATGGCAATCTTTTTCAATGCACGCGCAAAAGTTCATGCCAGCTAGTGGTAAATTTCGGGGAGCTATTTTCCCGTAAGCTTTGCCAAGGATGGCGCTCGATCCCTTCCGCTGCAAAACGGATCGCCGGCTTGTCATAACGGGCGTTGACCTTGTCGAGCATCTCCATGGCGCGCAGTTTCTTTTCGCTCGATGGATTGGGGGTGATCAGATCTAGCTGCGAAATCTCTTCATCGCAGAAATCGCTTAGCAGCACACCTGCTTTTTTATATCCAAATCCCTGGCGGTAAATTCGGGAAAGGCCTGTCTTTGCCAAGGCGATCAGATCTGGAGTGAAGGCGGTAGGATTGGGCAAGTTAATATGGCAGGAGCGGGACTCGTAGAGTTCTTGGAAAGGGCTTGTAGAAATAAAGACTGAGAGAAAAGATGCAAGGCTTGCCTGTTCCCGCAGCTTTTCCGCAGCGCGGGACGCAAACGAGGCGACCGCTTCTTCGAGATAGGAAAAATCTTCGATTTTCTGAGCAAAGGATCGGGAGCACAT
>CAZXVU010000094.1:0-2862 GCA_964644465.1 uncultured bacterium
GAGATGTTCAACGAACAGGCGAAGCTGCAGCAGCTTACTTGGAAAAAACAAGAGTAAACTGTACAGCTCGATTTGTGCGAACCATTTGTTCCGCTAAAACTTCCAATCGGCCAGGGTGATTCAAGTCGATATCAGTCAAGATCAATCTCTGCGGTCTTGTTTCCTTTAAAAGGAGACGATCCCCTATCTGTTTTAGTGAATCATTCGTTGGATTTTTGACGGGTTGATGTTTCCGTAAACATCCAAATTGGAATGTTGATGTGGTCACGGATACTTTTGGACCCTGGGTATCTTTTATTCGTCTCATGAGTTCGATCAGCCAATTTTTATGACCAAAGAGGGAGCCGGGTGCAAATCGAAACAAATTACAACCTGAATCGATAGCGAAACTCATCAGTTCTTGCAAATTTTCAGGGGTCTCTCCCTTTTGAAATTCGATTCCTATGGGCAACATGTCACGCGAAGGAATCCAATGAATGTGGCATTTGGGTTGAAATGGGATGACAGATGTTTTAGCGGTTTCCACTTTCGCTACGGCTGTGGTTCCTTTGGGAACAATGGCAACAGCTCTACTCATTTTTCGCACAACAGCTGGCGGTTGGAAAGGGGAAGCTGCAAGAGCGGACCAAGATCGAATTTTGGCTAGAAATGTAGGTGGGCGATGGGCCAAAGCTGTTGAACTGTGGGCGGCTAAAGCAAACATGGTGAACTCCTGATTATTTTTTGTTTATGACGACGAATTCATAAGAGTCTCGACGGCATTGTGTCAGGCAATGGACAACTTCATCGATAACATGCTGATCAGAAGGATTGAATACAGAAGCAGGCTGCGCCCCTTTAATATAAAAACAGAACCCATCGGGGCATTTCTGTTTGATGATTTCCAAAAACTGCAGGACCCAAGCTTTGCTTAGAGAGTCTTCAATCTCCAGCTTGTGAAAGTTAGATCTTTCTAAATACTTCAAAATGGAAGTTAGGTTTTCCTCGCTCGCAGTTCTCGTATTTTGAACGGTGAGAAAGCCGTTATCATAGATGAAATGGTGTCTAAAAAAAGCCTTAAACTTCTCGGCAGATGCATCTGGAGCAAAAAACCCTGATTCAAAATGGCGCGGGTGTAAAGAGCTCTGAGTGAGAACGGAAGGGGTTTGACGAGTCCATTTAAAGGATGCAGAAGAATGTGGATAAATCTTGCCTGACACTCCGCAAAAAAGTTTGCGGACAGGTGCAACAGCACCTCGACTAAAAGCTACGAAGGCGTTTCTTGTAAGTGCTAGGATCATAGGAATACCTCCAATTATTTTTTTATAATGAGACGAAAGGACATTGCATGGCTTGCGCTGGCCATGAGTTCGGATAATGTCTTGATCATATTTGGGCTAAGTTTGATCTTGGAAAATCTATATTCTTGCGACCTTGAAGACCGTTCCTTTATCGAAGAGCATATTTCCTCTACTTTTCTTTGGGTCGGACCGATCAGCACCTCAGTTTTAGGGGTAATAAACTGATCTGTTTTACCGATGATCAAAAATTCAGACGGACGGTTTCGAGAAATACGAGAGAGCAAAGTTTTGATCCAATCTTGTTCCCCAATCACTGAGCCGCGGGAAATCTCGATCTTTTTGAATTTTAAGTCTTTTAGAGCGCGCTGAGCCGCTTGCATCTCCCTCTCTTTATTGGGAGAGAAATTGAAATTATTTAAAACGAAATTTGTCTTTGGGGCAGATGTATGAGTCCATCTTTGTAAGGCGCCTAATGGTTTAAACAGTGAAGGGGGAGGAAGTAGAGAAGCTCTCACGCTGCGGCAGAGTGCTAAAAACATAAAAACTCCTGAAGTTTCCAAAAGAGGGAAGAAATTAGCTCCTCTTAAGCATTCCAGGCAATCAAAAAAGTTCTATTTTCCGAATTTGATCTTCCGTATCGAGAGTGACTTTGACCGAATAATATTTTTTTTCGCTCAGAGAGCTCTCTATCGGAGTTCCTGCAAATTCCCAAAGAAATGCAGTTCCGATATCGAGAAGCCCATGCATGCACGCGCGTGCAATCGACCCTTTTTCCTTGAGGATCCTATAGATTTCTACCCGTTCCCCCTCTTCGTTGATCTCCTCTGTAACGGGATCTCCTCCTAGAGCGATCATCTGGGTCTTGTTTCTGATGTTTTGGATCCCGTCGATATCCGTTCCTTCTCTATTTGAAGCCATTACCACAGAACAGGAAGAAAGGATGAGCGAGATAGATAGAAGAGATAGGATTTTTTTCATTGGAAGACTTCCCTATTTTTGAGGAGGAAATCAATATCCCTCCTCAAGAAGAAAAAATCAATCCTCATTTCCAAAGGGAGAACTTCCTTGTGAGCTCGGTCACTTTATCCCATTCGCCGTAGAGGACGATCCCATAATAGACCAAATTTTCATCTTTTGTCTGCTGGGTACGCTCTAACTGCTCGACGTAGGTTCCCACAGTCATGGTATCTGTAAAGTCGACAAATCGGATGCCCTGTTTTGGGGCCTCAATTCTCAAATTTCGGATTTTATTGGAATTCGCCTTCAGAATGATGAACGGCATCTCTGAAATGTTTGGATGTTCTCCGCCATCTGCATCGATGTAGTTTGAGAGACGTAAAGGCTCGCGGCCCAAAGCGGCTCCGAATCCAATGCATTGGTGCGCTAAGGCATTCATGATCGTGCCGATTTCGATTTTTTCGTTCATGACTGCGACTAATTTATGGGTAAATGGAATCATCTTTTTTTTCTCCTCTAGATGTTTATGAAAAATTTATTAGATTTTTTTTGGTTGTTATTGCGCTTTGGGGCGCAAAAGGAGAAGGGGAAGAAAAACGAAGAATTTCATGGGGAACATATTGCC
>CAZXVU010000094.1:2962-8381 GCA_964644465.1 uncultured bacterium
TTTTGCTGGGGCAAATGTTGGTGTCCCCTTCAAGGCAAGTGGGGCAATGAAGGCAGGAAGAACGGATCCAGCTCACGCCAACTCTTTGGCCTACTTTGACTCCCTCGACGCCATCCCCTTTTTTGACAATGGTCCCGACGATCTCATGGCCTGGGACGAGAGGATAGATGGAGCGTTTCCAGTTGTCATCGATCAGATGGATATCTGTATGGCAAAGACCGCAATGGGAGATTTTGATGAGAACTTCTTGGGAAGAAAGAGAAGGCGCCTCATAAGCAAACGGCTTCAGATCTTCACGAGGTCCCAATGCGGCATAAGCATGGATTTTCATCGAACTTACTTTACAATGCGGGGATCAAGCCATTGCTGTTCTTTTTCAACATCGGTGAAGGTAGCGAGATGTTCATCTAAAAGAGTTCTTGGATGCTCTTCGATGTGTTCGAACATATCGTAAAGCTTCATATTTCCATCAGTTCCAATTCCCACATTGGATCTCCGAGTGTCGTTAGGTATATCACGTTTTAAACTTTCTCTGTAGAAGAATTGAAGTTGTCTCCAAGGGAGAGTTTTTGGATTAAAATCTAATGGGAATTCTTCAGGAACATGTTCTACTATAATCGCGCAAAGTGAAGGATGTCTTGCGACAAAGTTCTTTAAAGCCCATTCCCGGGTTTGTGCATTTTTGATGGCTAAAAATGGAGCTAAATGTTCCAAAAAGGGGTTGTAGTTCAAGTGAAACGCAATATAGGGCCTGAGAGAATCGGACTTCATATTTAATGCATAGTGGTAAAGCTGGTTTGCTATAAATTTCAGAGCGTCGTCAGATCTTCTTTCGAGAGTTGTCTTTTTAAATACCTTTAAGACAAATTGAGTTTTCGATCCCTGAATAGTACATAAAAAAGCATCTGTATGCTGCCCACTATGAAGAGGCCTTATGTTGCTGAGCAAAATTTGTTTTCCAGAAGGTTTGACATATTCAAGGGGAGTTCCGTTAGCAACAGCGTCATCTAAAGATTTTCGAAAAGCGATAGAGTTTTGCGTGAAAGGAGACTTTGCGAATTTCTGATCCATAGGAATTTCTGGGGTGTCAGGCATCTCTTCTTTAAGAGGAGGGATAATTCCCGCTCTTTTATTTCTAGCAGCCTGCAATTCGGGATGAGTTTTCCCAAGAAAGATACTTTTTGTTCGATCTGAGAAAGCACTTTCATCAGGAAGGAATAATTCAGCTGGGGCTGCAGATACGGTCTTTATTTGCCTTCTTGTCGAAAAGGTCGATCTTGGCGCAGGCGGTTGCTGGGAAGTCACACATAGTTCCATGGGGTCAAATAGTTGCCGATTTAGTAATTGTCGCTGACTTGTTCTATGTATTCTGCTGGAAGTGTCTGATTGGCCTGGTGAGTTCTCTAGTTTTGAAATTCGTCTTGCTGGAGATTTTTTGGGTGTGGCTTGTTCAGAAGTTCCCGGGGAAAAGGTGAATGGTTTTACTAAACGGGTTGTCCCGAACGAATATTCAAAAGCTAATTTTTTTGTTGCTGGTTCATAACGGGCAACAGAAGGCCCAGAATTATCTCGTTCATGTTTTCTAAGTACAGTAGGCGTTGAGCCAACAGAAGAGGTAGACATTGATTCTCCAAATTAAAATTACAAATATTATATACTGAAATAGGGATAAAATAAAATGAATTTCTGGTTCTTAAAAGAATGTAGATAGAGGATCTATATCTATCTTCAATTCTACAGATGAATTTGCTTTTAGATCTGCTAATATCTGAATTAAGTTACTTATCTTTAGCGACTTAATGATAAATTGAAAGCGAAAGCGGTCTTTGACTTTGGGATGACCTGCTGGAGATACAGGGAGGAGCTCGATCCCTTCCATTGGGGGAATTGCACTATGAGCGGCCTCGGCAGCCTTTTTGGCTTCCTCTGAATCTGTGGAAGAGAAGAGGAGTTTTACGAGATGACAGAAGGGGGGAAACCCAAACTTTCTCCTTTCTTCAATTTCTGCAGAATAGAAGGCAGGGTAATCTTGGGCAGCCGCAAGTTTGATTGTGGGATGTTCTGGAAGGAACGTTTGAATGATCACTTCTCCAGGAAGCTGGGATCTACCCGATCTTCCGGCTACCTGAGTGAGAAGCTGGAAGACCTGCTCTGGCGCCCGGAAATCGGGGATGCTCAAGGAGGCGTCAGTATTGAGAACGCCGACGAGCGTCACAGATGGGAAATGAAATCCCTTGGCAATCATTTGCGTGCCGATCAAGACATCTGCTTTATGGGCGCGGAATTGTTTGAAAAGATCTTCGTGGCTATTTTTTTGCTTTGTGGTGTCTCTGTCCATGCGCAATGTTCGGATCTCCGGAAAGATTGCATGGAGCGAGCGCTCTACATGCTCTGTGCCGAATCCTTTGAATTCGAGCGATTCGGGACATTGGCATTGAGGGCAAACTCTGGGCGAATCTTGCGTAAAATCGCAAAGGTGGCACTGCAGGAGATGGCCTGCGCGATGGTAGGTTAGGGAAAGATCGCAATGGGGGCATTTGATGATATTGCGGCATGCTTTGCAAACCTGCATCCTGTGGGTGCCGCGCCGATTGAGGAAGAGAAGCGTTTGCTCTCCCGCATTGAGCCTTTCTTTAAGGCCATCTAACAATTCTTGCGAAAAATGGGTGAAGCCTCCCGCAATCTCAAAAGCTCTTTCCATGTCGATGATCCGCACTTTTGGCATAGAGGCCGACGTCGCGCGATGAGAAAGCGTATGCAGAGTATATTTTCCAATTTCGGCATTGTAGCGCGATTCGAGGGAAGGGGTGGCGCTGCCGAGCAGAATGGTGCAGTTTTCCAGATGGGCGCGCTTGACCGCCACATCGCGACCTTGATAGCAAGGAGCTTCATCGCTCTGTTTATAAGAGCTGTCATGTTCCTCGTCGATGATGATGAGGCCGAGATTTTGCGCAGGAGAGAAAATAGCAGAGCGGGCTCCAATGACGATCATCGCTTCTTTTTTCTGCAGCTCTTTCCACGCGGTCGATCTCTCTCCTAAACTCCTCCGATGGTGCAGAATCGCAATTTTTTGAGAAAAGCGGGAGCGGAAGCGCTCGATGGTTTGCGATGTGAGGGAGATTTCAGGAACGAGCATGATCGCTGATTTATTCTGATCGAGAGCCATTTGGATGGCCTGCAGATAGATTTCCGTTTTCCCGCTTCCTGTAACTCCGTAGATCAGATGCGACGCAAATCGATTCGAAGCAAGAGATGCTTGCACCTCTACAAGGCATTTTTTTTGTTCTTCATTGAGGACTTTTGGCTTAGTGGGAAAAAACTCCTCTTCGATCAGAATCTCCTCTCCAGAGCTCCGATTTTCACAGACGATCCATTTTTTTTTGATGAGAGTATCGACGGGACTTCTAGAGGTTTTCAGTTGCGCCAGCAATTCAGAGAGAAAGATTCCTTTTGGGGTATTCAAAAGGATTTCCAAGGCTTGAGCTTGTACTGGAGATTTCAGCCGCAATCCTTCGCAAGCTTTCAGAGTTTCGTCATGGGTTTTTACGAGCTTCAAAAATACTTCGGTTTTTTGTTGGACTTGCTTCCGGATATTCGGAGGGATAAAGCATTTCAAAACCTTTTGCAGCGGCGTGCAGTAGTAATGAGCCATCCATTGGGCCAATTTCCATAGAGGATTAGAAAGTTCTCCATTTTCAAAAAGGAGACGCGCTATGGGCCGGACTGTTTGAAAATGGGAATGCTCTTTGAGCGCCGAGATCGTTCCTTTTTTCAAGCTGTTCTTTAAAGGAACCTCGACCCTCATGCCTACTTGGATTTGCGATCGAAGTTCTTGGGGGACTGCATAATCGAGCGGTTTCAAAAGGCTTTGATCGAGGAGAACTTCTACGAAGAGCATTTCTGACATAATGCCTTCCATAGAGACCGCTTGAGAAGCGGATCTTTCAGATACAAAGATAAATCGGGAAGGAGAAAGACAGGAACTGTTCCTAGAATTCGCGTTCCTTGTGCGGGATTTTCTTTATAAAATTGCATGAGGCCGTTCAGTTGCCAAAGAGTGTAATCGCAAGCGATGACGAATTTTAAGTCGGGGACCGATAAAAAGGCTTCCCACTGTTTTTCTTTCTCAATTCCTTCAGCGTTGATGATCTTAGCAGGGCCGAAATGGACATCGATGGCTATGGCAATTTGTTCCAACAAGGTGCGCTGTTGAGGGGGCTCATGGAATGATAAAATGGAGATAGGCGCCGTTTGGTTTTTTGTTTTCCAACGGATGCTGATTTTTTTCGCAATCGCATCGTTGGGAATTTCTTCATAAATCGGAAATCCAGGTGCGGCTTTAGCAATGGCTTTGCGAACGTCGTCGAAGGAAGAGAAGGGAATTGAAGGGGGTTGGAAATCTACTTTTGGCTCAGGAACCTTTTCGGCTGTAGGCGCTTCTATCTTTGGTTCCGGAACTATTTGCGGGAGTTCTATTTTTGGCTCTGGAGGCTTTTGAGGCGCGGCTATTAATATTTCTGGGAGTTCGATTTTCGGAGCAGGGGGTGGTTTTGGGAGATCCCGTTTGAGGGATTTGCGAAAATAATCGGCATCTTCGGGAGAGGCGAAAACCGGTTGGGAGTCTTTCAAGAAGTCTGAGAGATCTTTGATGAGGCTTAAAGCCTCTGTAATGGAGGATGGCATGGCATGTCCCATTCAAGAGCATCGATGAGAGGCTCTGCCTTTGCAAAAAAGGAAGAGAATCCGCGACGGGTATAACCCTCGCAGATGACAGCGCGCAATTGGGCATGTCCAGCGGGAAAAAAACGATGAAGCAATTCTTCGATATACCGAGGGCCGAGATAGGAATTTAATACAGAGCGTTGTTCGATCAAGAAAAACAAAACGTTTTCATCGGAGCGGGCTTCTTGAAGAAAAGGAGAAAACGCGTTGAAAAACCAGCACATTTTTTGTTGGAGATGATCATACAGATCGAGAAGATGGGAAAGGATTTGGTCGAGAGGGTGCAATGCCGGCATTTTTTTCCAGGCGATCATCTTGGACTTGATCCGTAAAATTGAATTTCTCATCTCTTCTAATATCATTAGAATTTCCTGATCGGAGATATTCGATGCTTGTACCAAGATTTCGCAATAAAAGCAAAGTTTGTCCAGGACGCCCCCTTTTTGAGAAAAAGGGTTTTCTAAAGAAAAGAGAAGGAATTTTTCGATTTCTTGAGAAATGGAGATCAGCTCTTTCGTCAAATTGCATCCTTGCAGCTGTTCGGGGGTGACATTTTGCAAATGGGCGATCAATTTAAATGAAGAAAGAAGTTCTTGCAGAATGAATTGGATGCTCAATGATCTCGCGACCGGGGGATCGAGATTGGCTGGAAAAATCGGCCAAGGGTGTAAACTGCGCATAGAGTTCCAATCAAGAC
>CAZXVU010000095.1:0-3496 GCA_964644465.1 uncultured bacterium
TTCCCTGCAGTTTTTCACTGGCTAGTTTTGTTAAAACAGCCTCTCGATTTTTTTCATTCCCTGTCAAAAAGACCCTGTCTGCAAAGGTGTTTGTCCCTTCGCAATAGGGCAAATGGAGAAAAGATGAGCCTCGAGGGATTTCGTTCATGATTTTCCCTGAATGAATGTTAAGGCAGCTTCGAGGGCGTCTTGATCTTTATTAATGAGGATGTCAGGTTTGACTCCTGTGCCTTCCCAGTTCGTTCCTGTAATCGGGTTGACTGCTTTTTGGTAGGGGATATAAACCACGAAATGGTCATCGGCGACATAACGGCCAACTGGGTGTGCGCCGCCCTGAGTAGGGCCGGTGCCAATGATTGTAGCCCTTCCCTGTGTCTGTAAATTGTAAGAGAATTCTTCTGCAGCGGAGAAAGTGTTTTCGTTCGTTAAAATAACAATTGGTTTTTTTCCGCCGAAATGAAGTTCTTTCTTCACAGTTTCTGGATCGGCGTGCGAATCGATCGTCTTATTATTTAACCGTTGGTAGAGTTGGTTGATCAGTCTTTTTTCATCGAATAAATAACTGGTAATATTCGCAACTGCAGCAGGGTTTCCGCCTTGATTATCTCTTAGATCGATAATGAGGGCTTGCGCGGGAGCAATTTTTGCCATGGCCTGTTCAATTCGCTCTCCTGTCTCTGGAAAATCTGTTGAGGCAAATTGGTTAATTTTGAAATAGCCAACTTCAGTTCCTGGCAATATTCTCGACTCGCCTATGCCAAAATTGATGCTCTCAAAGTAAGCTTTTTCTTGGGCCATTGCTTCTTCCCATCTTTGTTTTTGCGGAGCTGTGAGCTGATCCGAGGAGATTTCTTCGGTGGATCGACATTCATCGTCGGCAGGGATTGGATTTAGGGAATAATCAATCGAAAGATGTTTATCAGGGCAAACAACCAATAAATCTCTGAGAACCATTTTTTTGAATGCCAATGGACTTGTGCAGTTGGAATAAGCGCCAGAATGAAAGCGTTGTTTAATGAAATTAGCCATCGCTTTTCCTTGGCTCTCATTGATGTATAATGCTTCTATGCCGCGCGCGATTCCGTAGATCGCTTCTTTCTGTTGATCGGGAGTGATCGGCCTTAGGGCGCTGATCACGATATTACTAATCTCATCCCGCTCTTCTGATTTCAATACGACCCGGTCAGGGGATAGAGGGGTAGCTGCGGGCAATGGGGAGATAGCTTGATGAAGAGCGCTATTATCGGGATTGCCTTGGGGGGACTCGTCTCCTGTTAAATAGGATAGAATCAGGTCTTTAGAAGTGTTAATTTGTGTTTCAGTAATATTTGACATAATAATGCGCTGTTTATAATCTATTTTATCATAAATTAAATTATTTAATAAGATGAATTGTTGCTCTTATTGGGATAAGAAATTGACGGAAACTTTTTGCTGAGTTAGTTTCTTCTGTATGAAAAATATTTTGCTGCTCACCATTCTCTCTTCGTCGTTATGGGCACAGACCACGCAGCAGCTGATCGATGTCTCCAATTATGGGTGGCTTGACCAATATAGCATCAATTCCAAACACAATTTTATTGGAAATGAAGCTTGCTTTCCCACTTCAACCACAAACGGAATGACCTTTTTGCAGAATGTGTGTCCTACTATTTTTGGGACGTCCCTTTCCGGAGTGACCTATAGCGAGTGGGAGAGGACGGATGATGCTTTCATCAATCTGATGTCTACGCTGGCCGTATGTCCCTCATCAGGCCCCATGCAAGGAAATTGTAATGCAGGAGGGACATTGAATCTTCCCTTAGTCAGCGGGATCAGTTTCTATCTCGGACAAACCCTCCCATTTCCTCAAGTGCAGATCTCCGGGGTCTTCACTTCTTTTCAATGGGGACCCGTAGCTACAAATCCAAAACCTAGCTACATCCAAATTGAGCGTCCTTCGATTGCATTCCTATCGAATGCGATTGCCGCCGGCAGCGCAGCCTTGGTCGTCATCTCCTATCCAGGCGGCGGCGGCCATGGGATTCTGGCAAACGGGCTTGATTGGGACAGCAATACGAATACTGGAACTCTTTATTTTGTCGATCCTTTGGATCCTTCTCAAAATTACTCGGCGGGCAATCCATCGGCAGTCCTTGGGCCTGTGAAACAAACGATCGGAACATTGTCGCTTTCTGGCGATATTATCACTTTGACCTACAATCAATATTGCGGCGGACTCAATCCCTATGACCCGAGCGCCTATTCCTGCACAAGCATGTGCGGCGGCGTGAATCCTCCCCAGTGCGTGTCGGCCGTCATCGGCGGCATCCTCTCTTTCGGAGGATCTTTCTATACTCCTTATGCCCCTCTCCTCACAGGGGCCAATGTGAGGGCCATTGCCGAAGGATTTCAAAAATTGGACCCTACTACCTCGAGGATGTTCCCTATTCTGGCTGTGTTGAACCCATTTACAGATCCTAACCCTGAATTGGAGTCGGCTTTCGAGCAAATGGACCCTTCGATCTTCAATGCGATCCTTTTTGCGGAAGAAGCTGTGGCCATACAAGTGCAGTCGACGGTCCATGACAATCTGCTGGCCTATCGAAAAACATGCAATACGTGCCATAGGGCTCAGCCCCATTACTGGCTCATTCCTTATGCTCAGGAAATCCATCAAAAGGGGGCCTATAAAAATCCCATTGTGGGTATCACAGGAGGATGGGAATACGACTCTTCGCGCAGTGGAGTCCTTGGCCTGGCTGCAGCATATGCCGATTCCCATGTGAAATGGGAAGAAGACCAAGCAAGGTCCCACATCCATTCTTACGAAGGGATGCTTTACATGGCATGGACAGCTTGTCCGTGGTGGGCAGATTTAAGTTTTGCCTACGTTTACAACAAAGTCGATGCGAAACGGGAGATTTTTATCCCTTCCAGTATTCCTTTTATTCCCTCAATTGATGAGTCAATATCGCATCATAATCACGCCAATGTTTTTGCGACCCATTTCGAAATGAGTTATGAAATATTTAAAAGTGATTCGTGCGGGCTCATCAATCAGTTATGGCCCTTTTTGAGCCTTGACTATGTACTCGTTCAGCAGGCTGCCTTTACAGAAGATGGGAATAGCCCGCTGGCTCAGACAGTTCATGGAAAAATCTCGAATTTATTAGAACCAGAAATCGGCCTCGGATGGAACCTATTTAAGCCTTATAAACAATTTACTGTTTCTAGCTATGCCTCGATTAGCTATCTCTACCAGGGACGCATAGGCGGAAAGAGTACGGAAGCCTTCTTTTTAGATACTCCCAGCAGTGAATTTGAAGTATCTGGATTCTTTTTCAAAAATCATCTCTTCGCTGCCATGGTCCAGCTCGGAATCGGCAATCCCACAGATACCACCCGAGTCAATCTCAATTATCATGGAAATTTTGGAAGCAGCTATATTTCCAATGGTGGTTCTCTAGAAATTACATTTGGTTATTAATCTATAAAGTATGGTTAAATACTTCCC
>CAZXVU010000095.1:3596-6642 GCA_964644465.1 uncultured bacterium
CAAAGCAGGGAAGCGGCAAAAACTTCTTCCTGGAGAGGGATTTTATTGGTTTCCGGCACTTGTGTCGGCGGAGGCATGCTTGCCATGCCGATCCAAACAGCAGAGGCTGGTTTTTTCATCTCATTTCTGATTCTTTTGGCCACCTGGATTTTCATGACGTTTACGGGATTGCTTCTCGTAGAAACGACCCTATGGCTGAAAGAGGGGGTTCATTTTTCCTCCATGACCCAGCTTTTATTGGGAAAAGCGGGGAAAGCGCTGAGCTTAGTCCTCTATTTATTCATGAACGTCGCCTCTCTTGTCGCTTATACTTCAGGCGGCGCTTTGCTGATCGATCGTTGGATCCTAGACTTTACGGGCATCTCAATCGGCTATGGCGCCAGCTGCGCCCTTTTTACGTTGATCTTTGGAAGCATCGTATATTTAGGGGTGGCATTCATTGGAAAAATGAATGGCTGGTTCATCATCTTAATGGGCGCGATCTATTGCTATTTAGTCGGAGTCGGATTTTTTGGCCTCCACATGAATTATTTAGCCTACCGATCTGCCTGGCTGCAAGGTCTCAATTCTTTCCCGTTGATTTTTGCTGCGTTTAGTTATCAGATGATTGTTCCGTCGCTTTGTTCCTATTTAAATTATGAGGCTCGCGATCTGAAAAAATCGGTGGTGATCGGCACTGCGATCCCATTTGCAGTCTACTTTCTGTGGCTTCTCGTGATCCATGGCGTGATCCCGTTTGAAGGCGCAGGCGGATTGCAAGAAGCCTTTAAAAATGGTTCGATGATCACCGAGCCTGTAAAAGCGCACTTCAATAGCGCTTTTCTTCTTCCTTTAATGGATGGATTTGCATTTTTGGCCCTCGTGACTTCTTATTTTGGTTTGTCGATCGCTCTTTTTGATTTCATCAAAGATCTATTCAAAGGGATCTCGATCGAACTGAGCAAAAAATGGATTACTGTTCTTTCTTTAGTCCCTTCTTTGATTTTGGCGATCTGTTTTCCGCGAGCGCTGCTCGATTTTCTAGATCTCAGCGGGGGATTTGGAGACGCACTTCTTTCAGGTTTGATTCCTGTTGCAATGGTATGGATTGGCCGTTATCGCAGAAAATTCACAGGCGACTATCAAGTGTCTGGCGGCAAATGGTCGTTAATAATCGCAGGATCATTTGCTTTTTCTATTTTTATTCTTCAGTGGGTGAAACTTCTTAGTTGCTAATTAAGTTGTTTGGTGTAAATCTGTTGCGCACTTAAGGAGGATGTCGAAAAAACCTTTTCAATTAACCCCCATTAATGTTTCGAAATTGTGATAAATTTTTTTTGGTTGCGTAGGTTATAAAAAATCTGTAAAACCAAATCTTCGGAACAAATGTAGTTGCGAGGGCTTTTGCAAATCATCAATCCATCAAATTGCAAACGCCTTCATAGTCTGGGAAAAGGCCTATGTTAAACTTTCGTAAACTCAAACAAGATTTTTCTTCAGCGATTCTAAAAGAGGGCCGGCAGCTCTACGAGAAGAATAAAATTGTCACCGCGAAAATCTTGCGCCTCGACAATGAGACGATCCGCTTTAGCAGCAAAATTCTAGGCAATTTTGACAACGCCTACGAGAGCGAAATCGAGGTTGACCGTTTTGAATCGCAAGCTGTTCATACGAACTGCGATTGCCCCAGCCGTTTCGATTGCCAACATTTAGCCGCTCTGATTTTCTTTTTGGAAGAAAAAATCGATTCCCTCCTGATCGAATATTCGAAAGAAGCTGACATCTCCAAAAATGAACAATTAGGAACGCAGGAAAAGCAGCAGCTCATTGATGCGATTAAAGAGGCGGAAACGAAAGAAGTCGTCAAACAAGACGCCCGGTATCAAAAGCAAGTCCTGCAAGAATATGTCGCCACCTCCAATGTTTTGTCCCATTCCCCATTTTTCCTGCCTCAGGAAGAAAGCTCACTAGCCTCGGCAGAGTTGGCTGTGATTTTCAATCCCCAGTCATTGCAGCAGGGCGATAAAAAGATCGAATTCCAACTCGCGCTCCGCTTGCCTTTCCGCTCCAAGCCGCTGCAGATTTCTCAATTGAAAGGCTTTTTAGAAGCGCTCCGCTATGAAGAAGCATTATTTGTCGGCGGCAGACGTCTTTTCTTCTCCTTAAAAAGCTTTGACGAACTCGGCGCCTCATTGCTGCAGCTCATCATGGACCATTCCCGTGTGCAGGAAAGTACCCAGAATGAACGCGCGCAGCGGATCGCCCAGTTAGATCCTGAAGTGTTTGGACTTCTTTTAGCGAAAACGCACGAAATTGCGATGCGTCAAGCAGGTCCGCGCGGATTTAAAGATCTCGAAGATGAATTTCCCACTCTTCCCTGCCTTTATCTGGGAACTTTAGAAACTCCGTTGCGCTACGCCCCTTATCCTGTCACGCTCCGTTTCCATTTGGAGTATATCGAGCCTCCCGCATCGAAGATCTTATTCAACCCCAAACTTGTGGCAGGGGAACATTGCCTCACGCTGGAAGATGCAACTCTTTTTGAATGCACGCAGCCAGGAATGCTCTACCAAGACACCTATTATCGATTTGCGCCCCATATCAAGCGGATGCATTTGCTGAATCTCAGCTCCATTCGGGAAATGACTCTTCCAGAACCCCTTTTTGGAACGTTTGTCGAAAATGCGCTTCCCGAACTCAAGAGATTTGCCGAAGTGGCAAACAGCGAGATCATTGAGAAATTTGTCACGTTGCCATTTGCTGGAAAGCTCGGAACCCGATGCAATCTTTCCTATCTCGATGGAGAATTGGAAGCCGCGCTGTTTTTCTCTTACGATGGGCAAGAGATTCCTTCTGTCGCATCGAAGCTGACTTTTGAAAATATCAAGACCTTTGTCACAGAACAGGGGATATTGGCGCGGAACTTAGTCGAAGAGCGTCAAATCGTGGAAGATCTGTTCCAAGATTTCCTCTTCAATCCGCAGACCGGCACCTATCTTGCCAAGACAGAGAAGAAAATCGTCGAATTCATGACGGGCGTCATCCCGCGCAATCAGCACCGCATCCA
>CAZXVU010000095.1:6742-8349 GCA_964644465.1 uncultured bacterium
GTTCTCGATCTCGACCGCATTTCTAAAATGGTGCAGCTATTCGATGAACTTGGCATCAAAAAACTCGACGATCATAAAGAGCAAAAGCCGCTCTGGAATCTTGCGACCATTGATCCCAAAGCTTTCGATGGGCTTCCTGTAGAATTCAAGATGTCCCCAAAACTTCTTCAGATCCGCGGCCAAATGCTCGGAGAGACCGCGCTCACTCCATCGGCCATGCCGAAAGAGCTCCATGCAGAGCTCCGACCCTATCAGACAGAGGGCGTATATTGGCTGGAGCGTCTCCGCCTCATGTTCCTCAACGGGATTCTCGCCGATGATATGGGCTTGGGAAAAACCGTCCAAGCGATCGCCGCCATCACGCAAAACAATATCAAGAATAAAGGCGCCCGCTCGCTCATCGTCTGCCCCACATCGCTTCTCTACAACTGGAAAGAAGAGCTCCATAAATTCAATCCCAAACTCCGCGCTATTGTCGTCGATGGGATTCCGAATCAGCGAAAAAAACTCCTTTCTAAAATGGGCGACTTCGATGTGATCATTACTTCTTATACGCTCTTGCAAAAAGATATCGAGACCTACGCCCAAGTGCCGTTCTCTTACGCGATCCTCGATGAAGCGCAGCACATCAAAAACCGCGGCACCCGCAACGCCAAATCGGTCAAAATGATCCAGGCCTCCCACCGCCTCATTCTCACCGGTACGCCGATTGAAAATTCTCTCGACGAGCTTTGGAGCCTCATGGACTTCCTGATGCCAGGATTCCTAAGCACCTACGACCGCTTTGTCGAAAAATACCTCCGCGTCTCAGGCACGCAGCAAGCGCAAAATATCGAATACCTCCGCAAAAAAGTATCACCCTTCATTTTGCGCCGCATGAAGAGCGATGTGCTCCAAGATCTCCCTCCCGTTTCGGAAATCGTCTATCACTGCCAACTTTCGAACGTACAGCTGGAGCTTTACAAATCGTACGCTGCGTCGGCCCGCGACGAGCTCGTCAAACTCGTCGAGCGCGATGGCTTCGACAAAGTGCAAATCCATGTCCTCGCGACCCTCACCCGCCTCAAGCAGATCTGCTGTCACCCAGCGATTTTTGCGAAAGAAAAAGCGGAGATGGGCGATTCCGCGAAATACGATATGCTCCTCGAGCTGCTCCAAATCCTTGTCGAAAGCAATCACAAAACCGTTATTTTTAGCCAATACACACGCATGTTGCAAATCATGCGCGAAGACTTTGAACAGCGCGGCATTAAGTTTTCTTATCTCGACGGAACTACGAAAAACCGTCTTGAGATTGTGAAAGAGTTCAATGAGAATCTCCAGATTCCTGTTTTCCTGGTCTCGCTCAAAGCGGGCGGTACAGGACTCAACCTTGTTGGCGCCGACACAGTCATCCATTACGACATGTGGTGGAACCCAGCAGTGGAAAACCAAGCCACTGACCGCGTCCATCGCATTGGCCAGAAAAATTCCGTCTCCTCTTACAAACTGATCACTTTGAACACGATTGAAGAGAAAATCGTTGAGATGCAGCGGCGTAAAAAAGGATTGGTCAAGAAAGTCGTGAGTTGCGATGATGAAGCAATTGCTAAACTCACTTGGGAAGA
>CAZXVU010000096.1:0-8333 GCA_964644465.1 uncultured bacterium
CGCATGAGAAAATATCGTTATAAATTTGAGTTAATTATATTTTTGTATGATAAATTTTGACGAATTTGATGACTATTCAAAATCAAGGGATGAAGCGCTTAGCAGAGAGAACGAAACTAGACGAGTTAAATTTCTAGAAAACACATCTTATTATATTGAAAACTACCTTAAACCAAGTCGAAAATGGAATAAAGAAATATCTGGGAAACAGAGGATCGATTTGGTGAGATACGCCGATGTGAATTGGGCAGCTATATCGGATCACATCAAAGGCATGGATTATCAAGATTTTTTAGCAACGCCCTATTGGAAAGCTATAGCCGCGCATACCAGGTATAAGGCTGGGTATCGGTGTCAGCTCTGTAACAATGGCAGTAATTTAGTTACGCATCATAGAAATTATGGTATCCATGGACGAGAGCATGTACAGATGAATGAATTGATAGTGCTTTGCAATAATTGCCACCAGAAATTTCATGCTATAGAAAGAATCGCTAACTCACGATCAGGCAATGCCACCGATATAGCCTTTATCAGCGTTCTCGGAGTAATTATATTGTATTTACTCCTCTTGATCTTGTAGCCATACATCGCTATCAAATTCTTATGATGAATTGGAAGGCGTTTATAAAAGAAGTACGCCGAGCCATTACATCACCCTCATTGTAGAGACACTTTATTTTTTCTGTTGGTTTTTAGTTTTTTCAATAAGATCTCTCATACTTCCGAACTGAAGAGGTTCACAAACTTTTTCGTTTGTTGTTCCAGTAGCAATAGCTCCAACTTCTTTGTAACTGCCGTGACTCAATCTCGTCTTCTGAAGGGAATAAAAATTACAGGCCGCAAAGTTTCCTAATCGAACATCATTTTTTGCTGTTTCTGGCATGTCAGTTAAATCTCCTGCTGCCTCTAATCCCTTTTCGGAGAGACTGAAAACTGGGGTATCTGAGTAGGGGCTCTGAGGATCTAATGGCTGCAGACTACTTGCAGAGTGATAAGCGAGATCTCTTAAAAAGGCATTTTTGAATTGATTACATTTTCTATGATCAGTTGTTCCAGTGACTAACACATCGACCTTCTTGTGCTGATTCCACGAGCCCTTTCCTTTGGGATCTGCAATTTCTAATTCAGACTTACATCGGACATAATCTCCATCAAGAATAGAGCTTCTCGCTTGAGGATCATGAATTTGAGGAGATGATCCTGCGAAAACAAAGCCCTTATGAATATCTCCCGGTAAGGTTGGGAGACAGACTCGTAGATTTCCATCGTAGCGGAAAATTGGGGGGGTAGCATCTGGATTCTTTTGCAACGCCCCTGAAATATATCCGGCGTAGTAAGAAGTGCTTAGAGCATCCATTTCTTTTTTGGCTCTGTCGCTTGTAGTAGTAAACTGTTTAGATGAAAGTGAGGTGACTAAGTCTAGATGATGTTGAGCTGTGTAGGCATCTTGAATTTTTTTGCTTTGCTGAAATGCTGATACAACTTCTTTCATTCGAGGAAATACACTTCCTTTTTGATCATCTGGAAGAGTTTTAGTTTTTCCATTTATCCAAGAAGCAAAACTTCCCGCAGCCAAAGCGGAAGCCGCTCCTGCGCCAATGAGTAGATTGCGAATAGCAGTAGCCATAAATACCCTTCATAAATTTTGGATTTTGAACGAACTATGCTAAGGAGGGGTAGCGATTTTTTCTAGACAAATAATCTTTAGATAGTATTGATACTCGCCTCCTCATCTACTTGCCAAAAAATTTTCAAACTTTTACTATGCGCGTTACTTAAACAATTTTTTTCTCTGAAGGACACGTGTATGAATTTGAGTCAAAAAATAGGTAAAGTAGCAGCATTTCCTCTAATTGCCTTCACTTGCGTCTTAAGCGCAGATGCAAAAACGGACAAAAAAATGAGCGATTTGGAGAGCCGCCTTTGCGCGCTCGAATATCAATGCGACTCTTACGTGATCAATCCTTCGGCAAGACCCACGCAAAAATGCCGTTGGGGCGCTCTTATCACAGTGGAACCGCTCCTTTTAAAGGCGCAAGAAAATGGATTGGAATTTGTTGTACAAACACAAAATCGTCCATTGATAGATTTTAGTAGAGAACAATCCGTCATGCAGGGCAAAAGCGAAGGAAAATCTTTGGATTTTGAATGGGATTGGGGAGTTCGAATCGGATTGGGAGCCAATTTACCCCGTGACGGATGGGATGTTGTGTTAAATTGGACCCATTTACTGACAACATCAAAGACTAAAGTTACTGCCGGAGATGATGAATTTCTTCTGCCAACTCTTCTGAACCCTCAAACCCCTGATGTATTTGGTGGCATCCCAGGTTTATTTTCAGGTCAATCGGGTGTTGCTACTGGCGCTATAAGCTCGTGGAGATTGCTCCTGAATGAGCTTGATCTTGAACTGGGTAGACAATTTTTTGTAAGCGATTGGCTCACTTTAAAACCTCATGCAGGGCTTCGAACAGCGTGGATCCACCAAAAAGATAACGTGAGCTACACTGGATTAGTCCATCCTGTGAATGCAGCTGAGTTAGTTTACAGCGACGCCGATGTGTTTATGAAGAATGATTTTTGGGGATTAGGCCTTATCAGCGGACTTGATACTCAATGGGGTATTGGTTGCGGATGGAGTATCTTATCGAATTTTGCTGCTTCAATTCTATATGGCTATTTCGATATCAATCACACTGAAAGTGCAATAGTAGGTGACCCTCTTCCCGCCGCTCTAATTGACAATCTAGAGCGTTTAGCAGTTGGCGATACTGACACCTTCTTCAATTTTCATCGATTTTATCATGTTGGAAGATTCATAACTGATTTCATAATTGGCATCCGTTATGACAAGATGTTTTGCAATGAAGACTATCATTTAGGATTTGATCTAGGTTGGGAGCATCATTTATTCTTCGGACAAAACCAATTTATCTATTTTGATTCATCAACTGAAGTTGCTCAATCGTTTAGCAATCAAGGAGATCTCTATCTGCAAGGGATCTCATTTAAAGTACGTTTTGATTTCTAATGGTGTGGCAGAAATTGCGAATTGCCTATAGACTTTGGCAAGCAAAGGTGATTTGAACTCATCTATAGTTCTTGGCGGAAGCGGTACGCCAAGACTGCTAATCCATTGGTCTCAAGTTCGAATCTTGCACCGGAAATTTATTAGTGCTTTCCATGAGAAAATATCTTTATATTCTTTTTCTTTTCTTTTGTTTTCCTCTTTTGCATGCAGGGGCAGTGAATGATGTCCTGAAGGAAGAATGGGAAGGTTTTTCTTCTGAATACCCCTCTTTGGCTGAATTCTCTCCTGATGAAATGGCAAGCATTGCCAATCAGTGGGGGAAAAAGGTGGCTGAGACTCTGTCGGTATCTGAAAGAATCAGGGAAATAGATCCCGTGGTTGTGGAAAAATTGATTGATTTGTTGCAAGAAGATGCGCCGAAAATCTTTATGCGTCATGGAGAACAGCAAAAAACAGAGCTGATCCGACAGCTGCCAGCCGTGGCACAGAAAATTGAAATGATGAGACTTCCAGAGAATGTTGAAAATTCTTTAACAAAAGCCTCTATGGCTGAATGGATGGAAGGAATGATCGTCTGGGAGTATCTGAGGCAGAAGATAGATCGCTCTTTTGTGCTGGAAAGTTCTAAGAACCGAAGATCGGAATTTCCAGCTTCTTCTCTCGCCTATGCTCTAAAAATAGATGCGTCTATGAATCCGAGTTTGGACTGTGTCAACTACCTCCCCAGCAATCAAATGTCCACGAGTGAAATTTTAAAGGAGCTCCCAGATGGGACGCTTCCATGGGAAAAGCAAAAAGTGGATACAGTTGTTGGTCCTGGCATTTATGAATCGATCACTCAGGAAATGGAAAAACTTCTCTGCTCTTGTAAGGGGAATGCTGTTTTTATCGCGATCACACATACGCAGCAAACCAATGCAATTGCGACTTTATCGGATTTGCCGATCATTCGACTTGGAAACTTTGGATTTCTTCTATTAACTGAAAACCATAAAGAAATGTTCTCCGATGGCTTTTACAAGAAATAGTGCCAAAAGAAATCTGCCCCGATTCTCCTAACTACTTCTTATTTTTTTTCTCGCGGCATTAGATAGGCTAAAACCAATGCAATAATGAATAAAGCTGGAACATCGCCATAAAGATGTCCCATATGTTTTGGGTGGGCAAAAGACTGTACAACCATGATGCCGCTATGGACAAAACTTGACCACGCAGTAAACCATATGAGGCTGCGATTAGCTAGAGGGTTTTTCGAAGCAATCATCAAAAACACCCCTAATGTGCAGTAAACTCCAAGAATCATCTGCAAATAGTCTGATTGGCCTACATGCCACGACCAGCCAGATGGCCAAAAAATGGTGAGTGGGTACATACCAAAGGTAAAAATAGCACCCACTACAAACAAAGCAATTTTCAGATATTTCAAGCGATTTGTTTCGGTCATAGAATTTGTCCCTTAATTTGAATATTCTTCATGTAAATAAAATATTCATTTTAAGTCAAAGAAGATCCCTGAAAAATTGAGCTGATTAAGCTAGTTTTTCTCGAGATTGGCCCCTGAGAGGATTTGCAACGAAGCGACCATTTTTGAATTTTTTAGATCAATGGATGCAAAAAAAGCTGCATCGGCGCTCTCTACTACTGGAAGAGCTTTCGCCAACAAATCCGTTCCAGCAGATGTGAGAAGTGGATTGTTGGTTTTAGACTCGATCAGCCCTTTTACTTCCAGACTGCGCAATAGATGCGAGAGAGTCTTGGGATCCAATACAATTCGTCTTCCTATCTCTTCCTGTGTTGCCCCTTTTAGCCAATCCATGGTTGCGAGAATGACAAACTGTGGATGAGTAAGTCCGAGTGGTTTTAGCGCAGCCGCAGTGGATCTGCTCCAAAGTGTGCTGACTTGCCATAAGAGAAATCCTGGATTTTCTTCAGCTGCAGGATGAACACTGATCTCTTTCATAAACCCTCCTCGTTTCGGTTTATTGAACTTTCCAAGCAATGATTCTGCTTTTCTTTTGCCCCTGTCCCATTGGAATCACTCTCACATCCAAAGCTTTGATCTGATCTAAGGCCCTATAAATGCTGGGTAGACTGCTCGCTTTTGAAACAAGGGTCGTGAACCATTTGCACTTAACGTCGATACTCTCTTCAATCATTCGCTTTATAAATGCTACTTCCCCGCCAGGAACCCACAACTCATTGCTTTGCCCGCCAAAGTTCAATACATTTGTCTTTACATTCAAGTTTTTCCACTTTCGCTGAGTTCCTTCTCTGGCATCGCTAAGCGAAGCATGAAAAGGGGGATTGCACATGGAAATATCAAATGAATCCTCTTTCAGAATGCCTTTAAAAATATTTGCAGGGGATTTCTGGAGCCGAATTTCGATCGCCTCTGCAAGGCCGTTTTGCTGAATGATTCCATTTGCAATCGAAACCGCTAGCGGATCAATATCTGTCCCCACAAAACTCCACCCATATTCACGATGCCCAATCAGGGGATAGACACAATTTGCTCCCACTCCGATATCTAAAATGGAGATTTTTTTATCCTGAGGAGTCAGTAAATCGGCGATATGATGAATATAGTCAGCGCGACTTGGTATTGGAGGGCACAAAAAGGGTTCTGGAATATCCCATGTAATATTGTAGAAAAATTTCAGAAGAGCTTTGTTGAGAGTTTTAACAGCCATAGGATGGGTAAAATCGATCGATTCATTCCCATAATTATTGATCGCTACAAATTTAGCTAAATCGGGACAAATTTTTATGAGTTGTTCAAAGTCGTAAGGGCCTCGGTGCCGATTTCTAGGATGTAATTCAGTTTTAGTTTTCAAGTTCTCTTTCTGAGGTTGCCTCTTTTGCAAGGTCTCGGATTTCGTCAGCAATTTTTCTCATTTCAAGCACGATTTCGTTTGTTGGAGTCAATCGTTTGCATAATTTACGTAATCGAGCGCTCATTCTGTTCAAGCTTTGCTTAGCAGAAAGATATTTTTGCTTTAATTCAGCATTTTCGTTCGTGAGTTCCACTTTCAATCCTTTATAAAAAACTGATTCAGTTTACCTGTTTAAATGGAAAAAGTCACCTATAGAATTGAAGTATAAGTTGTTTGTAATCAGCTTGTTATTTATTGAGCCATTCAAAAGCTTGAAAAAGATCTCTCAGCGCAGCTATTGCTTAGGTTTACAGGGACTCTAGGAATATGCCATTCTTTAACGCAAATCAGCTACATCTCAACTACAGAATTCAGGGGAGTGGCCCTCGCTTTGTATTCATCCCGGGAACGGCGAGCGATCTTCGCCGAGACTTTAATATTTTTCAAAGCCCTCTCATCAAGCATTTCGAAGTGCTGAGCTTTGATCCGCGCGGCATTGGACAATCAAGCTCGCCAGACCCTTATCCGACGATGCTGGACTATGCGAATGATGTGAAACACCTGCTAGATAGCCTGGGCTGGAAAAAATGCCACTGCGCAGGAGAATCTTTTGGAGGAATGATCGCACAGGAATTCGCGCTGAATCATCCGGGGTATGTGGAGAAGTTAGTGCTGGTCGTCACTAGCTCAGGCGGCAAGGGAGGTTCTTCCTTTCCCTTTCATGACTATGATCTTTCAAAAATGACTCTCGAGGAGCGCGCAGATTTTTTTGTGCAATGCGGAGATGCCCGATATACAGATCCAAGTTGGAAAGAGACAAAACTCTATCGCCTGCAATATGAAACATACTTGCAGGTATTTCAAATAGGTCAGGAAAATCCTCAGAGGAAGCTATTCAGCGAACGGCAAATTGCCGCACGGAAGCTCCATAACACTTTTGATAGGCTCCAATATCTCAAGATGCCGACATATATTTGCGGGGGAAGGCATGACAAACTTGCCCCTGTGGAAAATCAATTGGCTCTGTGGGGGCAGATTCCCAGTGCGCGCCTCACATTTTTTGAAGGGAGCCACATGCTCCTCTGGCAAGATCCCTTCGCCTTTCAAAGCATTGCAGACTTTTGTCATGATTGAAGTAAGACTCTAAATATAAGAAGTTTACGATATTAGTGAGTTATAGAGTCTTGTTCTATAAATCATTTTTCTGTATAAATGTGAGTTATAGAAGAGAGGTCTATTGCTCATGTCTTGGAACTGGGAATTGCCTGAATGGCCAAAATTTAATTATGACCCCGATAAAATATCTCAACTGGAAAGAAAATTTCTTTTGGGGATAGGCAGCGCCTATGCCTATCTAAAAACCATAGAAAGCCAAGATTACAATCGCTTCATTGTTGAAATTCTAAGTTTGGAGGGAGTGGAAAGCTCCAGAATTGAGGGGGAAATCCTTGATAGAGAAAGTTTGCAATCGTCCATCAAACAACACTTTGGAATCCAAACTAAGCTAAAGCAAGAATCCAATAAAGAATCTCGAATGGCAGAGCTTCTTTGCAGTGTGTATGAATCATTCGACCAGCCGCTGACGCATGAAATGCTCTGGCAGTGGCATTCTATGTTATTTAAGGACTCGTCCAGCATTTCCGATTGTGGGAAATACCGAACTCATGCGGAGCCAATGCAAATTGTTTCCAACCGGCTTGATTCTCAGAAAGTTTTCTTTGAGGCGCCTCCTTCGAAGAGAGTTTTCCATGAGATGGAAGCATTTGTTGATTGGTTTAATGCTACAAAAGTATCTGGATCTATTCTGGGCCGAGCAGCCATCGCCCATATCTATTTTGAATGCATTCACCCTTTTGAAGACGGCAATGGAAGAATTGGCCGTGTTCTATCGGAAAAGATTCTTTCCCAAGGAGTGGGACGGCCAGTATTGATTGCTATTTCTAAGATGTTAGAAAAACGAAAGAAGGAATACTATTCGGCCCTTGAAAAATGCAACCGAACTTTGGAGGTACAACAGTGGGTAGAATTTTTTAGCTCTGTGGTCTTACAAGCACATGAAGAATCGATGACCCTGCTTTATTTTATTATCGAAAAATCAAAAATGCTTGAGCGTCTTTCTGACAAAATCAATCCACGTCAAACAAAAGTTTTGCTAAGGATGTTTGCAGAAGGCCCAAATGGCTTTAAGGGGGGGCTAAGCGCCGAGAACTATATCGCGATTACAAAGACCACTAGAGCAACAGCAACACGCGATTTAACTGATCTGGTTGAAAAAGGCGCTTTAGTCAAAAGTGGAGAGCTCCGCCACACTCGTTATAGATTAAATCTTCCAACAAGAAGCCTATAGTTCATTTAAACCAGTGGATATCCTCCGTCGACGTGAATCACCGTTCCTGTCGCATAATTGCACTCAATCAGGAAACGAA
>CAZXVU010000097.1:0-8247 GCA_964644465.1 uncultured bacterium
TTATGGCATTTAATGATCCGATTGCTGAACTGTTGACGAAAATACGAAATGCGAAAAATGCGCAGCATCGTTATGTCGACTTAAGTCACAGCAAGATAAAGGTCAAGATTCTAGAGATATTGAGGAATCATGGATTCATTGAAAACTTTTTAGTCAATGAAGAGAAACATAAAATCCGCGTATTTCTCCGATATACGAAAACCCGTGAATCGGTGATCCAAGGATTGACCCGCATCTCTACAAGTGGATTGCGACGTTATATTGGTTATGATGCGATCCCAAGAGTATTTAACGGAATGGGGATTGCCATCGTTTCAACTCCGAGAGGGGTAGTAGACGGTGAAACAGCCCGTAACCTCAAAGTCGGCGGCGAGCTGCTTTGCACGGTTTGGTAAAGGAGAAAACGACACATGTCAAGACTTGGTAAGACACCTGTTCCCATTCCTAAGGGAGTGGAAATTAAAGCGACGAAAGACGGCGCGGTACAAATTAAAGGGCCTAAAGGCACTTTGCAAATGCAGCTCCCACCAGGGCTCCATTTGAAAATTGAAGGACAAGTAGCTGTCCTCGACCGCGATGAAAAGGTATCGACGGATCATTCACTGTATGGATTATTCCGCTCGCTCATCAAAAATAATGTGATTGGCGTTAGCGATGGATATGAAATCAAACTGACGATGATCGGCGTAGGATATCGCGCAAACGTCCAGGGAAATAAACTCGACCTTCAAGTTGGATTCTCCCATCCGACAAATGTTGTAATTCCTAAATCGATTCAAGTTACTGTCGATAAAGGTACAGTCATCATTGTGAAAGGAGCCGACAAACGGGAAGTTGGACAATTTGCAGCCGCTGTTCGCGCTATGAAGCCCCCTGAGCCTTACAAAGGGAAAGGGATCCGCTACGAGAACGAGTATGTGCGTAAGAAAGAGGGTAAAGCTGCAAAAGGCAAAGCATAAGATAGGATTCTCCATTTATGGATAACTCAAAGAAAAAGCGATATAAAGCTCGTCAATCGAGGGTATTGCGTGTACGTAAAGCGCTGGTTGGAAATGCTGAAAGGCCGCGTCTTTCCGTCTCGAAAACAAACTGCCATATTTATGCGCAGTTGATCGATGATGAAAAGGCAATCACTCTAGCAGGAGTTGGAACGCTTTCAAAATCCAATCAAAATACCCCGCATGGCAAAAAGTCAAAAGTAGCCGCTCGGGAAATTGGTAAACAGATCGCCGAAATGGCCAAGAAGCGCAATATTTCCGCTGTCATTTTTGACCGGGGCCGTTGCAAGTATCATGGAGTCATCGCTGAACTGGCTGAAGGCGCGCGCGAAGCCGGTTTGCAATTTTAACTTAGGGATTACTAATGGCAAGACACTCTGAAAGGAAACGGCAGGAAGACTTCGGGACCGAATTTGAAGAAAAGGTTCTTTACATCAACCGCTGCGCAAAAGTAGTCAAAGGGGGACGCAAATTTAGCTTCTCCGCATTGATTCTCGTAGGCGATGGACAAGGACATGTTGGATATGGATTTGCAAAAGCGAATGAAGTATCTGATGCCATCCGAAAAGGATCCGAATCGGCAAGAAAAAATATCTACACAATTGAAATGGAAGGGACGACAATCCCCCATGAAATTTATGTAGAATGGGATGGAGCCAAAATCCTTCTGAAGCCAGCGCCAGCAGGTACAGGAGTGGTTGCAGGTTCAAAAGTGCGATCTGTGCTCGAACTTGGCGGCGTGAAAGACGTCATCGCAAAAAATTTGGGATCGAATAACCCGCTCAATCAAGTGAAAGCAACATTTAAAGCCTTTAGCCAATTGAAGAATCGAGAACAAAATCTCGCAGAACGCAAAGGAACGCATTCCCATGCTTAAGCTATCTGAATTGAAAAACACATCCCGTCCAAAGAAAAAAGTGCAGCGCATTGGTCGAGGAATTGGTTCTAAAAGAGGCGCCACTTCTGGACGCGGCGGCAAAGGCGATAGCGCACGACAAGGTTACAAGAAGCGCTTCGGTTATGAAGGCGGTCAAGTGCCCCTTTACCGCAAGCTCCCAATCCGTGGATTTACACGCGGCCGTTTTGTGAAGGCATCTCATGCTATTTCTCTCAAAACTTTAGAAGCCTATTATAGTGATGGAGAGACAGTGAATGAAGCTACACTCCGCGAAAAAGGGTTGATCCCACGCAGAGTGCCCGGCGGCATTAAAATTCTCGCGAATGGCGAGTTAACCAAAAAACTGAAGATTGAAGCTAACAGCTACTCAGAAGCTGCAAAACAAAAGCTTGAAGCGAAAAAGATTCATTTTAAAGTTAAGTGATCAAACATGATTGAAGCGATCAGACGCATCTTTGGAATACCTGAGTTGAGAGTCAAGATATATTATACCTTGATCTTGCTTGCGGTATGCAGGGTAGGGGCATATATTCCAGTTCCTGGGATTAATGCCGATGTAGCGATTAGCCTTTTTAAATATGCGACTGGCGGTGGGCAAAACCTGTTCCAGCTCGTCGATATATTTTCAGGCGGCGCCTTTGCGAAGATGACTTTGATCGCTCTCGGTGTAATGCCATATATCTCTGCTTCTATTATCATGCAGCTATTGATCGCATTGGTACCCTCTCTCCAGCGGGAGATCCGGGAAAGTCCTGATCAAGGCCGACGCAAGCTATCAAAATGGACGCGCACAGCAACTTTAATTTTATCTCTCTTTCAATCTGGACTCTTTGCAAAATATGCTGCGAAAATGAACCTTTCAAGCCCAGGAATTATCGTTCCTGAGCTGTTCGACGTTCAAGTTTTTGGAATGCCTTGGCTCTTCTATTTGACCGTAATGGTCACTATGACGGCAGGCACCCTCTTCTTAATGTGGGTCGGAGAGCAAATCACTGAAAAAGGCGTTGGCAATGGCATCAGCCTGATCATCGCTTTAGGGATTGTCTCCTCCTTTCCGAGTACGATCGGATCGATCATTAAACAGCTCAATCTCGAATCGCAAGAACCTGGCCAGTTGACTTTTTCTACACTAATTGTCCTTTGCACATTGTTTGTTCTGATCACGATTGGAACAATTTTAGTGATCCAAGGGCAAAGAAGAATACCTCTTCAGTATGCAAGACGCATTGTCGGACGGCATGAAGTGCAAGGGGGCAATTCTCACATACCTCTCAAAGTGAACTATGCTGGAGTTATTCCTGTCATTTTCGCCTCTGCTCTGTTGATGTTCCCGGCAACGATCGGGCAGTTCCTCGGCAAAGGCACTTGGTTGGGACAAATGGCCAATTATATCTCTCCAGGCTCTTGGGTTTATATGACCATTTATGTCATGCTGATCCTCTTTTTTAGCTATTTTTGGACCGCAACCCAATTTAAACCTGAACAAATTGCCTCTGACATGAAGAAGAATGGAGCGTTTATCCCTGGCGTCAGACAAGGAAAACCTACACAAGATTTTTTAGAATCGACGATGAGCCGGATCACCTTAGCTGGAGCCATTTTTTTAGCGATTATCGCGATCCTCCCTACCATTGTCGGACGATTGATGGGCGTTGATGCCAACATAAGCCAATTTTTTGGCGGCACCTCTCTCTTGATCTTAGTAGGAGTAATTTTAGATACAACTAAACAAATTGAGTCTCATCTACTTATGAAGCGTTACGAAGGCTTTATGACCAAAGGCCGGCTTCGAGGTCGATAAACCATTGTGATTTAACCAGTTTCCATGTTATTTTAGACGGAAGGATTTACAAGTATGCCCAGAGTCATAGGAATCGATATTCCGGACAATAAAAGATTAGAAGTGAGCCTGACCTATATTTTTGGGATAGGCAGAGAGCTTTCGAATCAAATTATCGAGAAGCTCGGACTAGACAAGGATATGCGCGCAAAAGGTCTGAATGAAGATCAAATCGCGCGGCTCAATGCGATCCTCCAATCTGAGTATGTCGTAGAAGGGGACCTTCGTCGGCAGATCCAGAACAACATTAAGCGCTTAGTAGGCATTCATTGCTACCGTGGCATGCGCCACAGGCTTGGATTGCCAGTACGGGGCCAAAGAACGCGCACGAATGCACGCACCCGAAAAGGCAAACGCAAAACCGTCGCTAATAAGAAAATCTAATAAGAGGAGAATGAGCCTTGGCTAAGCAAGAACAGAAAGCGCCGCCTAAAAAAGCAGGCGTCCGAGTAAAGAAAAAAGTCCAACGCACCGTTCCAGCTGGAATTGCACACGTAAAAGCGACGTTTAACAATACAATTGTTTCGATCACTGATTTGGCAGGCAATGTCATTTCGTGGTCTTCCGCAGGGAAATCGAATTTCTCTGGTTCGCGAAAATCGTCGGCATTTGCTGCCACTGTTGCTGCACAGAATGCTGCAAGAGAAGCGATGTCTGTCGGAATGAAAGAATGCGAAGTTAACTTGAATGGCCCGGGAGCTGGACGTGAGTCAGCTGTACGTGGTCTTCAGAGCGCTGGCCTGGCAATCAGCATAATCCGCGATAAGACGCCTGTTCCACACAATGGCTGCAGGGCTCGTAAGCGTAGACGTGTATAAGATTCATAAATTTTGAGGAGTCCTAACATGACCGTAAAGTATGGCAAATTTGAAATGCCAGAAAAAATTAAATTGGATGAAGCAAGCCAGACAAGTACTTTTGCTCGCTTTATCGTAGAACCCTTTGAGCGCGGATTCGGCCATACGATTGGCAGTACCTTGCGAAGGATCATGTTAGGAGCCCTAGAGGCTCCCTCAATCATGTCGGTCCGGATCGAAGGCGTGCCACACGAGTACATGGCAATCGACGGGATCATTCAGGATATGACGCACATTATCCTGAATTTGAAGGGCGCGCTCCTTCGCCGCCATACACAAGGCGACGATGCGCATCCACGCGATATCAAGATCATCACAAAGATGTTAGATATCACCGACGAGATGATTGAAAAAGGCGGCGGAACTTACAGAGTAACTCTGAAAGATCTGATGTCGCAAACAGATTACGAGATCGTCAATCCAGATCATCCTATTTTCACTGTTACGAAACCGATGGTGAAAAGGGTCGATCTCCGCATTGGCATGGGCCGTGGATATGTTCCTTCCGAGCGCCATACTAATTTCGAAAGACAAGTCGACGAAATCGTCATGGACTCGGCGTTTTCGCCAGTCCGTATTGTGAACTACTATGTAGAGAACACTCGCGTCGGGCAAGATACCGACTTCGATCGTCTGATTTTAGAAGTCACAACTGATGGGCGCGTATCGCCTGTCGAAGCTCTGACTTTTGCAGCGCAGATAGGTATTCTTCACCTCGAAGTATTCGAAACGATTAAAACGCATTCGATCCACTTCGATAAAGGCGAAATGCAAGTTAACCGCGACCGCGATGAAGTTCTGCAAAAATTGGCTCTCAAGATCAATGAAATCGAACTCTCTGTTCGATCCACCAATTGCCTTGCGAACGCTAACATTGATACGATCGGCGAACTCGTCGTCATGCCTGAGTCAGAAATGCTCCGGTTCCGCAATTTCGGCAAGAAGTCTCTGACAGAGATCAAGCAGAAGTTGGATGAACTCGGACTTTCTCTGGGAATGGACTTGAGCAAGTATGGAATTAACCGCGACAATATCAAGCAAGTGATCCAAAATTATCTCCTAGAAAAAACGGGAACGCCTGAAGTATGAGACACGGAAAACACACTTTTAAAGTCGGAAGAACCGGATCCCATCGCAGATGCATGTTATCCAATATGCTGAAGTCGTTGATTGAAAACGGCCGAATTTCGACCACAGTAGTTAAAGCAAAAGAATTGCGCCGGTGTGCAGATAAAATGATCACCTTGGCGAAGAAAAACACACTCGCAGCTAAAAGAGATGCGATTGCTTCTCTCAGAGTAAGTTTTAATCCGCTTACAGCGAAAGAAGCAAGAAAAGCGAAAGCAGGCGATAAGAGCTCTTATTCCCGCGACCGCCTCGTCATTGATAAACTCTTTGGCGAACTCCGCGAGCGCTTCACTGGGCGCAACGGAGGATATACCCGGATTATTCGCACAGGCGACCGGATTGGCGATAGCGCACCTACCTGCTATATCGAATATATCTAAAAATTTCCCCCCTCCCAACCACTTGTAAGACCTCTTGCAAGTGGTTTTTTTATTGCTTTACAGACCTGAAAAAATGGGCTATAATAAACGTTTTTAAGCCCAGCTCGACTTTTTAAAAAGGGTCGTTAGTTTACTTCAAAGTCGAGCACAAACATCTGCACGAAAGGATGTTCAATGCGAAAGCGAATAGCGATCAATGGATTTGGCCGGATTGGCCGGCTTGTACTGCGTATCGCCCTTCAAAGACCGAATCTCGAAGTCGTAGCAATCAATGATCTCGTTCCTGCAGATAATCTAGCCTATTTATTCAAACACGACACTGTGCATGGAACCTATCCAAAGTCTGTTTCTTCCGAAGGCAATACTCTGATTGTTGACGGAAAAAAAATCATTGTAGCTGCTGAAAAAGATCCTACTATGCTTCCTTGGAAGCAAAATCAAGTGGATTATGTCGTAGAATCGACAGGACGTTTCACGCATATTGACGATGCGAAAAAACATCTTCAAGCAGGCGCTAAACGCGTACTGATCACTGCACCTGGCAAAGACGACATGCCCACTTATGTGATGGGCGTTAATCACACTAAATACGACCCCAAAAAAGATACTGTCCTCTGCAATGCGTCCTGTACAACAAACTGTTTAGCGCCGCTTTGCAAAGTCCTTCTCGATAATTATGGCATCGTAGAAGGCCTGATGACAACTGTCCACTCTCTAACAGCCAGCCAACCTACTGTTGATGGCCCGTCTCATAAAGACTGGCGCGGCGGAAGAGCTGCTGGCTACAATATCATCCCGGCATCTACAGGAGCTGCGAAGGCAGTTATCCTCAGTTTGCCAGAGTTAAAAGGCAAATTAACCGGAATGGCTTTTCGCGTTCCTACTCCCGATGTATCGGTCGTCGACCTCACCGTTCGACTTTCCAAAGATACGACCTACGAGGAGATATGCAACGCAATGGATAAGGCCGCTAAGACCAACCTAAAAGGCATCCTTGCGACTACGGATGAGCAATTGGTCTCTTCAGATTTTATCGGCAATACCAACTCCTGCATCTTCGACAAACTCGCAGGAATTGGACTCAATAGTCGCTTTTATAAATTAATCGCTTGGTACGATAACGAAATGGGATATTCCCACCGCGTCGTCGACCTGCTGGAGTACATGGCTACAAAAGAATGACAACGAAAATCCTTCTACTCCACTCCGAGAACAATTTAAAAACTGGAACATTCAGTGAATTTTACACGAGAACCTATAATAGAAACAGTGATCACCCCCCGGGAAGGATGTAAGTTAGTCGTCCGCAATAGCAAGGGGAATGGTCAAGAAGATTATTTTGTCGATGCTGTAGAAGTTGTGTCTTTTGGACACTCTTTCTTTTTCCGCTCCATGGAGCGGCCAAAATCATTTCTAGTCCCTGTGAGCGATTACGAGATCCTCGAGCTCAAAGAGACCAGAATGGTCCTTAAAAACGTATCTACCGACCGTTCTATCAAGATCGGCGGCGGACGCGAAGCACCGCCACGTCCAAGAGAAATGGGAGAAATGCGCGAAGAAGCTGCGCCTGCAGAGTCCCGTCCTCCTCAACAACAACAAGATCGAGGCATGGACCGCAAGAGAGACAAGCGCCGTCGTGGACGCCGTGGCAGAGACCGCCATGAGCCGCAAGAGATGCGCGACCGTCCTCTTCCTCCTGATGACAATCTTCCTCCGATGGAATCTCGTGAAGATCTCTCTTCACCAGAGGAATCCATGCCTGAAGAAGTAAAAGCAGCTGCGCCCTCATTCATTTCAAAGCTTTTCCCACCTCCACCGACTCTGATCAAAGAGACTTTGAGCCGCTACAAACCTGCAGAGGCTCCTGAACAAGATCTCTTCAAAGAAAAGGTAGAGGAAAAAACTTCCTTTGAAGTTTTTGAGCATGAGGAGTCGATTCCGACAGATAAAAAATCTGAAGACGAAGACGACACTCACTTCGAAGATTAAGAAAAAAATGAGCCCGCAGAGATCTGCGGGCTTGCCTCTTTTCTATTTCCTGTTTAAAATCTTAAGTCTTTCGTGCTTGGATGGTGGAATGGTAGACACTGGGGACTTAAAATCCCCTCCCCGCAAGGGGGTGTGGGTTCGACTCCCACTCCGAGCA
>CAZXVU010000098.1:0-8056 GCA_964644465.1 uncultured bacterium
TTAGGAGATCTCCAGCTTCCACTCTACGATCCTAAAACCATCGAGGAGATCGAACTCCGGATAACGCCTGGCCCTAAACTGACAGCTGTTCAGAGGCTCGGAATCCATAACCAACAGTATTGGTTCCGCTTTTTCATTCTCATGCAGCAAAATTATCCCATGCTAACCCGGCTTTTTGGCTACGACGACTTCAATGGTTTGATCGCGGAACCTTATTTAATGAAATATTTCCCCAGCCATTGGTCCCTAGACGTTATTGGAAGGAAGCTGCCTCAATGGATCGCGGAAGAATATCGCGACGAAGACAAACAATTGATTTATCAGCTAGCGCTCCTCGACGATGCTTATGAGAGGATATATTATGCTAGAAAGATGCCCCGCCTTCAGACAAAAGATTTTCCCCAAGCTCTTGAGAAAGTTATCTATTTGCAGCCCTTTGTCGGTTGTTTTGAATTTAGCGGAGATCATTTTGCTTTTCGAGACGCTCTTCTCGCAGAAGATCCCGACTACTGGCTTGAACATGACTTTCCTAAAATCGTGGGATCGAAAAAGTTTTATGTCATATACCTTTCCGGGGATGAATTGATTCATGAAGAGATTTCCCAGAATGCATTTGAACTTTTGAAAGCTTTTGAAAAGGGCTCCACTATCGCTGAAGCTTGCGGCTGTCTAGAAGAGAAAAGAGCTTTCGATGCGAAAGAGAATATTTCTACTTGGTTTCAAAATTGGACCCAAAACGGCTGGTTCTACCTCAGAAAATAATTATAGTGGGGGTTTTTCGCCGGGCTGTGGGATCTCAAAGGTTTCTGCGACGCTTTCCGGCTTCTTCTTCAGGATATAGGTCAATGTCCCCCCTAAAATAATCAAGACGATCCCTACAAGGGAGCGGAAACCGAGCGGTATGCCAAAAAAGAACCAACTGATGAATCCAGCATAAATGACTGTTGAGTAACCAAGGGGCGATAAGTAGGAAGCTGTCCCATACCGATAGGCAACAGTGAGAAGGATTTGTGCAATGGCAGTAGAAACTCCGATCCCTATTGCTTGCACCCATTCGATGGGTGTTGGATGAACCCAAAAAACCCAAGCAAAAGGAAAACTAATGAGCGAGCCAGTTAAAAAATAATAAAAAAGCGTTCGGCTCATCGGTTCATTTTTTAAATTCAGAACCCGAATCGCACAGAAGGAAACCCCTGATGCAATCCCTGCGAAAAGGCCGAAAATAAAACCGACCTGGAACATTTGACGGGAAGGATTGAGGATCACAGCTACCCCAATGAATCCAAGGAGGATTGACCACCAGACATGGAGGCCGATTTTTTCCCGCATCCAAATCCACCAGATGAAAGGAACGAAGAAGGGCGCAGTATAGTTGAGGATCACCGCATCGACGAGGTTTAAGAAACGGATTGCGAGAAAAAATAAGTAATAACTCAAAACTCCCATCACATCGCGGATCAAGTGGGTCGGCAGCTCATCTGTTTTTAATCGGCCGAATCCTTTGCGCAAAGCTATAGGAAGAATACAGATCAGGCTGACACAGTTTTGGATGAAAATGATCTGGATTGTGGGAAAGCGGTCTTGAAAGTCCCAAACAAGCGAACTGGCTGTCACAAAAAACACATAAGCGATCAGGCAGATCGTAATTCCCAGGCCTAAACGACTCGGTGTTGCTTCGTGCGCCATAAATTTCACCTTACTCCATTCGAAATTTGCTGTTAACTCAATTCGAAATTTGATACACCTCATTTAACAACCTTGTTCGAAGGGAAAACCTTCCAACCTTTAGGAGAAAATTCAGTATGGAATTTGAAAAGGCTAAACTCGAATGGCTTGAATTCGACTTATTGGAGGGATTTCCCCATGTTGCCCACGGCGTTTTTTTACGCCATGGAGGGACGAGTGAAGGGCATTTCGCCGCTCTCAACGTCGGCGATGCAACGGGTGATCGTCCTGATCATATCAAAGTCAACCGAGAACAGGTCCGAAAAGCGCTCGATGTTCCTCAGCTTCTTTTCCCTCATCAAACTCATGGGACACAAGTTGTTAGGATCACGGCGAAAAATCACGACAAAGCTCCGCAAGCCGATGCGCTTTTCACGACGGAAAAAAATATCGGATTGGGCATTGTTCATGCCGATTGCCAGGCAGCTATCTTCTATGATCCTGTCCATGAGGCTATTGCAGTTGTCCATTCCGGATGGCGGGGCAGCGCGCAAAATATCTATGCCCGAGTCATCGATGCGATGAGGCGCGATATCGGAACCCAGCCCCAGAACCTCATTGTGTGCATATCTCCTTCGTTAGGCCCTGACCATGCTGAGTTTAAAAACTATAAGCAGGAACTCCCACAAGATTTTTGGAGCTTCATGGTTAAACCCAATTACTTTGATTTCTGGGCAATCAGCCGCAAACAGCTTGCCGCCTGCGGTGTTCCTGATAAGAACATTGAGATCACTTCAGTCTGTACCTATTGCAATCCCAAAGACTATTATTCATACCGGCGCGAAAAAGATACCGGCCGCAATGCAACAGTCGTTGCTTTGAAAAGCTGATTTCTTTCACAATATGCCCCATGCAAATATCTGATCTTCGCATCAAGGGGCTGAAGTTGATCAAGCCCCGCATCTTTAAAGACGAACGGGGGTTCTTCTTCGAGAGCTATCGAAAGGATCTATATCTTTCTCTAGGCATTGAAGTTCCTTTTGTTCAGGATAATGTTTCCTTTTCGCAAAAGGGGACTGTCCGGGCGCTCCATTTCCAATCTCATCCCGGCCAAGCGAAGCTCGTTAGCTGCATTCAAGGAAAAATTTGGGATGTCGCCGTAGATATCCGGCCTGAATCTCCCACTTTTGGACAATGGGAAGCCGTGGAATTAGATGACCAGGGCCATCACCAGCTTTTCGTCCCTATAGGATTTGCCCATGGATTCTGTGTCTTGAGCGAAACAGCCTTGGTTCAGTATAAAGTCTCAGCTCCTTACGATGCGAAAACGGAATGTTCCATCCGGTGGAACGATCCCGATATCAATGTAATATGGCCCATCCAACAACCGGTTTTATCTCCCCGCGATCAGATAAGCCCCTATTTCAAAGAGGTATTTCGTGAAGCTTTGGATCACAGGCTCTAATGGCCTTCTAGGATCATCTATTGTGAAGGCCGCTAGAGTGCCTGTTATAGGAACAGGACATAAAGAGGCGGATATTGCTGATATCATTGTCCTCCGCGCCTTTGCTCAAAAAAATCAGGGCATCACCCATATTATTAATTGCGCAGCTTACTCTCTTGTCGACCTCTCTGAGACGCATCGCGATGAGGCGTATCGGGCAAACGTAAAAGGTCCTGAAAATCTTGCTTTATTGGCCAAAGAAATCGGCGCTCAGCTCATTCATATATCCACCGACTACGTTTTCCCAGGCGACTTGCATAGACCTCTTACAGAGAAAGATCCTGTGAGGCCTTTGGGCTATTATGGGAAAACAAAATTGGAAGGGGAGCAGAAAGTTCTCCAATTGCTTCCTTCATCTTGCGTTGTCCGCGTCTCTTGGCTTTTTGGACATGGAGGGAAGAATTTCGTCTCTAAAATGCTCCAAATGATTCAAGAACAGAAGGAGATCCGTCTGACGGATGATCACTGGGGAAGGCCTACCTTTACTCCCGATTTGGCCCAAGTTCTTTTGCAAATGATCGGCAAATCAGGGCTTTACCAATTTGCCAATAGCGGAGTCGCGAGCAAATACGATTTTGGGATGGCAATGGTTGAAGAGGCTCTCAAGCTGGGCTTTCCCGTCGTTGTCGAATCGATCAAGGGAGTCCCAGGCTCCTCATTCCCATCTCCCTGCGAGCGTCCTATTTATTCCGCATTCGATACAACGAAAATTGAACAGGCCCTAAAAATCACGCCTCGGCATTGGCGAGATGCCCTCCGAGAATTTTTGGAGGAATATGCTCCCGCTAAGACCTGTTGCTAAACTTCTTGTGACAGGCGGCGCAGGCTTCATCGGCTCTGCATTTATCCGCTATTTGCTTCGCTCGGGCCACTTCAAAGGGACCATCGTCAATCTCGATCTCTTGTCATATGCGGGATCTCTGGAGAATCTCGATGGGTTCATGGAGCATCCCCGACATCGATTTATTCAGGGAGATATCCTGAATCAACCCCTCGTTGAAAAACTCCTTCTCGAATGTGAAATCGATGCTGTCGTCCATTTCGCAGCAGAGACCCATGTCGATAGGAGCATCGCATCCGCATTGCCCTTCATTGAAACAAATGTGAAAGGGACGCTCTCTCTTCTGGAAGCTGTGCGGAAAATGGCTCAGGTTCATTTCCATCATATCTCTACAGATGAGGTTTACGGATCGCTGGGAGAAAGCGGGGCCTTCAATGAACATTCACCTTACCGCCCCAATTCTCCTTATAGCGCCTCTAAAGCTGCATCCGATCATCTTGTACGCGCTTTTTCCCACACGTATAACCTTTCCACAACGATTTCTCATTGCAGCAATAATTATGGCCCTTGCCAGTATCCGGAAAAATTCATTCCGTTGATGATTTTGAACTGTCTGAAAGGGAAATCGTTGCCTGTCTATGGACATGGCGCCAATGTTCGCGATTGGCTCTATGTGGACGACCATGCTGAAGCGATCTGGTCGATTCTTCAATTTGGAAAAAAAGGGCAGACCTACGACATTGGCGGCCAAGCGGAGATGCAGAATCTAGAGCTGCTCCATCTTTTGATCGAGCTTCTCTCAATAGAAACAAAAAAAGAAGCTTCTTCCTTCCATTCTTTAATCCGTTTTGTCTCAGACCGCTCTGGCCATGATTTCCGCTACGCCATCGATATTTCTAAAATCCAGCGTGAGATAGGCTGGCGACCCCGCACAACACTCAAAAACGGATTACAGCGCACCATTCGTTGGTATTTGAAATCCCAAAACGCATTTTCTAACTAAGGGACTTGAGTCGAAGATACAGGGATCAAGCTGTCCAATAATTTTCTCCGGTCGAGCTTTGCAATCCAGATTTCATGGTCCTGTCTTCCGTACGCAACCCAGAGAAAATGATCATCAAAAATATAGCCGCCCGGAAAAACAACGCGGACAGGGTGCCAATAAGGTTTGTAGATTTCCCCTTTGTAGAAATTTTTGCCGAAAATAGGCATTGGGCTGATCGAGGTCATTTCAAAGGGTGGTTTTGAAGAGAATGTATAGGCTCCCATAAAATAATGGAGGACGTTCTTTCCATCGGAATGGATGCTTGCCATCATTTTAGAGGAGTGGAAAAAAGATAAATAATCTCCATTTGGAGCGATGCCTAACAGAGCGCTTGTGCCTCCGCGGAGGATTCCCCAATTCCAATTGATAGGACCCATCGTGTAAGCAATCGTCTCGCACTCTCCCGTTCCTTTTAAAAGAGGCCTAAAAACCAAATGGGGGATCAGGCTGTAAGAGAGAAGGAGATTCCCATTGGATTCAAAAGGAACCCAATTTTTTTCCCGGATATTGCGGCTTTCGCCTTCATATCGGTTCAAGCATTCTGGAGTTTTTAACTTGAAGTTTTGGCCGTCAAAGTCCACTTCGGCAATGTAAACGCGGAAGCCTCCTTTTGAAATCATTGGCTCTGTGTTATCGCTATAAACTAGATAGAGCTTGTCTCCCACAAAAATTAAACGGCCATCTTCCGCACGCGAAGGAACCGTATCTCCAGGCTCCCTTAAGTTCAAGAATTGCGGATAGCAGCAAGGCGAAAAAGTATCGTCGAGGAGAATCACGCCAAGCGAGGAAACAAAGGATTGCGAGCGATTTGGAATGATCCGAAATGAGAGAAGAAAATCTTTTCCCCAGCGGATGATAGAGGGATTAAAAGCTGTGGGATATCCAGGGATTTCGATCCGTTTTGTCTCCAAGACAAAATCTTGAGCATATTCTTCGAAGTCGAGAAAATTCTCAGCAAATAGAGAACAACAGAAGGAAATCATCAAGAATATTTTTTTCATAGATTTGGAAGAACTGGGACGAGGCTTTCAAGCAAGCCTTTTTTGTCGAGTTTTACCACCCACATTTCATGGTCTTGCCTGCCGTAGACGACCCAGATATTCTGATTGTCGTAAAGGTATCCTGCTGGAAAAACAACCCGCAAAGGCTTCCATGTTTTGTAGGCTGGACCATGATAAAAATTTTTCCCGACAATAGGTTTTGGACTAATGTGGGTCAGAGAAAATGGAGGATCTTTCTCAAAAGAGTAAGCTCCCATAAAGTAGTGAGGAATGCTCGACCCTCCGGAATGGGCCGTCATCATACTTTTTGAGCAGTGAAAAAATGCAAGATATTCGCCATCTATAAGAAACGCTTGCGTTCCTCCGCGCAGCACGCCCCAATTCCATTTAATCGATCTTAAGGAAGAAGCGACATTTTCACAGGTTGATTTTCCATGCAAAGGACGGACGATCCGATGAGGAACGATGCTATAAGCGAGCAGCAATTCTCCGTTATATTCAAAAGGGACCCAATTTTTTTCCGAACGTTCGAAACGTTCCCCCTCAAAATAGACGAAACAATCTGGATTATCAGCAGTAAATCGGGTTCCATCATAGATGACCTCTGCAATGACCATTCTTCGGACTTCTCGATCGATCACATCTTTCAAAACATTATTGTAGATGATGAAGAGCTTTTCTCCGATCATGAGCAAACGGGCGTCTTGTCTTTTCGTAATGCAAAAAGGATCATTGACGGAGATTTCGAGAAATTGGGGTTCGCTGATGGGATGAAAATTTTCATCCAGCCAAATCAAACCAATTTCATTCGTAGCGCGCGTTTTACGATCATATTTACGGAAGCTCAACAGAATGCAGCCTTGATAGCGGACAATCGAAGGGTTGAAAGCATCCGGATAACCCGGAATTTTGATTTTTTTTGTTTCTAAAACATAATCCTGGGCCATCTCTTCTAAATCGACATAATCAAAATTTGGGATATAAGGCTCTGTAGCGACTTCGTCAGGAGAGGAATCTTCAAAATAATCGTCGATTGTGGATTGTGCTACAGCGCTCTGAAAGATGAAGAAAAACAAATAAAAGCAGCATTTTATCATATTAGGGGATCTTGGGGGAGTTGAAGTTCATTGAGGGCCAAAATTCGAAGGGGAATGCTTCGTAGAGCTTTCTTAGATCGCATTGAAATGGGAGTTCTCCGCCCATCCTTAGAGCTTCTTCAATAGATGAAGCAACCTGAAAATCGGGTCTGCCTGTTCCTAGATAATAATCGTGATATTTAAAAATATGCTGATTTTCTGTGATTCTCAAAAGCCTGGCTGGGATTCCATATGCTTCTGCAATAATAATGCCATGCAAGGAACTTGAAATCACAAAACGGCTATCTAAGATTTTTTCGATCACTTCTTCCCAGGGATCCGTAGGATATACGACATGAGGATCTTCTTTCGAAAACAGTTTGCGCTCTAAAAAATGAGGGATCACAATATAGTCCAACGAGGGATTTTCCTTTCTTTTGAACTCTGGAAAAAGATAGGGGAAAAGAAGAGCTGGATCTCCGTAGATTTCAGGACATTCAATCTGGAAATTTTCATAGAGAAATTGCCGCGTTAATGGGCCTCTGACAGCTCTCACGTCGAGATGATTGAATCGATACTGTTTTTTTTCTAAGGTTTTTCCATTGATCCCAGAGCCCCAAATGACATCTCCTTCATTGGCGAAATAGAAAATAGATCCGATAGCAAGAAGTTTTTTATCCTGATTTTTTGTTCTCTTTAGGTAACACCTGACGGGAGAGCCAACAATCCTTTCGACCATTTTTAAAGAGAGAACATCTCCAAAATTCACGAATGGTTCTTCTTGCCAATATAAAAGAGGGAGTCCTTCCATGGCGAAAGAACAATATCCCCCAAACAAAAAAATAAAGAAGACGGACAAAACTCTCATGAACACCAATCCAAGGTCGATCATTTTGCCGGACTCATGGAGAAAAGTTCAATATCTTTGACTATGAAAAGGAGAACTCTTGATTTTATCGACCCGTTTTGTTTTATCTCAGGAAG
>CAZXVU010000099.1:0-1333 GCA_964644465.1 uncultured bacterium
CTGGCGATGGACGCGGGTTCTGAACAGGGACGGGTTCAGGTCTAGATGAGGGCTCTCGACGAGAATTTAAAGCTTCTAGAGGCATAATTTGCCAAACTCCATAAGCAATCCCAAGTGGCAAGAGATCTCCAAACGAGGGAAGAACCCTGCCAACGAGAGAAACAGCAGCGGAGGGTCCTTGAATTGCGGCATAGGCCGCAAGAGCAGCAGAGCCAGCAATGCCTAAGATCACACGTCGATCTTGGGGAATCCATGAGGCGGCATAATTTCCAATATTGCTTAAGACGCGATTCACCAAAAAAACCTCTCTTTATGATCCTTCGAAGAGGATCTGTTTAAAACCATCCACGAATTTCTGGGTGTTTTTCCCATTGAAGACTGAACGGTCTAGCAAGATACAAAGTTCATTTCTTCTTGAATCGAAGAAACTCCAACCCCAAACATTCGGTAATTGAGTTTGCGAACATCCTATATATCCGCAGATTTTGTTTAAATTTTCGTTGCTGAATGGAATTTTTGTATAGGGGTCGATCAATTCATCTTGAGTCAGCATCCCTTTCAAAAGATAGCGGATATCGAAGGGATTATTATTGATCAATATACCGTATTCAGCAGGGATTTCTGTACTCATCATCGTGCAAGCAGCGCCTTCGGGGAGGATTTCTCGGTTGGGGCATTCTGTTAATAGGGGGCATGTTGGCTCTGAATATTCATAATGAGTGAAATTAGGAGATCGTTCGATATCGAAGTCAATGTCTGAATGACTGGACCGAGAAAATGCACTGTCTGTATCCTCATCAGGCCAATCGGGGTTGTTAGATAGTCTATTGTCCTCATAAACTTCAGATCTTTCTGAGGCAGAGGACACACTGTCTTCAGAATGTTCGGAAGGAGCGGGATCTGTTCGGGATTCGATCTCTAACTCTAAGATTGCGAGTGCGAGTTGAGAGATGTAATCGCTCCTGTTCAAGGAATGATTTATATTTCTTTCTGCCAAGGAAGGGGCTGGATCCTGAAAACTCTGGAAAATCAATTCTTCATACAAAGAGGGAGTGCGGCGACTGGACTCATTCTGTGAGAATGAATTAGAAACATTTCCTAAAGTATTTGTTATATTTGGAACCAAAATAACCCCCCTACCCTATTAATTAATTATAAAGCACTCTTTGTTTAAAGAAAATAGTAATAATTTTTTTAAAAATAACTCAATCAATACTAGAAAACTCTTCCGTAGATTTTCATTCTTTTGCATTTTTGTGGATTTTTTTTAAGAAAACGCTAAACTCGTTTGCTCCAGCGCGCGAAAAATTCGCGGAACGAAGAGACAGTGAAA
>CAZXVU010000099.1:1433-8024 GCA_964644465.1 uncultured bacterium
TCATAGTCTCGAATGTTGCAATAATATGCTGGGTAATTTACGATTCGAAAGAGGAAAAGATTCATGCAGTACCGGTCTTGCAAGCGTAGTGGCTGCATGGAGTATTTCCTAACGCGCGCAAAAAGTTGCATGTAATGAAAATGGGTTGGATGAAAGCCAATCTTCTGTTTTTTTCTATCTTGAGTTCGCTTTTAATTTCGCCAGGCGAAATTAAAGGCGATCCCTCTATTCTGCCTCAAGAAATTCCAGAAAATCTTCCTCAAGAAATCCTCGAAAACGCACCCCCGCAGGTCGCCCAGCAAGTCCAGGAGCAAGAAGTTGCTCTAGTCGATTCTCTGACTGCTGCTGACCTCTGGATGCGAGCGAAGAGCAGCAAAAAAGATGCCAAAGAAGGCTACACGATCAACTATAATACGGTTTCGATCCTGGAATATATCCGCTTTGCCAGCAAAATCTGCAAAGTCAATTTCATTTATGAAGATGCAGACCTGAATTTCAATATCACTGTTGTTTCCGATGAGCCGATCACGGCAAAGAATGTCATGGCGACCTTGGTTCAAGTATTGCGCATCCATGGATTGATGCTCCTCGAACAGGACGGTAGCCTTGTCATCCACAAATCGAATGATGTGAAGCAGATGGCAACCCTGGTGACGGAAGACCAAAAAGATGGAAACTCTCCCATTGTCACTCGTATCTTCCGGGTAAAAAATGCGAAGGCGGAATCGATCGCAGCCATTATCCGCCCCATGATCTCGACCGGATCGGTCCTCGAAGTCTCTTCGGAAACACGGCAAATCATTTTGACCGACGTTACTGCGAATGTCGACAAAGTAGCGGCCCTTGTTGAAAACCTCGACTCTCCTTATGCGCTCCTCGAAATTAAATTCTTTGAAGCTGTGCATGTCGACCCGAACCATTTGGTCACCATAGCCAACCAGATCATGAACCCGATTGCTTTAGGCAATCCGTTCCTTCTGGTTCCTCAAGAATCAAGCAATAAGATTTTCGTCGTATCGACTCCCGAATTGACTGAAAAAGCGATGGAAGTCCTCGCAAGTCTCGACACCGCTCCCAAATCGAAAATTTTGGCCGAAAGAAAATTGCAAGGGGAAAATATTTTCGTTTATAAAGTCATCAATCGGCCAGGAAACGATATTCTTAAAGGACTTTCCGATATCGCCAAGAATATTCAAAAAAGCGGAATCCCTGAATCGGATCTGATCGAAACGATCGACAATGCGAAATGGATTCCCGAAACGAATACCATCACCTTGGTCGGATCGACCGATTCAATCGCGAAGGTCAAAGAATTTCTGGCTGCCGTCGATGTGCCATCTAAAGAAGCCGCTCCTGAAAAATCATCCTTTTTTGTCTACAGGCCGCAAAATAAAACTGTGGATGAGGTGGAACACTCCATTCGGGAAATGGCTAAAAACCTGAAAGGTACAAAAGGAAGCGACGAAAGCCTCATTGAGACCATCGATAGCGTTAAAATAAATCCTTCCACCAACACACTCACTTTTTCAGGAGAAGAGAAGAATTTCGCTCGAATTAAGGACCTTCTCGCCACCATCGACATCTCTTCCGGCAAAGCCCCGAAGCCTCAAGTGAAAAATAACTTCTTCGTCTACAAAATCCAGCAGTCTCCCGCGCCTGAAATTGAATCTTCTTTAAAAGAATTTGCTAAAGATCTCGATAAATCGAACGCCGCAGAAGATGGATTGCTCGATGCGGTCCATAATATGAAATATATCAAGGAAACCAATTCCATCCTTTTCACAGGACCCGATCCTGCATTGAAGAGAATCCAAGAGCTGATGCCGAATTTCGATGTCCAAAAGACCCCACAAATTCCAGCAAGCACGCAGTTTTACATTTACAAGCCTGCCTATCAAAAAGGAGAAAATCTCGTTTCTTCTTTAAAAGATGTAACCGAACATTTGAAATCAGACAAACTCTCTGATCCGGGTCTACTGCACGCCTTGGAAAGTGTAAAATATGTGAAATCGACCAACTCTCTCATGTTCACGGGAGATCCTGCTTCTTTGAAAAAAATCGAGAGTTTGATCAGCACCCTCGATGTATCTACCGGTCCTAAGCCAGCCCCTGATAAAGCCTTCTATCTCTACCAACCCGCCTATGCCTCTAAAGAAAAAACGGAAAGCTACCTCAAGCAAGTGTCTGAAAACTTAAATAAACATGATGAAGCCGATCTGATCGATACGATCAAAACAGCTAAATGGATCGAACCTTCCCACTCTTTCATGTTCCAAGGTCCAGAGCCTTCTATTACCCGAATCAAAGACCTTCTCAAAAACTTCGATCTGCCCAGCAATGCGCAGCCAGTTGTACAGAGAGGCTTTTTCCTGTATCAGCCTCAATACGCCTCTAAAGACAAAGTGGAGCAATATCTCAATCAGGTAGCGAGTAATCTTGGGAAAAAATCTGGGGAAGAAGATCTAATCTCCACCATCCGCTCCATGAAATGGGTCGAGCCTTCTCATTCTTTCATGTTCCAAGGAAGCGAAACCTCCAACAACCGCTTAAAACAATTGCTGCAGACATTTGATACTCCGGCTTCAGGAGTTCCCTCAGAGAAAAAAGGGTTTTTCCTTTACCAGCTTCAGTTCGCTTCTCATGAGAAAGCAGAACAATACTTAACCCAAGTAGCCGATTCCTTACACAAAAAGGGCGGGAATGAAGAACTTGTTGAAGTGATCCGCTCCAACAAATGGATTCCTGAATCCCATTCCATCATGTTCAGCGGCAGCGACGCTGCCATCAATCAGGTCAAAGACCTGATGAGATCTTACGACACAACTGAAGTGCAGCAAAAACAAGCTCCTAAGTCGGGCTATTACATCTACAAATTGCAGAATACTACAGGCGATGTGATTGAAGAGGATCTAGATTCTTTGGCGAAAGGTTTCAAGTCTTCCGGTATGAAAGACTCAGGCCTCGTCGATGTCATTGAGAAGATGAAATATGTCAAAGAAACAAATTCTCTGTTACTGACAGGCGATCCCAAAGCGATCGATGAAGTAAAAGCCTTAATTGCTCAATATGATTATCCTCGGCCAACTGCCTCAAAAGGACCGGTCAATAGCAATTTCTTTATGTATAAGCCGCTCCATTTGACTGCTTCTCAAATCCAGAAATCCCTGCATGACGTTGGAACGAACCTTAAAAAAGCAGACCTAGCCGACCCAAATCTTCTCACTGCTATTGAAACAGCTAAATACGTTGAAACGACCAACTCCTTGATTTTCACAGGCACTCCTGAATCGCTGCAGAAAATTCAAGCTCTGATCCACGATATCGACGTCGCTCCTGAGAAAATGACCCCTATCCAGCATGTCGGCAAAACCACTTTCCTTCTGTATAAATTGAAAACTGCCAGCGGACCTCAAGTCGTGACTTCTATAAAAGCGATGTCAGCCGACCTGAAAAAATCGGGTAATTCAGATAAAGATTTTCTCAGCGCCCTAAGCAGTGTAAAATTTGTGAAAGATACGAATTCTTTGATGTTCACAGGAACAGAAGAGGCTCTAACCAAGGTACAAGCCCTTGTTCAGGAATTTGATGTGTCCTCCCTAGCAGCGCCAACCAAAGGCGCCCCTCTTCCTCCTGCACCAAAAGGGGCTTCTAATTTTTATGTCTACAAACCGATGTCGCTGCCTGGTCCAGAGTTGGAAAAAATCCTTCAGGATTTCGCAGATAACATAAGAGCTAGCGGGCTGAACGATCCTGATCTTTTCGATGCGATCGCATCCATCCGCTGGATCGAAAAGACGCAATCTCTCGTGATTACAGGATCTCCAAAAGCACTCGACCAGATCAAAGATCTGTTGAAAGCTTTCGACATCCCTTCGAATTTGCCGGAAGGGGCCGAAATGCCTCCAGAATCGAACATCCAGGCCATCGACAACACAAGCTTCCTTGTCTATAAACTCCAGTTCCACAAAGGGGACGAGATCCAGGGCGCTCTCAGACAAATCGCTAAAGACTTGATCCTCTCCAATGCTCCTGTCAACCAGAACCTCCTCAATTCGATCAATTCCATCCAGTGGCTGGAGACGACCAACTCCCTGCTTTCATCTGGCGATCAGGAAACATTGACCCGTTTGCGAGAATTGATCAAAAACCTCGATATCCCTCTGAAGCAAGTATTCATTGAAATGCTGGTCATCCAGACAACAATGACAAATGCCCTTGCCTTCGGCTTAGAATGGGGCGGCAACTACAAATATCGAAATAAATTCGCCACAAACGCCTTCAACACAAATCCTGGGGCTTTGTCAGCCGGCAACACCACTGGATTTAATAATGACCAGTTCACCAGGAATTTAGCCGCTCTGACACCGGCTACCCCGCAGACAGCGACAAGCGTTCCCACTCCTCAATTGATACCTCCAGGAGCCGGTTTTGATTTAGGCGTCATTGGCGAAGTGATCCGCCATAATGGCCAAACTTACCTCACTCTCGGATCTCTGTTGCAAGCCTTGCAGACAGATGATGAGAGCTCCGTTCTGATGACTCCAAAAATCATCACGCAAGATGGGCGCACCTCTACGATTTTCGTTGGCGAAAACATTCCTTTTGTAGGTTCCTTCGTCAACAACGTCACTAACTCAACTGTCAATACAGCGAACATAGAATACCGAGATATCGGACTCAATCTGACGATCACTCCTGTTTTGGGGAATTCCGATATTGTGACCCTCGATATCAACCTCGACCGATCGCAAACCGTCACGGACGTCACCTCTGCCACGCTCAATAACAACGCGCAATCTGCCCAAGGGATTATCACCAGTAAGACGACCATGCAGACAACCGTGCACGTCCCAGATGATAATTTCCTGATTTTGAGCGGAATGGTGAACAATTCCAATGTGAAATCGAAAGCGGGCATCCCCTGTTTAGGCGGTCTGCCTGTGATTGGAGCTGCTTTCTCTAGAGCTGCCGACACAGTCGTAAATTCGAACATCGTCATCTTCATTCGCCCTCATATCATCAACTCCATCGACGACATGAGAAAACTCACTGCTAGAGAAGAAGATTACTTCCGCGATCAATCTGGAACTCCATTCCTCGAACATAACTTTGATGAATCGATGGAATTGATCAAGACAGCAGATGATGAATAAAACCCCTCTTGTTCTTCTTCTGGCTCTTTGCATAGGAGCCTGTTACCGCGTACCCGATCGGATCGATCCCCGGGTCTCTTATCAATTGCAAGACCAGCATTTTCAATGCCTCGGAGGAGCTTTCCCTCCCCTGACTCCAGAAGAGAGAGCCTCCGATTGGGGCAGAGAAATGATCATTGCCCGCGCTTTTGCCGATCAGCTCGACCTCTACCGCGCTATTTCAACTTTCAAGCGCGCAGAAATCTTGATCGATTCTTCTCCTCGAAAAGCAGAGATCCAATACGATATCCTCCTCTGTTATTTCCTCGGGAAGAGATACGACGAGGCCATCGAATCCTTTGAAAGGAGCAGCCTCGCCAATGTCGATAAAAGCTTTCCCGCCTACCACGACCTCATGCTCGTCCTTTATGAATGCTATCGTGAAATGGACGACCCTGAAAAACAAATTCGGATCTTAGAACTCATCGAACAGACCTATCCAGAAACTGGGGAAAAACTGAAAGTCTCCAGGGCTATCCGCGAAGGCGATATTGCCCAAATCGAATGTTTTGCAGATGGGTTCCAACAAGATTCCTATTTAGATCGACAGCTCGACTGTTATTATGTGCAAAAAAAATCGGTCGCAGGAGCGCAAGCGCTCAATGCTCTTCTTCCTGGAGCAGGCTATCTATATATTGGTCAGCGCAAATCGGCGCTCACCGCCTTTCTTCTCAACGGTCTATTCATCGCCGCGGCATATCAGTTCTTCCATCACGGCCATGTAGCTGCGGGGATCATCACCACAGCTTTTGAATCAGGCTGGTATTTTGGAGGAATTTACGGCGCAGGAGAAGAAGCAAAATATTATAACGAGCGGGTCTACGAAAAAAATGCTTCCGTAGTCCTGAACGAGCACAAACTCTTCCCAGTACTCATGCTTGAACATGCATTCTAAATAGGAAATATGAATTATGAATGCTGAAAACGTCGGGGCTTCGCCCCCGCACCCCATTGGGAAATAGGAAATATGAATGCTGAATGATGAAAACGTCGGGGCTTCGCCCCCGCACCCCATAATCATAGCCCTGTCTTTCCTATTTGCGGTTAATTGTGCTTGGGGAAATCCGGGATATTTTGAGCCGTGGGGAAACGACAGCGATTTGAGAGTTCCTGCACAAAAAGAAGATGCTCCCCAGCTATCTATTGCTAGCAAAGTCGCCGATGCAGTTATCCGATTCCATCAAGAAGTGATCTCCCCTGTCGATGGCCCTAGAAGCCACTTCCGTCCTACTTCGTCCCGATATATGCAGCTCGCTATGCAGCGGTATGGTTTCCTGAAAGGCTTTATCATGGGCTGTGACCGCCTCCTTCGGGAAAACGACGAAGAATGGGTCTATCGCACTGTCGAGATCGATGGCCGCTATTTCAAATACGATCCCGCAAAAGCCGACAAATACTA
>CAZXVU010000100.1:0-7985 GCA_964644465.1 uncultured bacterium
ACCTATTTCGAAGGGCTTGTCTTGAATGGCCACCTCCATATTCTCGAAACGCCTCTGTTCAAAGTGCGGAACAAAGAAAAAACGATCTATTGCTATAATGAGGAAGAAAAAAAGAAGGCCGAGCAGGAACTCAAAAAAGGGATCGAGATCACCCGCTTCAAAGGTCTGGGAGAGATTTCTCCCAATGAATTCAAGCAGTTCATCGCAAAGGATATCCGCTTACTGCCCGTGATCATCCAAAACCTCTCTGATATTAAGCCGACTCTCGAATTTTATATGGGCAAAAATACACCAGCTCGAAAATCTTTCATCATGCAAAACCTTGTGAGCGACAATGGATGATTTAAAAGAGCAGATGAAGGACCACTTCATCAAGTACGCTTCCTATGTCATCCTCGACCGTGCAATTCCTAATGTGGTCGACGGGCTAAAGCCAGTGCAAAGGCGTATTCTCGAAATTCTATGGAGGCAGAATGATGACAAGCTCCATAAAGTCGCGAATATCGTCGGCCAGACGATGCAGCTCCATCCCCATGGAGATGCTCCCATCTATGAAGCGCTCATTACCTTGGCAAACAAAGGCTTTGTGCTCGACAGGCAGGGGAATTTTGGAAATATCTACACCGGAGATCCTTCTGCCGCCGCGCGCTACATCGAAACGAGGCTTTCTCCTCTTGCCCGCGAGACGCTTTTCAACCCCGACATCACAGAAAAAATCCCCTCCTATGATGGAAGGAATTTTGAGCCTGTAACGCTTCCTGCAAAAATTCCTCTTCTCCTGATGCAAGGAGCGGATGGGATCGCAGTAGGTATGGCAACTCATATTCTGCCTCATAACTTCAGCGAGCTTCTCGAAGCTGAAATCGCCTGTTTAGAAGGGAGGAACTTTAAAATCTTTCCCGACTTCCCCACCGGCGGGATCATGGACAAGAGCGAATACGACAGAGGGAGAGGCAAGGTAAAACTCCGCGCAAAAATTGAGATCAAGGACCCAAAAACGTTAGTGATCCGAGAGATTTGCTATGGGACTACAACAGAGAGTCTGATCCGCTCCATCGATGAGGCAGCCAAGAAGGGCAAAATCAAGATTGAGGAGATCAACGATTACACCGCAAGAGATGTCGAAATCGAGATCAAGCTGCCGCGGGGACAGTATGCCGAAGATTTGTTGGATGCCCTCTATGCCTTTACAGAGTGTGAAGTCTCATTGAATTCGCAGATCATCGTGATCAAAGAGGGGCTGCCGTGGGAGACAGATGTCCATGAGATCCTCGCTTACAATGCAGATAAAGTGGTCCACTTTTTGAAGTGGGAGCTCGAGATCGAGCGAGAAAGGCTGTTGGAAAAGATTTTCTACAAGACCCTGGAGAGAATTTTCATCGAGAACAAAATCTATAAGAAAATAGAGGTTGTTAAAACCCTCGAAGGAATCCACGAGACGCTTCACGAGGCCTTCAAACCGTATCGGAAAAAGCTCCTCAGAGAGCCGACTCATGAGGATCGTGAGAAACTCCTTCAAATACCCATTCGCCGGATTTCTCAATTTGACATCCAAAAGAACAAAGATGAGATTGCGATTCTGGAAGAGACCTTTCGCGGTGTGGAGAAACATCTCAAAAACGTCAAAAAATATGCGATCGAGCATCTCAAGAATTTGGTTGTGAAATACGGGAATGAATATCCGCGTAAAACCCGTGTTAAAGCCATCGAGGAGATTGACCGCCGCGCCATCGAGACGAAGGAAATAAAAGTAGGATTCGATCTCACTACCGGTTTTGTTGGGACCAAAGTCTCAGGGGCCTCTCAGTTCCATTGCACGAACTTCGACAAGATCCTTGTTTTCTCTAAAGACGGCACCTATAGAGCGGTCAATGTTCCCGAGAAACAATATTTCGAGAATCTGATCTGGGCCGGCGTCGCTGATAAGAAAACAGTCATGAACGTGGTCTATAAAAATAAACAGACAGGCCAAGTTTGGGCCAAACGGTTTGTTGTGGAGAAATACATCCTCGACAAACCTTATCGCTATCTAGATGAAACCGTCGAGCTCGAGCACATTTCCACAAATCCCGATGCGGAGATCGAACTCCAATTCGCTCCCTCCGCTGGTAAGAAAAACTGGACCTTTGCACTGAAGGATGTCCCCATCGTCGGAGCGCAGGCTCGCGGAGTGCGCATCACCAAAGAAAAGGTGAAAAAAGCGATCTTGATCGGTTCTGAGAAAAGAAAGAAGAAGTCTTAGGAAGATCAATCTTCCCCGACTCTCAAATCGCCCTCTTTTGTCCTCTCGAGGTAGGTGTCATTCGTGATGATCGTATAGTATTTGGGAAGATTAAATAATTTGAGCTCTCTTCTGCGGAAATAATAGGGTTCGTCTGCTAAAGCAATAATTGACTCTGAACCTCGAAACTTAAGATAGAATTCTTCCAGCCATCCTGGGAATTCGTTGAAAGGATGGAGGTCGATCAGGAATTGAGAAACGATGATATTGGCCTGATTGGCAGCAGCTCCTAAGCAGTTTTTGTAGAAGATCGTGTAGGGATCCCCTAAATTATTGAAAGGATAGGGGAAGGGAAGGGCAAAATATTGGCACCAGACTTCTGTAGCGCTGTCGACAAAAATCGTACCGGGAACAAAAAATTGTCCATTTAAGGTCCCGCTGATTGTATTTTGCGCCCGATTGGCAGTGAAAATTCTTAAATGCTGGCCCGGATCGCTGACAAGTGTGCTAGTCGCATCGAGAGTAAAAGCTCCAGGGCCTATTAACGGCGTGATTGGAAAACAATTATCGACCACAAGAGTGACAAAGGAAGGGGCTGCAAGGATATTGGAATTGGTCAAAGTCATATTTCTTCCCGATCTCATGAGAAGATCTGTAGTTCCTGTGACTCCTGCTCCAGTTTTTGAAATAGTTGTATTGGTAAGGATCGTATCGCGGCCTGCCTGAGTATGAAAAAAGCCTGTAGAAGCGGTCATGCTCGGATTTGAAGGACTTGATAATTTGAGATCGAAGTTGGCATTCACGGTGAGATTGCCCGCGCCAGGATTGACAGCGCCAGCAACATGATTGATTGAACTCCCGGTTGATTGCATTGAACAATTAAAAGTCTTTCCAGATTGGAGTACGATATCGCCCCCTGCGGAGGATATATTAGCATTGATTGTAAGAGTTCCCACAAGAGCAGGAGTATTTCCCGCGATTAAAGTTACAGGCATGGCTCCCGTGCTGGAAATAGGACTCCCTGCGTTGACTGTTAGGTTTTGGTTTGCTGTAATTGCAATTGAGCTTGTGGTAGTTAAGGCTTGATTGTTAGTGATATTTTGGAGTTTGAGAACTTGGATTTTGCCGCTGGTAGTTGTGATCTGAAAAGTACCTCCTACCCCAATTGTAACTGCAGCTTGGCCTGGACAATTTGGCGTGACATTGCTATTCCCCGAAGACTCGATGGTAATCGCCCCGCTAGTTGTCCTAAAGAGTTGTCCGTTTAAGTTGAGATCGCCGCAGTCACCAGTAACTGCGGTTGAGTTTGCTCCTACAGTAGGAGCATTGACGCAAAGGCAGGGATTTACAACAACCGCATCTGTGAGAGGGCCAAATTTGCAAACGGTCTGAAGTTGGCTATTATTGATGGTCCAAAGGTCACTGGCATCAAAGTAATAATTGGGAGAAATAGTGATTGAGCCCGTTTGAGTTGTAAATCCATTGAGCACTTGCAACCCTAAACCTGACCGGAGATCGATAGAGGTTCCAGTAGTTGCAGCTCCGGCAGTCGTTCCAATAATAAATGTATTGGGGCTTACTACATTCAACTGCCCGCCAGCCCAGACCCGAGTAAATCCTCCAGTTGTGCGGGTAGTCGCGATGAAACTCTGGTTATTGGCGCCAACACCTGAAGTGGAATCGACCCTGATAGTCCCTTGCGCGGAGACATTTACATCCCCTCCAGGACTAGAAATGCGGATAGGAATCCCAGTCGCTGAGTTGGTAGGTGTAATGGTCAAATCTCCCATAACAGCCAAAGATGTGGAAGCATTTATATTTTGAGTTGATGTCCGGTACCCGATGAAAAGAGGCTGATTAAATGCATTGGTCCCCGTAGTTTTTAATGTGCAGCCGCCTCCTGCAAAAACTTTCACAACACCGCCAACAATATTCACTATGGATCCTGATATCGCGCCCCCTCCAATTGCACAAAAGCTTGTAGTATCAGGTGTAGTAGCATCATGGGTCATTGTGATCGCACCCCCAGCAGAAACAGAGATATTCTGATGCAGGTTAGGCGCTCCCCGCGTTCCAATGAGAGAGAAAGAACCTGAAGCATTGGAATGCGTAGTCATTGAAAGAGTTCCTGTGCATGTTACGCTGATATCTGTCGTCGCGATGGATTGATTTGTCCCTGTTACAGGGCCAATTCCAGCAAACCCTCCAGAGCCAAAAGTTTCCATATTTATATTGCCGACTGAAGAAACTGTGATCGTTCCATTCAACGATGACAGATTATTATTTTGCGCACGAGAGCCAATTACGGCACCGCAAGAAGTTGAAACATTGCGATTCTTTATATTGATATTTCCACCAGCGCGGACGCAGATATTGCTAGTCACACTAAAGGGAGTAGTAATATTTCTTCCTCCGCTGCCAATGATCGCATCGCTAGCGCTTGGACCACTTGTAATATCGATAGTCCCTGAAGCATCAATATTTATATTGCCTGAAAGGGTTCCTGTAATCCCTAATCCAGAGAGATCTCCGCTTCCATGCCCAATCCCCACTCCAATCGTGCTTCCTGCATTCATGCAGTTCAACGATAAATTTCCACAGCTTACATTGATATTTCCTGTAGGTTGCCGACCCATTCCATCGGGGGCCGTAGAAAAATATCCTAACTGTGCGCCTGGAGAGTGACCAGTCCCAGTGATCATCAGAGTCAAATGAGGCCGTTGATTACAAGTAGCAGTAGCCCCCACCTGAGTTATCCCTTGTTGAGAACCCACAGATACGGATTGAGTTGTGCTATTGTTATTCAGAAAGACCGATTGGCCTGTATTCGCAAGCAAAATGACATTGCCCGATCCCGCATTTTGTATGCTTGCGTTGCAGGTGATATTCCCTGTAGTTGTTTGTAATGTCAAACTATTTGCTGAGTCCCACATTACCGGGTTGGAAACAAGAATATTCCCTGCGCCTCCTCCAGTCGAAGTAGACGTATTGATGACGACATTGCATGCATTCAAAGCATTTTGCAAATCGGTATTGAGAATCACAACATTCGTAGGATTTCCAATAAATCCTGTCGGACAAACTGGATTCCAATTCGATGTGGGACCTGTTGCATTGATCGTTACATCTGCAGGGTCGAGAAGCAAAATCCCCGTTTTCCCAAAAGGAGCAGCCGTTGAAACAACTCCTGAGAAGTGGAGGTCATGGCCAGAAATTTCGACAAAGCCTCCATTTCCTTCCTGAGATCCTCCTTGAGCGATTCCATTTCCAGAAAATAGGGTCCAATCATCAGCCCAAACAATGATTTTACCTCCGTTTCCTTTGCTTTTAGCGCTTGCATCGATGATCGCATTCGGCCCCACCCAAGTTTGGCTGGCATTTCTTATGTTCTCATTAGTTCCCTGATAATCGCCGCCGATTAGAGCCTTTCCGCCCCCAAAATCGCCTGAGACGTCGATGATAGAATTTTCCATTACGAGAACTCTATCCCCTAAGACATACGCATCTAAGGAAGAGATCGATCCTGAATGAGTCGTTTCATGGACAAAGACATCGGAAAAAGACTTCCCTCGAACATAGATCCGCTCCAAGCCAGCTGGTTTGAAAAGAACCTCGCTTCCTGAAACAAGCCCCGCCAACCCATTTTTTGCAATAATTGAACCTTCATTAGTGACTCTTCCGCCAATGAGAATCACGTTGCCCTCTAGAGCATGGATTTCTCCCAAATTGATCACAGAAGTATCTGAAGAGCCTTCAAATGTAAATTCGGCATCGAATGACTTAATATCGAGAGTCGACGCGATGAAAGAGCCCATGTCGATCCTGGCTTCTTTTCCGACTAAGATTCCATGGGGATTGATGAGAAGGAGCTGTCCGTTGGCTTCGAGATTGCCCATGAGACGGCTTGGATAGGACTCTATTACCCGATTTAATGAAACCGACGAAGAATTCGGTTGAGTGAATCGGACTGTTTCTCCCGCTTCGATAGAAAAATCTTTCCACTCGAGGATCGATCGATCAGAGACAACGATTTCTAAAAGTTCAGGAGAGAGGATTTCAAAGCTGGCGTCTCCTGCGATTACAGCAGGGGATTGAGGATTTGCTAAAAGAGCAGAGCTGCTCAGAAAAAAATATGTCGCTATGCTAGCCTTATCCATCAAAATGAACTTATCAAAAGATTTTTTTTTAGGTAATAAAAAAGGGGTGTCTACACACTTGTCTTTTTTGGGGTCCGCTGAATGAAAAAAGAAAAGTTCGATATTGCTCTTGTGCGCAGATTAGTGGCTGACCAGTTTCCGCAATGGAAAGATCTTCCTATCCGGCCTGTTGCTCTCAGCGGATGGGACAATAGAACTTTTCATCTCGGCGATCAGATGCTGGTGCGCATGCCAAGCGCTGCGGAATATGCAGCCCAAGTGGAAAAGGAAAATCATTGGCTCCCAAAATTGGCGCCAAAGCTGCCCCTGCAGTTTCCTGCGCCTTTGGCCATCGGAGAGCCAGCCTTTGGCTATCCTTGGAAATGGTCTATTTATCGCTGGCTTGAGGGCGAGCCAGCTTCGTCTGCACAAATAACCGATCTGTGTGAATTCGCAACAAGCCTCGCGCAATTTTTGATCGCACTAGAAAGCATCGATACCAAAAATGGGCCATTGCCAGGACCTCATAGTTTCTATCGCGGAGGGGCTCTAACGATCTACGATGTTGAGACAAGGGAGGCAATCAGGGCTCTGCAAGGCAAGATCGATGTCAAAACTGCAACCGAAGTTTGGGAAACGGCGCTTGCGACTCGCTGGCACGGTTCTCCGGTGTGGGTTCATGGCGATATGAGCGCTGGCAATCTGCTTGTGAAAAAAGGAAAGCTTTGCGCTGTCATCGATTTCGGACAACTGTCGGTTGGCGACCCTGCCTGCGATCTGGCGATTGCCTGGACCATGTTCAAAGGAGAAAGCCGGAAAGTCTTCCGCAAAATGCTTCCGCTCGATGAGGGTACATGGGCACGGGGCCGCGCGTGGACTTTATGGAAGGCCTTGATCGTCGCCGCTGGGCTCACTGAAACAAACACGATCGAAGGCGAACAATGTTGGTGCATTATTGATGAAGTGCTTACTTAGAAGCTGTATCATCTCGCTACTTGTTTCGCATTGAATTCCCTAATAAAGAGATAAACTAGAGTTGTTCAATAATTAATTATATATTGTTTATTTTGTGTTGTGATAAACTAATTGATATAATATAATATTTTTTACAATATAACGGAATTATCGTGAATAGCGTATCTAGTAATATAAATTATTTTAAATCATTCCTTCCAACGCCCATAAAGGCTGCCCTTGGAGCTGTTACTGTCGGGGCTATAGCCTATTTAGGGGGGATTCCGTTAGCCCTCACAACCATCGCTGCTTATGGCGGTTATTCATTAGCGGCACAAAGCTGTACAAACCGGGTAAAAACGGTTGAAAAAAACTTAAAAAAAGAGCTTTTTAAAAGATTGCCGCCAGGGCTCAAAGAAGAGATTTTGGCCGAGAGCAGAAAGGGGACGGTATCCAACGAGCAGATCGCTCAATTGCGGACAAATCCAACGAGCTGGAAAGACATAGAAGAAATTCGGAGAATAGCGATCCGAGCCTGTCTTGAAGAAAAAATCAGTGAAAAGGAACTTGGCTATGTGATGCTCTGCGGGATGGCAATAGAGATGAAGGAAAAACTCCCTGGAATCGCTTTCATGGTATCTTCTCAGCAATCTGATGGAGTTGTAAAACAGATG
>CAZXVU010000101.1:0-7977 GCA_964644465.1 uncultured bacterium
TCATAATTCCTGGAGGACGAAATCGCAGCCATGCCGGGTTAAGTAAAGGGTCGTATCATCCACTTTCTTGATGAAATTCGCTTGCGCTAAATGTTTGACGATATTTTTAGTCGCGGTTTCTTTCAAACCGATCGATGCTGCAATCCCCCGATAGTCCATTTCGGAAAAAGGATCTCCGTTTTGCATTGCAGTTTGATACAGTTTAGCGAGAAATCGCTCATCTGGGGTTGTGCTTTTCTGGTTCATTTTTTCTTCAGCCTGGCTCCTGTGGGTGTGTCTTCGATGAGATAACCGCGGGCATGGATTGCATCGCGCATCTCATCGCTGATTTTATAATTTTTCTCTCTTCGCGCTGTTTCCCGCTTTTCCAACAAGTGGAGGAGATCGAGAGGGATTTCCTCTTCTCTTTTTTGCAGGGGTAATACGGCGAGGACTTGGTCCCATTCGCTGAGGAGACGAAGGGCGTCATCGGCTTCATTCCGACCGAGTTTTTCTTCATCGCAAAGGGCATTGAGTTCGCGGATCAGATCGAAAAGCGCGGCCAAAGCAGCGGAGATATTGATGTCGTCCGCAAGAGCCGTTTTGAACCGGAGTTCGGCTTTGGAAAGGACTCCTGAAGCATTGTCTGTGGTCTGGATGATGCGGATTTCTTTGAGGCGGTGGATCAGATCGGAAATGCGCTGCAGGCTGGCTCGGGCGGCGTCTAGTCCGGCAAAGGTGAAATTGAGCTGCGTCCGATAGTGGGTAGATAGGAGAAGATAGCGCACTTCAGGGCCGGTATAGCCCTTTTGGATCAGATTGCGAAGGGTGTAAAAATTGCCTAAGCTTTTTGACATTTTTTTGTGGTCGACCAGAAGATGTTCGACATGGACCCAATGATGGACAAAACGATGGCCGGAGCAGCACTCTGATTGTGCGATCTCGTTCTCATGGTGAGGAAACATATTGTCGACGCCTCCGCAATGGATGTCGATCGTCTCTCCGAGGAGTTTCATGGCCATGGCGGAGCATTCGATATGCCAGCCAGGGCGGCCTTTGCCGAAGGGGCTTTCCCAGTAGATCTCACCATCCCGTTCGGGATCATAGGCTTTCCAAAGGACAAAATCTGAGATATTTTCTTTATCATATTCATCGGCTTCGTTTTCTCCCGAAGCATTCACTTTCAAACCGGAGAGATCGAGATGAGAAAGTCTTCCATAGGTAGAAAAGCTCCGGATGGAAAAGTAGATGCTCCCATTCGAGCTCTTGTAAGCGCACCCTTTTTCGATGAGCTTTTGGATGAGATCGATCATCTCAGGAATATATTCAGTTGCGGCTGGATAGTGTTCCGCTTTTTGGATATGGAGCGTATGGAGATCTTCAAAGAAAGCGATCTGGAACGGCTGTGTATAGGCTTTCAGGGGGATTTTTTTGACGATCGCGCCCTTGATCGTCTTATCGTCGATGTCTGTGATGTTCATCGCCTGTTCGATCTTGAATCCAAAATATTGGATCGTCCGCCGCAGGAGATCTTCAAATACATAGGTTCGGAAATTGCCGATATGGGCGAAATCGTAAATCGTAGGGCCGCAGGTATACATCCGGATGATTGAACCGTGGTGGGGGAAGACTTCTTCTTTTTCTCGGGTCTCAGTGTTAAATAATTTCAAATGCATACTATTCCAACATGCTTTGGAGTTTACGATAATCGGTTTTCCCAGTTCCCATCAGAGGGATTTCATCAATTTGTTTGACTAAAGAGATTTTGATCAAACGGGAGAATCCAGAGTGGTTCAAGATCTCATTGGCTGAATCTGTGTCCATGGGGATCGTTGTGAAGAGAACCAATTGCGACTTATCTGGGTTTCTTTCGTCGGCGCAAACGGCAATCGATGGAATTTCTGAAGAGATCTTTCCTTTTCCGACGAGTTCTTTGAACAAGATTTCTTCCACAGCGCCTAAGCTGATCATCTCCCCGCCTACTTTAGTGAAGCGCTTAAAGCGGCCCGATAGAATGAGATTATCTTTCTCGTCTAGATAGCCAATATCGCCAGTCCGGTACCAACGTTTGCCTACAATTTCAATGAAAGGCGTCCGCGGATTGCCGATGTATCCGTTAAAAATGTTGGGACCTCTTGCGCAGATCTCCCCTTCTTTTCCTTTTGGCAATAGTTCTAAAGTTTCAGGATGGATCATGCAGAGCTCTACATCGGGCAAGGGCTGTCCAACGCCTTTTGGAGGGATATTCGGCCTTGTAATCGTTAAAACAGGAGAACATTCGGTAATCCCGTAACCTTCCAGCAACTGGACTCCTTTTCCTACTTTTGCAGCTCTTTCGAAGAGTTCTTTGGGAGCTTTTTCTGCGCCCGTAACAAAGAGGCGGGCTGTTTTCAATGACTCATTTTTTGCTGCGTGAAAGAGTCCTTTTAAGAAACTGGGCGCCCCGCAAAAAATAGTGATTTTCCAACGTTCGAAGCCTTCAGCTAAAGCAAAACTATCTGTGGGATCTGGATAGAAAGCCACGCGTACGCCGATGAAGAGCGGGAAGAAGCCGGCAACAGAGAATCCGAAGGAATGAAACGGGGGCAAAATTCCATAGAGAGCATCGTCTGATTTCACATAGATGCATTGCAATGCGGAGCGTAAATTCGAAATGATATTCTTATGGGAAAGCGGGACGCCTTTTGGGGCCGCCTCAGTGCCGCTTGTGAAAAGGATTACAGCTGGGTCATTCTCATTGATTTTTTCCTGATTGTAGGCCCTTAAAACGAAAGGAACAGAGCAATGGGAATAGAAAATGCCCCGGAGTTTCATCGAGAGCGACAGCTGTTGCCGGATATCTTCTAAAAGAAGAAATTGATCAATCAAATTGCCGAAATCAACACCCATAACGCGATCGAGGAATTTCCAGGAAGTAACGACTTTTTTTGCCCCAGTGAGTTTCATCATATCTTCTAAATAGCGGGGCCCCAAGGTCCAATTGAGCATGACGGGAGTTTTACCCGCAAATTGCAGAGCGAGGATCGTAATGTAGGTTCCGGCTGAAGCGGGTAGAAGAACGGCTACATGGCTATCGGGCAAGGTGCGGAAGTATTGAGCCAGGACAAGCACAGATCGTTTCATCTTTTGATAGTGGATCACGCCGATTGTGTCATCGCCGCATGCAGCGAAGGTCTTCATTCTTTGGCAAATATTCAAAAAAGCCTCAGAAAAAGTGCGACCCAAAGGCATAGTAGGCTCAATCCGATTTCTTTCGGTTGGCCAAGTATACGCAGGCGGCGGTTGCAAAGAGGCTTCGGAAACCCGCGTCCCCTCAGCGAGCTCGAGAACGCTTTGGACGCTTTCCATATCTTCGGGATGTATATCTCCCACATCGAAATTGCGGGATAGGAATACAATCATTTCAGCGATATTGAGAGAGTCCATCCCTAAATCGAGGGCTAGATTCATCTCAGGGCGGATCTCTAGATCTGGTTTTTCTAAGATCTTGTGAATTTCTGCGTAAACTTTAGAACGAACTTCTTCCGAAACTGTGGTGTTTTCTACTTCTCTCTTTTTTTTGGGCTTATAGACTTTTGGAAACTCGTCGCGCCATAAACTATAAGATACGAGCTTTACGGGTTCAATCTCATGAACATTTCCCACTTCATCGGGATATCTATTGTACCAATTTTCGAGGTATCGGTTGATCTCCAAGCGATCGCCCGATCTGGGAAAATCAGAAGGGTTGGGCTCAATTTCAATCGTTATATTGCGACGCGGGGCAAAGAATATGAGGTTTTTGGCAAGGATTGTGAGAGATCGTAAAAGGGTATGAGTCAGAGAGGGTGCGCGCCCCAGAAGAGCTCGGGAAAAGCTGCTTCCCCAAAGACCTGTTGTTCGGATCAAAACAATATTGCTTTCCGGACATTCCTGAACAAGAGCATGTGCGGCCGAAGATCCCCCTAAAACTTCTTTGCCAGTATTTTTTAGTCTACCAGCGGGATATACAATGAAATTTTCTTTATTTTTCAGTCCCTCTGCGATCTCCTGCATCGATGCTTCGGCTCGCTTGATTTTATACTGGTTGATGGACAGATCAAAGTTGGGAACTGGGAGGGATCGGATGAGTTTGTGGGCAATTTGCAGCAAAGGCAGGCGGTATATGTATTCGATCACCAGAGGCCGTATTCGGTATTTTGGCCAAAGCACACAAAAGAGAATTAAAGGATCCATATGCGCGGGATGATTCGGAAGAAAGATGATCCCCCCTTCTTTATTTAAGCGCTCAGGATTCAAGTTCTCCAATCCAATGATTTTAATCCTGTAGCGCAAGGAAAGTACGCCTAGGACAAGATAAGAAATCATCCTCCAAAAGAAATTCATGCTATACGGCTCGTTGTTGGGTTCTGTGAATTTTGGCTGCGAGATTTTTTGTCCCAGTGCGTTGCGGAGAGCGCCGCAAACTTCTGGAAGTTTGCAAGATCGAGCGGAGCGCTGGGGCGAAAAAGATGCAGAAAAAAATTCACTAGACCCGATAGCGGGTCGTACACCCTATTTTTTCCCCCTATTTTTAACTTTGCAGGGGTTTAGAGCCAGTCTTTTTCTAGGGTTTTTGAAGGTTTATAAACCCTTTCATTTTAAAGGGATATCTTTTTCCAGAAACCTATCAACCTGAATGCAAACGACTTACAACACGAAACACAGAGAATATAATTGATAATTAAATATTATTATGTAATAATTGAATAACGGAACAAAACATTTGTATTAATATGGAATCACTAAATTCAATCTATTCGAGATATACTTCTCTTGAAGTGGAAAACGCTTCTCGCACAGAATCGGCGCATCTTGAGCCTTCTTCTGACCATTCGAAAGATTCTGTAGATACCCCTTTAAGCGCACTTGCAAGCCTCCGCAACGAATTTGCCAGAATGAATAATGATTTCCGTTTAGGCATTCAGAGCCAAGAGCGCCTCAGTTTACCTAAAGTATAATTGGACAAAATCTTTTCTTTATTATAACGTAAAATTTTTCTTTTTAACTCCTATAGGAGGACTCTATGTCAGCAAGAATACCCGAGGGCTCTCGTTCACACCAGGCCAGCCCAGCTCCGAAAAACACCGGTAAAGTGGACCCTTCGCGAGGTTTAGTGGAAGGTTCCGATCAAACTGTAGAAGCCACTCAATGGCTAGCAGAAAATTGCGACAATGTTCTTCGCGGAATGATGAGCAAAAGAGAGCTGAATCAAAAGAGTATTTCTGAAGATTTAGGCCCCAAAGAAGAGCATGCTGCTAGAAAATCCGCAAAGTGTTTAGCTGCTAATTTAAAAATGTGCGGAGAAGATTGGCTGTCGTATCAACAACATATTGGCGGCGTTCAAACAGCTGCTCCTTCAGCCTAACGCAATACAAATTCAGGAACGTAATCGTAATGAGGCGATGCGTTCTCGATTTTATAGAGCGGTTCAATATCGATTTTTAGCCCCTCGTTGAACTTCGCAAGAAGTTCCTTTGTGTCGAGGGAGTTATTGCATGGATTTCCCGATTTTCCAACAATGTTTAAAGGAAGATTCACCATTTTGGACGTTTCAAAATAAAGTCCAATCGCTTCCTCCGGCATATATTTTTGCGCCCATTTGTATTCCAGACTATTGGGAGTTGCGTACCTCATTTCAGAAAAAGCTTCTTTTATGTCCGATTTGCGAAAGAGGGTCAGGTCCAATGAATTGGGAAAACCCCAATCTGACTGGCTATTGCAAATATCCCAGGCGTATACGCCGCTTGCAAGAGGAACGCTCGGGGGTACTTCTTGGGGCCGTCCCAGTTGATAGGAGTGATTCACATGCTTTCCAAAACGGAGATAAAACCCATAAGCCCTCGTTTTCTCCATCATATTCATGCAGAGTTTCAAATCGACAAAATCCTTCACAATGAGGTCGTCTACGGCAAAAAGAACATATTCTGAAGGGGAATCGAAAAGAACTTTCATGAACTTCGATTTAAAATCATATTTTGTTTCTTGGCCTTGGACAGAAAAATGGACATGGGGAAAAGCCTCTTTGACATTTTCGTACGCTGGGACAAAAGAATCATCGGCCCGATATAAAACAGAAATTTTTTCGAAGCCGCTGACATAGCGCTCCATCGATTCCAAGCAGGCGTAAAGCTGCATCGGCCTGTTATAGGAAAAAAGAAGGATATCTGTCCTTAGATTGGGCTCTCTGGGCTTGGGAAACTCAACTAAAGGCATATAAGTAGGGCAAATGGGAAAGGGATCTCCTACCTTAAAACTGCTCGCCGCATTAAAAAACGTAATGGGTTCTGATAAGATCCGATACCTTCCTCCTGAAAGCTCAATCAGAGGAATTAAAAAAGCTTCCTTAGCCTTTGCGAACAATCCTTTTTTGAACAAGTCCTGAAGGTGTATTTCCTTAAAAAGGGCGGAATAGAAAGAGCAAGGGAAATGGAATTGCCCCTTTCGATTCATGAGATCAGAAAGAATAGGGCTGAAAATTTCATAGGAGGGATATTGGATCGATTGGCCAAAGGTCATCCAAACATCGGGATTTTGATAGATTGCATTCTGCCGTGTTAGAGTCATTGAATGCGCTAGCCAATCTTTTGCATCGAGAGGAATGATGATTTCTTTGTCGAGGCAGCTGTCGATCGCACGATAAAGACAAGCTACTGGCCCTAAATGTTGCTCATTGCGGATGACAATGACTCGATGGTCCTGATGGTTGTCTACGATGAATTGCTGCGCGATTTCCGAGGTTCCATCTGTCGAGCCGTCATCGATGAAAATCACTCGATAATAATCAAAATCTTGTTCAAAAACAGAGCGGAGAGCCCGCTGGCACCATAAGCTTTGGTTGTACGCATAAATCACAACAGCAAAAGATTTATGTTCCGTCAATGGAAAATCTTTTGATGGACAAATTCCTGGAAGAGATCCCAAAGAATCTTTTTTCGACTGAGGCCCAAGCCCTGTCCAGTAGCCAAAAGCTGCGACTCCCATCAAAAAAATGAAAAACCAGATCCGCCCCATTATTGTTTCTCGCTCTCTGGTTCAAAGCTAAGCAATGCTAAGGCAGAATAGGAATTCAAACTTCGCACAAACCTTTCGCAACGCATGAGAAGATCCCTATCTTCTTTTTGCGGGACTCCGCGGTTGCTAATATACAAGATCTCAGGAATGAATTGGAAATGTTCCTTCGCCATCTCCAGCATTGGGACCATGTAGGCCATTTCGGAATGCGCGGATAAGAATTTTCCCTGATAAATAAAATCCCCTTCCCGAATCTTCTTGAAAAGACCTGCATAGAATGTCTTTAGATGGGAAGTGATGAAAGAGTGTCCTCTGAAGCCATGCTCTTTCCAATCTTGGAGCCTAAAGGGACGGCATGATCCTGCTTGGAAGTTGGGAAAATCACGGTACTGTCCATATGTAAGCCAAAGATCGGTATCGGCATAATAGGCATTGAGCCGCTGCAAGACCCATTCGTGGGCCAGCCAATCTTCTCCATGAAGAACAACAACAATTTCCTCATCTTTGCAAGATTGAACGGCGCGAAAAAGGTTAGCCAACACTCCAAGCCTTTCTTCATTATGGGCTAAAGTGACATCGGCCAAAAACTTGCTGTCGTAGATCAAATCGCGAGCCAGTTCAAAACTCCCATCATCGGAGGCGTCGTCGATATAGACGACTCTAAAATGCTCATAATTTTGGGAAAACACCGAATCGAGAGTTTTTTGTAAGCTCGCCCCATTATTTGTGCCGATGATGACAATGACAAATGGATGATTTTTCAATGGATAGGGATTGGCTTTAAAGCCATTGTCCAGAAAGCCTTTCTCTGCCGAGGCAACTGCATTTTTTTGCAAACGGACCCAGCGTGCGGATAAGAAAGAACCCGCGAACACGAAGGCGATCAAAAAGAGAAAAAGGACAAGCTTTTTCATAAGTAAAGCTTGATTCTCTCAAAAAAAGCGTTGAAAGCAAGAAAAAAAGAAG
>CAZXVU010000102.1:0-7616 GCA_964644465.1 uncultured bacterium
TCAGTAGGTGCAAATTTTAGAGAAGCTTTTCGTGGCAGATCTTCAGCAGAATTTACAGCAAAAATTGAATTGAGCATTCAAGAACTTGAAGAATCTCTCTACTGGATAGAACTTCTCATTGAAGGAAAAATTGTTTCCCAAAAAAAGCTATCTTTGCTCGCAAAAGAAGCAGAAGAACTAATAGCCATTTTGATTTGCATCTCTAAAAAAACAAAAACCTGAACTCCTTATACTGGGGTGCGGGGGCGAAGCCCCGACGTTTTCAGCATTCAGCATTCCTATTTCATATTTTTTTTGCAGCGCCAGAGAAGGTCTTTAGCAAAAAAGCGGCCGAGAACGCGAGGTAGCGCCGAAGATACCGGCACGAAAGGCAATATTTTTCCCTGCACTGGAATGATCTCAACATTTTGGAAAATGCTATTCAGAAGAGTTTCCAATTTATGATAGGAGAAGAAACGAACATGCGTTGGGTCTTTATCAAAATCTTTTCCCCCTAAAAACTTCATCCGGTTCCTGATTCGAAATGCATTGGGAACAGATCCAATAAACACTCCGCCAGGCTTCAAGGTCTTTGAAAGATTTTGGAGAAAATGATCGAGGAAAAACAGATGCTCCACAATCTCGCAAGCTACAATGACATCGAAAGACTGGGGCTCAAAAGGCCATTCAGCATTTAAATCGAGCCATTTTGTCTCTATCCCTAGACGCCTACGGATCAACTCAAGAGCTTTTTGATCGATGTCTACACCGATCACTTCATTTCCTGAAGCATACGTCTGAGTCAGCATCCCATCGCGGCAGCCAAGATCGAGAACCCGTTTGCCCGTTCCGATCCATTTTTTTAGATAGGGAGCTCTCTTCCCATGGCAAAAAAGATATCCATAGCGATCCCCTTTCTCGTGATGCTTACGGTATAGCTCTTCTAAAAGGTTTTTCTGCATGGGATGAAAGAGTACACTTTTTAATTAAAAAGAAAAAGGCGCAGTCTTTAAAGGACTGCGCCCTCGGACGAAATAAGGCTTTAACCGATGCCCTTAGCAATGGTCTGCTGGAAGAGGGATCGATGTCAATTTTCTAAATTCAGTAACAACAGCTTGAGGAACTCTTGGGTTTGCTTTAATGAAATCATTCAAGAAAGTTTCAGCCCAAGCTCTCAGATCGCCATAAGTAGCTTTGTTGCCTTCTTGTGCCAAAGATTTCAGCTTCACGCCGAGTTCTTTGAGAAGCAATACGCCATCTTGGAGAGGTTCGATATCGTTAGCATAAGATGCTGCGATATACGACTGGAGCAATTCATTCATGTTCTGCATTTTAGCATTTTCGCGAATCATTTTGCTGTTATCAGCTTCTTTCGCTTTTCTTGCGCTTTCGTATTTATTTCCTGTTCCGCGATATTCGGTAGCAAGATTATTAGCTTCGCCATTGCAAAGCTCTTCTACACAAGAATTTTTGCTGCTGATTTCTGTGCCATCAGCATTTTTCAAACCGTATTTCTTGATGAGCCATGCCCAATCTTGAGTGCGGTTAGAAACTTCTGCATGAGAATAGTCGATTTCGACTTCCTCAGAGCGCGATAACCAATAGTCGCGGTTTTTCTTGTCGTAGATAGCGTCGATATTGTTTTGTTTGATCTGATTCAAGTTCTTTTGAACTTGAGCTTTATTTTTTTCGATTCGATCTTCCCAGAAATTGATCTTCTTCTGGAATTTCTGAATCATGTTGACTTCATCTTGGATCAATATGCCAACTTCGCTCAAAACTTGCTCTACAACATTGACAGCTCCAACCAGCCGATCAGAGTTCAATGGTAGGAAAGCTTGTGGGTCTACTTGATAAGACTGGGGTACTTCACCGAGGAAATAGCTCTGTCCATCGACTGAAGTGCCGAGATCTTGCAAATTGTAGGATTTTCTTTCGGCTTTCTCCTCTTGGGCAGGCAAGACTGCCATAGGTTCGAACCGATCCTCTTGGTTGTTATTCTCAGCAGGATATGCCGAGAAATCTTGATTGTCTGACATTGGGTTTCCTCCTTACTACGCCGGGCATTGTTTCGGATGGCATAATCCGCTGTCGGATCACGCCCCTAGGCTTATTTTTACTAACTCCAATTTTAATTGCAATTAAATTGACGATTTCGTAATTAACACATTAAATATCAGAAATCTTAAATCAATTAAAAACAAGGTTCTTGAAGAAAACAGATCGCTCTTCTATGGTTCTAAACTTTTCAGGAGAGTCTTTATGTCAAAATGGTTAACTATCTTCATGAATCTGAGCGCTTTTGCTTTTAGCGACGAAATCGATTTTTCTCTTTCGCCAACCAGAGAAACTCATCGAATTCTGCAAGTGGACAATGAGAAGGTCCGCGTATGGAAAACTACATTCAACCCATTCAGCCCTTTGAAGATGCACCGCCATGACAAAGCGCGGCTTTGCATTCCTATTAAAGGGGGGACTTTGAAAAGGATCACTGAACTTGGGGAAGTTTCTTATATTCAATTAGAAACAGGGAAAGCCATCTGGCTGGGAGTAGACCCCGAAGGAGAGCTGCATGGAGACATCAATGAATCCGATGAGCCGATCGAGGTCTTTATCGTTGAGGTTAAGTAAGCTTAGCGATTTTTTGAGCAGGCCAAGCAAGAGCCGCAATGAGCAAATAAAAGAGGTAAGCGCAAAGAATCGGAATAAACGCTAGCGCTAAGCCGAGGATCATATGCAAGGCTGTCAGGACTTTACGCGATAGGCGCCCATTCTCGTAACTTGGGTCGCTTTTCAAAATAGTGACATTCTCACTGCCTGAATAGACCCGTGCATGGGCTTTTAGGCTGTTTTCTTTATCTTCCCGAACCAAGCGGTATACATTGACATTTTCCCCTTTAGGGAACATCCCCATCGTTCCAACGAGATCGTTTTCCTGATAGAAGATATTTACGGGGGGAAAATCAATCCCTCTGCCACTCCAATCCCAAGGATAGAGTCCAGGAGGATTATATGCATTTACCTGGCCGATTCTCTCTTTATGATGCCGCAGCACTTGGAAAGTCATGGCTCCGCCGAGGCTCATTCCATAGAGTCCCACGTTATTTTTATTCTCAAGCCATTCGGTAAGGTTCTTTTTCCCATATAGATAAGGAGCATGTCCTACAGACATTCCTGGGGTAAAATCTGAAAGGAGCGTTGCCACATAACCTTCTCCAGCAGGGAACGTCGTTCCTAAAAATGTTAAAATAGGAGGTCCTTCTTCTGAGGCGAGTCCATAAGCTACAATAGGAGAAGAGAACCACTTCGGTGTCAGTTCAATTTTCTTGTCCACAGTATAGGTTACATTCTTCCACTCTTCACCCACTTTTTGAGGGATGACGAACTGCTCCCCTTCGATAGGATAGCTGAACGGAAGGAGGGCCACTATATTTCCAACGAAAGCCTTGAAGAGAATTTCTTCAGAGGAGCCCGGTTCAGGAAGATGGGCGCCGCAAGATTGAAGGACAACTCGGAACTCCTCTCTCATAGCCCGTAAAAGCTGCGGATCTTTTTTTAAGAGGATCCCCTTAATATTTTTCCAATTAACCCATTCCGAAGAAGGAGATCCTCTTCCTAAAAGAAATTCAACAATATCGTGGACTTGATTGTCATCCGCTCTTCCCTCTACTTCCATTCCAGGGCCATGAAAAACGAGCGTGGCTTGCAGGGCCGCTTCGATCTTATTGAATGTTCCAACAGTCAGCGGTTTAAAGGGGTCCCAATCAATATGATGGTTTGCTAGAGCTTGGTCCCAAACTTTTTTGAATAGACGATCGTTCTGAATGCCAATTTTTTCCTTGAAGATGGAGCAAACATCCGTAAAAAATGATCTAACAGGATCTTTATCGAGGCGCGCTTTCCAAAAAGGAGCCTGGATCCATTCAAATCTTTCCTTGCTATCGATCAGCTGGTCATCACTATAGACCATTCCTGGCTGCAAATCAGGACGTGCAATCTGTTGTATTCCTACGAATGACATAATTAACCCACCTTCTACCGAAGTTAATTATAATTAAATAAGAAATTAAAAACACCCTAACAATTAATGTTACAAACGACAAGAAATTGTTTTAATCCCATCCTTGTGCAGGAGCTTTGGGCAAATGGTGGGAGGATTTTCTATTATAGAGAACGAAGACGAAAGCAAAGATGATGACCAAAAGAAAAGCGAGTATCAGATGGGAGTAAAAAAAGCCGTCAAACCTTGCGATACCAAGATCTCCCATAATCCTTGGAATGTCTGAATTGGGAAGTGTTTGCAGAGTTTTTTGCGCAGGTTCCCCTCCTAAAATGAGGGACTCGATCTCGGTAGTGTTCAGTGATAAGCCCGAAAGAAGATTTTTAAAAGATCCATATTCAATCGTGTCGATTAAAGAGCCAATGACCGCGATCCCTAAGCTCCCTCCCAAAGAGCGAAGCGTAGCAATCGTTCCAAAGGCAATCCCCGCTTTTTGCGGAGGCACCGCGCCCATTGCTGAAGCATAGGCAGGCGTGAAAACAAGAGGAATCCCAAAACCAAACGCGAATAGACCTAAAATCAGGATCCCCAATGAACTTTGTACGAATAACCCGATCCAAACAAACGAGTAAATCAAAAAAGAAAATCCGATCGCAATCGGCAATTTAGGGCCGAATTTATCAGAAAGATATCCTCCTACCGGAGAAATAAATAAGACTGGAACAGAAGAGAGAAACGTAACAAGTCCAGTTTTTATAGGAGACCACTCGAGCCCCTCTTGAAAGAAGATCGCCCGGAAGACGCTGATCATTAAGATAAATTGGATCGAAAAAACAGTGATGTTTACCGCTTTAAAAACGGGATGTTTAAAGAGCGAAAGATCCAAGAATGGATGCTTTGCTTTCTTTTCACGCCAAAGCAAACAAATTGCGCTCAAAAGGCTCACAAAAAGAAGGGTAAAGATCTTCATCGATAACCAACCCCATTCCCTTGCTTGCATGATGGCAGCCACTAAAAAGCTAGACCCTGAAACGAAAAAGAGAAAGCCCCAAAGATCGATCTTTCCTTCCCCTTTCGGTGAAATAGGAATCAGAACTGCAACGAGAATAATCGCTAATAATGCAAGTGGAATGTTGATCCAAAAAATCCATCTCCAGGAAATCGCTTCAGTAAAATAACCGCCGATCAAGGGCCCCATGATGAGAAACAAAGAGCTCACGCTCACATTGATTCCTGTGGCTTTTCCTCTTTCTTTTTGGGGAAAAAGGGCCATCAATAAAACAGTTGAAGAAGGAAAGATCAGAGCGGCTCCAATGCCTTGCAAAGTCCTTGCGGCGATTAAGAACAGAACGTTCAAACTCATCCCGCACAGCAAAGAAGCGATAGCAAAGAGAAGGACTCCAAAAATAAACGCTTGTTTATGGCCAATCCAATCCCCTACCTTCCCTGCAGCTAAAACGAACACGGCAGTCGCCAAAATATAGGCGTTAACGGTCCATTCCAGTGCAATGCTGCCAGCTCCCAATTCTCTTTGAATGGTCGGGAGTGCAACAGGAAGAACGCTCTGGTCGAGAAAGATCATGGCGAGGGAAGGAACTAGGGCGCAAAGACCCCACCATTTTCGATTTTTTTCTGAAATCATTTTTTTAGAAACTCAATGGCTAGGGGAATAAACTCTTCCGGTTTTTCGATATGAAACGCATGACTCATCTTAGGGATCAATTTGAATTGCGCGTGACTCATCCCTTTAGCAATTTCCTGGATTTCCCAAGGCGGACAAAGAATATCTTCTTCACCACCCATGATCAGCAAAGGGGTTTTGATGGTATGAAACCAAGAAGTTGAATCGAATTCCACAAGGGCTTCCAATTGGAACTTCTGTGCGGTCTGAGAAAGAGGATGGGGAGGTTTGGAGATAAGATCTATGCAAAAGGAAACCTTCTTTGAGTCAGACATAAAGTCTCTTGAAAAAAGCCAAGGCAACACTCCTTCTGCGAGGCGAGCAGGATGGACGCCATCCATGCGAAGATGGAACAAGAATCTTGTAGCCGCAGCTGATACAGGATTGAGCTTGAGAAAAGGGTAGGCTAGGATAACTTTCCCGAGTTCTTTGGCATGCTTTTTTGCAAGAGTCTGCGCTACGGAGGCGCCCATAGAGCTGCCTAGAATATGAGGAGCTTTCAGCTTAAGGTGATGGATGATCTTGTATGTATCGTCAGCCATGTCCTCAACGGAATAAGCACTCTGGACTGGATCGCTTTGGCCGATTCCCCGATTGTCAAATAGAAGAAGTTGGAAATGGCTGGCCAATCCTTCCCGCACAGTGTCCCAGAGATGGTGATCGCTGCAATATCCCGCGATCAGGACTAAAGGAGGCCCTTTTCCCTCGATTTCATAATAAAAATGACGGCTGTCTACTTGAACTTTTGGCATTGGAGCCTCAACATGTTAAAGAGAAGGCTAACAAAAAGATCGATTTAAGTTTATTCTTTCGCTGCCGAATGCTCTTTGCGGATTTTGCTATGCTTGATGCTATAGCCAAAATAAATGATCAGACCGAGCCCAATCCAGAGGAGCAGCTGCAGCCAGGTCACTAAAGGCAAGCAGAGCATTTGGATGAAGCAAGTGACGATCCCTGCAAGAGGAACCCAAGGGACAAAAGGGACTCTAAAGGGACGTTTGAATTCTGGGTGGGTATGGCGTAAGATCCAAACTCCCAAACAGACGATTCCAAAAATTAGCAAAGTAGTCATAGAAACAAGCTGTCCTAAGACATCGACTGCAAAAAGGCCTGATAGGAGCATTGCAATGATTGTTGTCACAACAGTTGCAAAAACGGGGCTTCTTGTTTTGCTATGGATACGGGAGAATCGTTTAGGCAGAAGTCCATCTTTTCCAATGGCTAGAAAAACTCTTGTCTGGCCAAGCAATTGCACCAAGACCACCGAAGCAAGTCCTGCCAGGATGGCTAGCTTTACAATGAATGCGACCCAGAAAAAGGCGGGTCCCATCGCATTCAAGGCTACGGCCATCGGATCTGCGACGTGTAACATTTTGTAACTGACGATCCCTGTTAGCACAAGAGCCGTTATGATATACGCGACCGTACAAATCCCTAAGGAACCCAAAATCCCCCGAGGCAAATCTTTCTGAGGATTTTTTGCATCCTGCGCTAGGGTTGAGACTGTATCGAATCCAATATAGGCGAAAAAGACAAGTCCTGATGCTCTTAGGATTCCGCTCCAGCCGAATTCTCCGAATACTCCAGTATTTTCAGGGATGAAAGGAGTCCAATTCGCAGGGTTGATGTGGGGAATTCCAACAATGATGAAGAGTGCGATCGTACACAACTTGATGATCACCATCACATGGTTCATTCGGGCTGCCGCTTTGATACCAATGATGATCATCATTCCAATAAAAGCGACCATGAGCATCGCGGGAAGATTCATCATAGCCCCGCTCATTTCCCAAGCATGACTCTCTATGTTGTAATGAAAAGGGGGATGCGTAAAAGTATCGGAAAAAACAACCCCGAAATCCTTTAAAAAGCTTTGAAAATACCCTGACCAGCCGACAGCAACCGTCGATGCCGAAACAATATATTGGGCAGTGACAGCCCATCCAATAATCCAAG
>CAZXVU010000103.1:0-7586 GCA_964644465.1 uncultured bacterium
AGAGCTACCAGATGGTTGCCGACAAGAAGTTTCCCTTCTTTTTCTAGTTTTCTCACATTGGGGCCATCGATGCCCATTTTTTTCAGTTTTTCTTTATCGAATTTAATCGTGTCTGGCTCCGTGACTCTCCAGCCAATATTTTCAACTCCATGATCCAGAAAATCGGCTTCGATGCGGAATTTCCCGTCGTCCTGTACAAGACCTGCTTTTTTAACAGGATGCTCGACGACTGTGATGTTCTCACGGTACATGCAGCAGTAGCGGAGGCGGTCGAAGAATTTTTTTCCGCTAGCTGGATAGTAGCAATGGATAGGATGGGTCACTTTGTCGAGATTGAGGCGCATGAGCATAGAGCCAAGGCCCAGGCAATGGTCTCCATGAAAATGGCTGATGAATATGCGGGTCACAACAGGAGGTGCGACATCGGCAAAGATGAATTGCCTCTGAGTCCCCTCTCCGGGATCGAAAAGAAGTCCTTCGTCATTCCAGCGGACGAGATACGCTCCGTGATTGCGAAAGCGGGTGGGCTGTTGGCTCGAACAACCTAAAATGATGATATCCCGAACACTCATTTTGCAACCCGTTGCGCAAAATAATGGAGTCTGCCAAGTCCTATCCCCGCGAGGGCTCCTACAATATGGGCAGTATTGGCAATATTCGGCTCAAAATGGGAGCTGGTAAAAATCTGGATGAAAAAAGCAACCAGCTGCAGGACAAAGATCGATCCGATGAAGAGGAGGATGAAGAGGATGGTCGCTCGGTTCAAGGGGTATCCTTCCCAAGGGGCCACTTTCTCGCGCATCCAGATAAATCCTGCAAGCCCCATGACAATTCCTGAATAGCCGAGAAAGAAGGGGCCGCTCATGAGGTATTGGGCTGTATTTGAAAGAACAGCTGTAGTCAGCGTTAAGAGGGCGGTTTTGAAGATCCCGATTCTCTGCTCAATTGGCCGTCCTAATACCCAAAGCCAAATCATATTGAATAAAATGTGCAGCAGATTGCTATGCAAGACAGCAGGAGTAAAAAGACGCCATACTTCTCCTTGCAAGATCCGTTGGAAAAGAGGGCCCTCGGCAACACTCGGGTCTCCGCCTTTGACTTTGAGAAGAATCCAATCATAGATCCCGCGCCAGAAAGGGATTTTATCAATGGCTTGGATCTCCGCTTTCACTTCTGCAGGAAGTTCATGTACTTTTTGATCGGGGGCGATCTGATATTTTTCGACAATTTTCTCTAACTCTTCGATTGCTGGAGGTAAATCATAGAGAAGAAGGGCTTGAATGGGAGTCAGAAAAAAGTCTTTTTCCGTAAGACCTTCTTGCAGCATCGGGATCTCTTCCAGAGTATTGAGAAAAAAAATCATGGAGCATAAGGCGAGCATGAACGTGGTGAAATGGGTGCCAAAACGATGGGAGCTTTTCTCCCTTTCAACGGAATCATCCCCAGGTTCAATCACAGCTTCATCTTCGGGCGAGAAATTCTCGATCACTGGCGTATCAAATTCAGGAGCGGAAGGAGTTTTTTGAAATTCTTCAAAAGCTACCATCGCTGCAGGGATTTGATCTTCATCATGAACCCAAATCTGATAGGCCATATGGCCCGTTTGAGCATCAAAAGAGACATCGCATTTATTTTCGATCCCTTTGCGCTTCAAATAGGTAGTCAAGCGGCGCGCTTGATTCTCATTCGAGAGTGTTCCGATTATCCGCATGTTTTAATCTTCTCGATAAGGGATGATGTGGCCAAAGTCGGAATGCGGTCTACAAGATAGAGTTTTCCCCCATTGGACTTAACAGTCTCCGCCTCGATGCAATTTTGCCCATATTCAGCGCCATTGACATGAACATCGGGTTTAATTTTCGAGAGAAGCACTCGGGGATCGGTCTCTTCGAACCAGGTCACAAAATCGACGAATTCCAAAGCAGCCATCATTTCCAGCCTGTATTTAAGAGGGACGATAGGTCGGGTTGGACTTTTATATTTTTGGATAGAGCAGTCGGAATTGAGCGCGACAATGAGCCGGTCCGCTTGTTTATGTGCCTGATGAATGATGTAGAGATGCCCAGCATGCATCAAATCAAAAGAGCCATTGAGTGTTGCTATCGTCAGCTTCTTGGCGCGCAAAGAGGCAATTTTTTCCTCAAGTCGCGCTGGCTCGATGAGCTTTTTTTCCAGCCATTCGGGGTACATGAAGAACCTTTTCGTGAGGGAATGCAATTTTAAAAACTTCCTCGTAATAATCGACAAAATGGACTTCGAGTCCTTTTTTCAAATATTCTGGAAGTTCATCGTAATCTCGGAGATTTTCTTTGGGGAAAATCAAGACGTTGAGTTTCGATCTGCGGGCAGCGATCAATTTTTCTTTCAGTCCGCCAATGGGCAGCACGCGGCCGGTCAAGGTCAACTCGCCTGTCATACCGAGGTTTTCCCGGATCGGCTTATTGAGCAGCAGCGAAAGAAGGGATGTGACCATCGTGATGCCAGCAGAAGGCCCGTCTTTGGGAGTCGCTCCTTCGGGGATGTGGATATGGATCTGCGACTTTTCAAAAAAGGGAAGATCGGGCGAGATCTTTGCAGTGAAACTATGAGCATAGGTCCAAGCAATCTGGGAAGATTCTTTCATGACATCCCCCGCCTGGCCAGTGAGCTTCATCTCCGTTTTTTCGGCGGGATATTTGACAGTTTCAATATACAGCGTCGCACCGCCAAGAGATGTCCAAGCGAGGCCTGTGGCGACGCCAACTGGGTTCACCTTGTAATAGCGGTCGCTTGTAAATATCGGTTTCCCAATGTAAGTAGAGAGATTTTTCTCGGATACTATGACTTTTTGAACCTTTTTCCCTTTTTTGCCTTTCTCAGGCCCTCTGGCAATTTTCACGGCGACTTTGCGTAAGATTTTTTTAATATAATTTTCCAAACTTCTCACACCCGCTTCGCGAGCATAGCCGTTGATGATCTGGGCGAGGGCTCCTTTTGTGAAGATGACATCGCCAGCTTTCAGTCCCATATTTTTTCGGTTGCGGGGAACGAGATATTTTCGCGCAATTTCGATTTTCTCCGCTTGGATGTACCCGGAAAGACGGAGCATTTCCATCCTGTCTTTGAGCGGCTCGGGGATCGTATCAAGAACGTTTGCAGTCACAATGAAAAGGACGTTCGATAAGTCGCAGGCGACATCGAGATAATGATCTAAAAAGTCTTTATTCTGCTCAGGATCCAACACCTCAAGAAGCGCCGAAGCGGGATCTCCATGATAGCTGGCTCCCATTTTGTCCACTTCATCGAGCATGATGACAGGATTCATGGTTTGGCAAAATTTCAGGGCTTGAACCATTTTTCCGGGCATTGCGCCGATGTAGGTCCTGCGGTGCCCTTTGATTTCCGCCTCGTCGCGCATTCCTCCGACAGAAAAACGGTAAAATTTCCGGTTGAGAGCTCTTGCCACACTCTTTCCGATGCTGGTTTTTCCCACGCCTGGCGGGCCAACTAAACAGATGATGCTTCCTTTAACGCCACCGGTCAACTTTCCAACGCCGATGAATTCAAGGATCCTTTCCTTAATGTCTTTCAATCCGTAATGGTCGTGCTCGAGAATTTTTTCGGCCTTCTTCAAATCATGGGTTTCTTTGCTATACATTCCCCACGGGACAATGGTCAGCCAATCGATATAATTGCGGCAAACTCCATATTCAGCCGATTGGATTTCCAAAGCGCTGAGCTTGTCCATTTCTTCGCGGATGACTTTCATCACATCATCGGGAATGGTCCGCTTTTTCATCCGCTCTTCGAATCTCTCCACGTCCATCGTCTTATCGTCTTTTTCCATTCCCAGCTCTTTTTTGATCGCCTTGAGCTGTTCGCGGAGGAAAAATTCACGCTGGGTCTTTGAGATTGTCGCTTCAATCCTCTGATTGATTGAGCTTTGGAGCTTGCTGATATCGAGCTCTTTTTTCAAAAGCAGAAGCGCTTTATCGATTCTCTTTTCAATATCAAATGTCTCAAGAACATCTTGGAGCTCTTCGCGCGTTGCGGTTGTCAGCGCCACGGCAAAATCGGCCAGTCTACCGGGTTCCGTAAAATCGGAGTGGCCCAGGAAGATCTGCAGTTCTTCTTTAAAGAGAGGGTTGAGTTTTAACAGTTCTTTGATCGTAGTGATGATGCTGATCGAATAGGCTTTCAATTCTCTGGAAAGATGCTCGAGAGGCGTATCGTCGTGATACTTTACTTGCGCCAAGAGATATTTGCTCTTGAGCGGCTTTTTGATCGAAACCCTTTTTTCCATGTTCAGGACGACTTGAGCGCCGCCTTGCTCCATTGGAATAATGCGGAGGATCCGTGCGACAACGCCAACTTCGTGCAAATCGTTGATCCCGATTTTGTAGATATTGATGTCTTCCTTATGAGTCAGGAAAAGGCCGAGGCATTTGTGATCGGTTTTCGCAACGATCTTTAGAACTTCGTAGTAGGAGCCTGGCTCGATCACGATCGGAGCGGCCATGCCTGGGAAAAAAGGTCTGCGATTCAACGGAAGAAGATACAACTGTTCCGGATAAGGAAGAGTAGGCAATAGAGCGCGCTCTTCCTTCTTTGGAATTGCTGCATCCTCATCTTCGATGACAGCCTCTTCAGGAACTGATTGGTCGTTTTGCTTTTGATCGTCGTTCAAGAGAACCCATCCTGTTTTATGTAATAAACCGCCACACGTCCAAAAAGCAAGTTACTTTATCAGTCCTTGCAAAGAAACGCAACGAAAGGAAATCGATCAATCGCAACAATTTTTAGCTGCAAACTTGGCTTAAACGACCCAGCGCTAGAGCGGAAAGGCAAAGGCCTAAATCGCGGAGCGCAACGTCGTAAAAACTATGCAGCATTAAAAGATTTACAATGATCAAGGCAAGCCAAAGAGCAACAATATAGGAAAAGAATTTTGGTTTCAATAAAACGCCTAATCCAGCGACGATCTCAACCACTCCAACGAACATCATAAACATAGAATCATGCCCGCCTAAGAAACCAGATACAAAGGGAGAAAGATATTGATTCCAATCTGTCAAAAAGTGAAAAAATTTATCTAACCCAGCCACAATCGGGGCAATGACAAAGACAAACCGTAAAAAGAAATATGCCTGCCGCACTGGGCCGGAATGAACTTGTTCCACAGAGTCCTCCAAGTTGGTTACTCCAAACCCCAATTTTTCAATCTTCGAATTTTTTGAAAAGAGAAATTTTTAATCCGACTCGCAAATTCAGCAGTTTGATAAAATATTGGCCATGAAAATAATCATTTTAGAAACGAGCACAGAAAAATCGTGCCTCATTCTGTCTGATCAGGGAAGACCGATCCACGTTAAAAACCTGAACGGAGGCCCTGAACTCTCGAAACGCCTTGCGATGGAAGTGAACGATTTATTGTCTTTTCAACCAGAATTGATCGCCGTAGGAACTGGCCCTGGATCTTATACAGGCATCCGCGTTGGCGCAGCTCTTGCAAAAGCTCTTTCCTACGGCTGGAAGATCCCGATAACTGGATTCTGCAGCTTAAAAGCCTTTCTTCCTTCCTCAGAAAAAGAGCCATACGCCGTCATTGTCGACGCACGGATGGGTGGGTTATATGTTCTTTTCAGCGGGAAAGATACTCCTGAATTGGTTCCTCCGACAGATTCCCGTTTGCAAGAAATACCCCATCTCTTTTCGCCCCATCCAGAACTCTTAAATAAAAGAGGGATTCTAGCTCAGGAAACATCCCCCGATCCCGAGCTCCTCTCCAAGCTTGTTTTCGATCAATTTCTCGAGACAGGAATCTCCTCAATCGAACTGAATTACCTTACGCATCCTTGAACCCATCCACAAAGTAGAGTGAAAGAGATTTGAAAAGATTTTGAGTTCCCAGTGCGGCGTGGAGATCGAAGTTAACTTGCAAAGTTAACGAGGGCGAACGCCGAGGGGACCCCGAAAAACGTTTCGTTTTTGGGGGCGCTGGGATTCAAAAGATTTCGAAGCTCGACTCTGTAATTTGTGGATGGGTTCTTGATCTAAAGGCTTGGGTGCTTTACAATAGAGCACATCTTTGAATAAACTTAAAATCGAGGTACTTGGAAAATGCCCAGTGTGAAGGTACGCATCGGCGAGCCGATCGACAAAGCTCTACGCGCTCTGAAGAAAAAACTTGATAAAGAAGGGATCATGAAGGCGGCAAAAGCGCACCGTTTCTACGACAAACCTTCCGTTAAAAGCCGAGCCAAGTCCAAAGCAGCAACAAAGCGAACAAAAACGGCTCTACGCCGCGGCTATTAATTTTTAGCAATCAAAAGCTTTATTTGCTAAATATCATTTGCAAGAATGAGCCCCTCTGCTATCCTGAGGGGTAAATAAAAAGTGAAAGCTGCATTCAATGAAAGACTATTACGCGACCCTCGGTATTGCTCGCGAAGCAACTCCCGAAGAAATCAAAAAAGCATACCGCAAAAAAGCGCTAGAGTGCCATCCGGACCGCAATCCAAACGATCCGAAAGCCGAAGCTCTTTTTAAGCAGGTCTCCGAAGCCTACGAAGTCCTCAGCGATGAAAATCGCCGCCGCCTTTACGATCAATATGGCGAAGAAGGGCTGCGCGGAGCAGGCATGGGAGGAGGCGGAGCTGGCGGTTTCCCTGGAGGGTTCTCTTCTATGGAAGAAGCTCTACGCACATTTATGGGAGCCTTTGGCGGCGGGGGCGGTGGCGGCCGCGGTGAATCGATTTTTGATTCATTCTTTGGCGGCGGCGGCGGCGGTTTCGAAGGAGCTGAAGAGGGAGCATCGCGCAAAGGGACGAGCAAAAAGGCTACTGTCCGAATTTCTTTTGAAGAAGCAGCTCGCGGAACAGAAAAAGATCTCGCCATCAACAATTACGCCACGTGCGAAACGTGCGGCGGTTCTGGAGCAAAATCCAAAAACGGAATTAAAATCTGCGCGACTTGCCAAGGCAAAGGGCAAATCTATCAAAGCCGCGGTTTCTTCAGCATGTCAAGTGCATGTCCCCATTGCGGCGGCGCTGGACAAATTATCGTCGATCCTTGCAAAACCTGCAGCGGTGCCGGACGCATCAAAGAAAAACAGCGCATCAAAATCCGCATCCCAGCAGGTGTAGATAATGGCATGCGCCTCAAAATGAATGGTTATGGCGATGCAGGAGAAGGGGGCGGGCCTGCAGGCGATCTGTATGTCTACATTGAAGTCGAACCGCACGAAGCATTCCAACGCGAAGGCGATGATGTCTATCTCGATCTTCCAATCACTTTCCCTGAAGCGGCTCTTGGTTCCAAAAAGGAAGTCCCCACTCCTCTTGGAGAAACATGCCGCATTCAAATTCCTGAAGGGACTCAAAGCGGCAAATTATTGCGCGTCAGCGGAAAAGGGTTTCCCAATGTGCATGGCCAAGGACATGGCGATCTTCTGATCCGCATTTCTGTAGAAACTCCCGTTAAGCTTTCTGAAAAGCAAAAAGACATTCTTCGTTCCTTTGAAGAGATTGAAATTCCGCAGAATCATCCCCGTAAAAAGGGATTTTTGGACAAAATCAAGGTTTTTTTTTCAGAATCCTGAATCAGCT
>CAZXVU010000104.1:0-7527 GCA_964644465.1 uncultured bacterium
TGTCCGGCGGTACCATTGTTATTGATCGTAACATTCAAGAATGAATCTAGGGGTTTTCCCATGCTATCTGTGCTTCCCGAGACTGTAATATTGCCATTGGTTGTGATGATTTGAACATGGCTGGCTCCAGTAGTCGTATCGATGGTGAGGCTTTGGCCTGCTGCGCCGAAGAGAGTGATCGCTCCCCCGCCCACAGGCGTCGTATCTAAAATCATGCGGTTGACAACGCCGCCGAAGGTCCCAAAATCAAAGGTTAAACTTCCTAAACCCTCTGCATCCAATTTAGTTGAGTCGGTTTGGATGACGTTCGTTGAGCACGCAGTCGACAAAGGCAGAGCGCTAATCATTGCCTGATTGCAAATAGATGTCATTTGATTCGCTGCAGATTGCCAAAGCATACCAGCCGCCAAATTAGCATCGGCTTCAATGGTTATGGAGCCTGTTGTGGGACGAACAGCGGTTCTTGCTACATTGAGAGTGAATGGAGCTGAGAGATTGATATTGCCTCCGGCGCGAACATCTAAAGAACTGGCAAAGTTTGTAGGTGAATTGAAACCAGTGATGCCGCGGCCAATGATGGCAAAATTGGTTGCGCTATTTGTGGCGGTGATATTACCCTTTGCATAGACTCTCGTTGTAACGGCTGTATTGCCATTTTCAGGACCCATGATAACTAGAGTACTCCCGTTTGCCGTAAGAGAAATATCCCCTCCAGCGGCAACGTTCACATCGCCAGTGGCGCGAATGCCCATATTGCGAATGCCGCTTAAAGAAATACTTCCTCCTGCGGCGACAAAGGTATTGGTGATTCCAGTAGTGGAAAAAGAACCAATAAAACCTTCGCCATTAGCGGCTGCAAAACCGCTAGGGGCTGTAGCGTCAAAACAAATATTTCTTCCTGCCGCCACTTCTACATCGCTAGGACCTGCAATATTTAATCCATTAGTTGCATTTGTTCGGGTGGCAACAGCCTTAATCCCATAAAATGCAGTACCGCTGGTTGAAATAGCGGTATCATTGGCATGCATCGAGATATCATTGCAAGCGCTGACTCGAATATGGCCTGTTAAGTTTGTAGTCCTACCTACCGGGACCTGATCGTTCATCCATCCGATCAGCATCTGAGCCGAATTTGAATTCGTTGTTATAGGACCCAACATATTAATAGTGCCACCAGAAACAACTGTTAAATTGCTTGTTATCTGATTAAAAAAATGATCCATTGAACCGATTATGATTCTGGATTCATTTTGAAAACCAGCCTGATTCGTAAACGTATTTACACATGCGCAGCTGCAGCCTGAACAGGGTCCTGCGCACGCGGCACAAGCTGGATTTGGATTTGCACATGCTGTTGTACAAGGATTTGCATTTGCAAAACTGTCGGTAAAATAAAGGCAAATATCCCCTCCAGCCCGCACTGTGTAATCAGCATTGATCGTCTGACCTATTATCGTGGCGGCTGAAGTGATTGAAGGACCATGGCCTAAGGTGATAATATTTTTACTTACTGTAGCTACATTGCCAGCGCAAGAAAGTTCTATTCTTCCCCCTGCGGTTACATTTATATTGCCTGCGAGAACACTCCCATCGATCAGTAATCTTGAACCATGGCCAATTTGTATAAATATGAGACTGCCTGTCGCCGAAGTGCCAGCAGGGGTATTCATCATAATGATGTTCCCTCTAGCATTCACATCGATCGTCGCAGCCGCCGTCGTCGTTAGCATGTCTACTGCTTGTCCACCTGCCGACAGATAGGCCCCATGTCCGATCTTCGCACCTCCATTGCCGCCGATAGGAGCTCCTATAAGACTTAAATTATTACAGCTCACATTGATCGGACCCGTGCAGGTTATAGGTACAAGACCCTCTCCAGGAGTCAGAAAGCCAATCTGGGCGAAAAAAGAATTATGCGATTGCAAAATAAGATCGGCATTTGGTGCGCAGATTTGCGTAGTCCCGTTTTGAGACCCAACTGCAACTATATTAAAAGCGCCTATTGCTTGATTGATATTGATCGGTCCATTTTGAGAGGAGATGAAGATGCTTCCAGCAGCTCCGACAGCTCCGTTGTTCTGAATATGCCCTCGAATGACGATCGCGTTGGTTGCTCTTAAAGTTAGATTCCCACTCCCCGTCCAACAAGGTCCTGTCGTTGGACACTCCGTAGCGTTGGTACCGACCCGATTGCCGATATTAGCTCCTGAATTGACCGTGATCGTTCCGCCTCCGCCAGCGCCTACAGTTGCATCTAGCACGACATTGGTCCCTGCATTCAAAATCCCTACGAGAATCGTATTGTTGATCAAGAAGGGTTGGGTAGCTGGATTGCTTTGGCAAACAAAAGGAGCGAGAGCGCAGGCGGTGCATCCAGGAGCGGCGGCATTCAACGCTCCTCCAGCCGCTGTTGTCACGGTAATATCGATCGGGTCGAAGAGAAGCGTTCCATTGGCTCCGTTCGAAGCGCTTAAGTCAATCGAGCCTTGGTAATCGAGAAAATCTTTGCTTGAAATTTCTGCAAATCCCCCATCGCCGCTTTTCGATCCTCCTCTAGCGGAGATAGAACCGTACATCTGGTTCGATTTTTCGGCCCAAAGAATCACCCTGCCGCCATGGCCGATCTCTCCCCCATCCGCTAAAATGGATGTCTCGGGTCCCATATAAACCTGTTCTGCATTTGGGATCTGCTTACTATTCCCCTGATAATCGCCGCCGATCAGCACCTTTCCCGAAAGAACAGAGAGGCTCGCCTCATCGAAAAGCCCCACTTTCCTGCCAAGAAAATAAATATGCCCTTTCGCTATCACTTTCCCAGAACAAAAAAGGTCTTCTCCCATTCCTTCATAACGCCATTCCTCTTGATTTCCAAGATAGACTTCATCTTGAATATTGAAAGTGGATGCAATGAGTGAGCCAACATCGATCAGAGCCTCTTTTCCGACCAAAATTCCGTTTGGATTAACGAGCAAGACTTGTCCATTCGCTTCGAGATTGCCGAGCAAGCGGCTGGGATAAGCTTCTAGGACGCGGTTGAGTACAGAAGCATCCGAGCTGGGCTGGATGAACCGCGTTGTCTCTCCAGGCTCAATGGAGAAATCTTTCCACTCAATAATAGAGCGGTCAGAGGCGATGATTTGCAAAACATCGGAGGATTGAATTTCGACATTTCCAGCGATCACTGTTGGCGATTGCGGATTTGCGACGATTCCTTCGCCGATCAAAAGGAAACAAAGTAAAGCCGTGTTTTTAATTTTCATTTCTATCCCATCTCTTTGAAGAACCAGCAGGTTTCTGGCGTTCAGAAATTAGGATCGTAAAGAAAATTATTTTATAGCGAAAGGTTTTTTAGGTTTGATTAAAGGGGTCTGAAATATCCATTGAAGCTTCTTCCTGAATCGTAGAATCTGATTCCATCCTCACAGAAGATGAAATAGGCCTGAAGGCATCGCTACTATTTGTCGAAGAGACAAAAGAAGAAGAGTCTCGGGATGTGCTTGAAGGAAGATTGCCGAGTGGGCTGAAATTCTGTTGGGGCCACTGAAATGGAGTATCAGACAATCCTTGGGGATAGACTGGCGTTTCTTGAATTCTAGGAAGGACTCTTTGGGAAACAGTTTGAACTTTTTGTTCTTCTTCCTCTGTGCTTTTTCTTTTACCTTTGCCCGAAGACGAGGATTCGGATCGATTTTGCATCAATTGGTCCAATTCAGAATCAATTTGTGATCCAAACATCTTCTCGCTCGGGGTCTCTAAAACATTGGAACGGCTGGGATTGGAACGTCTAATGAGTTGGCATCTTCCTGGCAGAGGCCCTGGGCTTTCATCATCATCAGAAATCGTCTCTGAAGGCGCAGAGATTTGGATTTTCGGGATAGGAACTCTGGGTTGAGGCTTAATCGGAATGGTTGGGCGCATATCCCAAAATTGGATGCCTTGACTTAAAGGTTTGTGCTTTTTTTCTGGTTTTTGACTTTCTTCCGATTCAGGGATAAAGGTCCTTAAATAGGGATATTGGGAGGGGCTAGCCATAATCAATTCTTTAATTAAAGATTTTAATTCAATAAGTTTACATATATTATACGATAATATACAATATTTTTAAAAATTAAACAGGATTAATTATGAGTGTTGAAGCAACAGGACCCTCTATATCTAATACTACTGCCGTACCCCTTGCCCGCCTCCATGATAGAAGCCATGTTAGGGCAATCACAGTCTCTCAGGCTAGCCGCTCCCCACTCTCTCATAGCAGCCGATCTCCACATAGCAGCCGCTCCCCAGAACGGTTTCGCAGCCCCCCGCCTCCACAGGTAGATTCACCACCCCTTCCAGAATGGAGAGATCTCGATCCTGAAAGTTACAAAACTTTAGAACCTCTTCAAAAAACAGTGCATGGAGCTACAGTTGACGACGAAGCTCAAGACTTAGGGACATTTATTGTATTTTCCGAAGAAGAATTAGAACAGCAAAAAGTGTCCATCAAAAATGGAAGAATGTGTTTTCCCGATGGAACGATAGTCGATACATCAGGAAATAAATGGGACTTTGCCCTCTTTAGAGATGGAGATCTATTTGCAATCCCGCCGCTTAAAGGAGCTGTCTTTCATTCCTCCACTGCTCTTTATAAGAAAGAAGGTCCAGTTTCCCCGGGAATGTGCAGAGTTAATAATGGCACCCCTACCTATTTCGATGAAGACTCAGGACATTATGCTCCAAAATTCCGCCTCCCCTTTTTGTTGGCCAAGTTACTGGGCGATGGATGCGAAAATCTAGAAAAATGCGTGATTGTATATTCGAAGCGTCGCGTAGTCCGTGTGGAAGAAAGATCTCCGGTTGACAAAAGAGCGGAACGGCTTCAGGAAATCCTTTCAGCTAGAGGGAAAGGTCAATCCCCGACTACGCCTGCTAGAGTTTCCTCAGATGATGCAAATTCTTCTAGATTTAAGAGCCTTTCACAACTCCTAGATAAAGCACCCACTCAAAGGATGAGAGAGGTTCAAGAAAGTTTAGTATTTGAATCTCTTCAAAGACACGCGCAAAAATCCCCAACCCCAGCCGCACCGCCTCCATCGCCTCATTAAATTCTAATTGATCCAGTGGAGAATATTGCGGATGACAGACCAACGGGGAGGACGCTCTTTTGGGCTCTCCCCTTCAATCCAATATCGATGCATCCGGTCTTTGAAGCCCGACTGCTCTTTTAAAATCAGCCAGTTATTTAGAAAAGAGGCCCATTCTGCGGACCCTTTTTTCCGGGCATAAGCGAAGTACCGTTTTCCAATGAGTCCGCCATAATCAGCGACTACGAATTCAGGATGAGAAAGACACCAAACGAAGCCGGGGATATGGGACCAGGCCCAAGCATCCGCGCGTCCCTCATTCATTTCATACGCAATGTCCGTTCCCATTTTACCAACGATCAGCTGCGCTAAGGGGAAATGGCGCTCCACGACTGTGGTGTACCCTCCGATCCCCCCGATTTTCAATCCAGGAATCTCAATGACTGACTTCAAATTCAGATATTGAGACCGTTTATTGAGGGGTACGACAAGAACATTATCTTGCTCTACATACGGATGGGTAAAGTCCATCTCCCGAATCCGCATCTCATTCATGATGATTGCAGCCATCGCTAAATCGTATTTACCTTCATTGAGCTCGGATCCCAAGTGATCGATATCAAGAGGATAAAATTCCACTTTCGCATCAAGATCGCGTCCCAACTGATATGCATAGGCAACATCATAGCCGACGAGTTCGTCATTTTTATTCCAATAACAATAGGGAATATTCTCAGGGTCATACCCAACTTTTAAAACTCCAGTTCTGAGAACATTTTCTAGAGGCTCACCACTTCGATCCGTCCCTGGACTGTTTGCTGGAAGCATTTTGATAGAGACTGGATTGGGGATCGCTTCTTCGACGGTAAGATTTAAATAGAGATTGGAATAATTGTCGTTCAAGTGAACCACTTGTTTGGCGACCCAAAGGATCAACCCGAAGGATACGATCGCAATAGAAAGATGGAGAACCAACTGCCTCCATTTGATCTCTAGAAGATCATAATAAGCATAGAGAACCAGAATGATGAAGGTTAAGACGCTGGCAATGCTAAGCAGGACTTGAAAGTTGAGCGTCATAGCGAGGGTTTCTGTGAATAGCTCGATCGATTCATTGGGGAAATTGAGCTGCTGGATCAAAAATGAAACGGCATTGATCGAAGTCGCGGACGTTCCGACAGACATAGGTATGGTCAAAATGGTTAGAAGCGCCTTTTCCGATCCAATAAAAGGATGACGGTAATAGAAGGAGAGGAACAAAACAAAAAACAGGATCATGGCATTGCCAATCTGGCCGAAGCTATAGCAAAATGGCATGACCGTTTGCGATGTGATGTGGAAGTTTGGGTCCTGTACAGTTTGTTTTTCTCCCAGCTTTTTCATGTAATAGGTAATGAAAGGCAAGGCGATAGTGGGAAGACCTGTAGCGAAAGGGAGCAGACAGACTGTCTTGAATCCCTGCATCACGTCCCGGTACTTTAAAGGGGTCAAGGAAAAAAGCAAGATCGGCAAGATCCAAAAAGTGATGAAAAGAACCACTAAGATGAAGCAGATGACATAAAATTCGATAGCAAAAAGATCTTCAAAATGGACCGTTCCAGTCGCTACAGCAATGTGTGCAAAAATACCGATCGGAGAAATGATCGCCAGCCACTGTAAGATCTTCTCAATGACTTGGTTCGAGCGTTCCAAAAAGGAAAGGATCGGCTCCTTTTTTTCCAAATACATCAATGAACAGCCGACAATCAATCCAAAAACTGCAATCGCAGGAACGATATTATTCGCCAAGTCGTAGAAAGGATTTTCCGGCACAAGATAGCTGAGAAAATTTTTCGTCAGCGCTGAATCGCGGTCCAAAGAAACATTGCCGATGAATGAGACCATAGGCGTTGGGATCAGCAAGCTTAAAAGATAGATGATCGCAAAGACCATTCCCCATAAAGCGATCCAGAAAGGCCAACCCCTTAAGAACAGCTTTTTTCCCACGGTTGGATTTAGAGAACCAAGACCATGGATCAAAGAAAAACAGATATAGGGCAGAGCGACCATCTGCAAGAGCATGACGTAGACATCGCCGACCGGTTTGATGATGTTCATCAATGGGCCGAAAAAAAGACCGCAGAAGATCCCGAGGAGTGCTGCGACAAGAACCTGATAACCAAGGGAAAAACGCATCTACTTCTTCACCAGAAATCAAAATTTTCTTGAGACTCGTCTTCTAACATGCGTCGTCCCTCAGGATCTATATAGGGATCTCTATCTTCTGCCGGAGAAGCTTCTTCAGCAGGGGGTTCGTTATCCGACATGTAAGATCCAGGAGTATTTGTCTGTCCCTGCTTGGGAGCCGGTACAGGTTGATTAGGTTTTTGCGGCAACTGCGGCGAGGTTTTTTGCTGCTGCATTTGTTGGCCTGCAGGTCTTTGATTCGGTTGAAGGGATTTTTGTTGCTGTTGCATTTGTTGGC
>CAZXVU010000105.1:0-7491 GCA_964644465.1 uncultured bacterium
GTTAATTATTTGTTGCAATATATAATTAAAATGAACTAACTTGAATATAGAAACAAATAATACTCATGCGGGAGAGATCCTGCAGCTGGAGCCTAGGGGCAAATATGGAAAAGAACAGTTTTGAGAAGCTGAAAGATAATCTTCCAGACTTCAAACAATTTGCGCGTAAATACATCTCTGAAAGCGCGACAATTATTGCACTGCTAGTCGGTGGACTCTCTGCATGGAAGCATCTGGTCTTCGGCGGGATTGGAATCACCCTCTTATTTCTTGTAATCGGAACCGCTCTCGGGATTTTTTGGCCTGTGCAAATCGACACTCTCTTGAAAAAGTTCTATCAGCTTTCCTATAAGAGAAATAGAACTTCAGAAATGATCGTTGGCGGGATTGAAATCGTGGTCGCTTTCCTGTTCCCATTTGTCTTCTTTGCGATGATTGGAATGTTAGCTGGAAGCGCTTACCATTACTTCACACGTCTTTCTCAGTCTTCGGGCTCTAAAGGAAGCAAAGCAGCCTAGTAGATCATCTGGTCTTAAGACGTTATCGATAGGGTCCTTTTTAGGACCCCTTTTTTTTTAGGGAAGAATGGCCAGGACTGATCCCCAATTCAAAATGAAAAAGCCCCAAGCTGCAGCTAAAGCATGGGAAACGCTCACTCCAATAATCGTTTTCTGACGCTCATAGATATATCCCCAAACAATCCCCATACCAAAGGTCAAGACAGCGAACCAAATGCCTCTCATTGTATGGAATAATTCGAATATTAAATTCGACGTAATAATTGCTAGGAATACCCGGTTAGGACCTAAGAAAAAATTGCGTAAAATAGTCTGAAGAAATCCTCTTATCACGAGTTCTTGTACTGGAACAAGAGGAAAATAGGCAGCGATAATGATCAGTTGAGTGCTAAGATTTACATCTTTATAAGATGCGAAAAGAGATTGGCCTTGTAGGCTTGGAACAAATGCAATGAGCGCCCATTGCAGAAAAAACATAAAAATTAACAAAGGAATCGTATAAAGGAACCCTTCTAAGGCTTCTTTCCACCCGTTTTTTAAACTTAATCCATAATAGGATAGAGGAAAGCCTGCGCTATGGATAATCCAGGTCACGCTGGATGCAACTACAATAATTACAATGGGGACGAGAATTCCGGAGATATTGCCTAATACATTTAAATATGTATAAGAAATCTTGGACACATTGAAGTAAAAGGCAATTAATATAAAAAGATGGATAATTGTTCTGCTAACATGGGAATGAGATTTAACAAGAGCTAATTTTTCCCTCAATGCAATGATTAGGTTGTCATCTGTCTTTCGGAGTCTTTGACTGACCCTTTTTGTTAAACGATTTACGACTTTTTCGTAGAGATTTTGCTTGTCTGGAGAATTTTCCATCTTTTCCAGATCAAGAGTTAAAACTTCCATTTCTTCTGTGGCTCGGATCGATGCAGAGCGCGGCTCTTTTTCCAGGTAGGCCATTTCACCAACCCAATCACCAGGTTCAAGAACAGCTAAAACTTGAAAGTCATTGAATTCAGGTTCCTCTTTGACGATTTCAGCTTTTCCACTTTTGATGATAAACAAATTTCTTCCGGTCTCTCCTTCTCGGATGATCCAATCTCCTTTTTTCACAGTTTTTTGTTGCAAATAGGGAAGTAGAGAAGAGAGTTCATTTGTAGATAGATCGGAAAATAATTCGATTTGTTGGAGAAAAGGAAAGACCGCTAGACCAATATTCTGCATAATTTCATTTTTTACTGCAGAAAATTAAAATTGTCCAGGATCTAAGAGATGCACTGCTTTACGGTGAGGTTCTACTGACCGTTCATTGAACTGAAAATCGCGAATGTAAAACTGCTTTACAAGTTCAGATTTTAACTGTTCGATCAGTGAAAGTTGGGTTGGAGAATGGTTTTTTAGCGGAGTGAGAAACTCTTTATGGTCTCTGTCCATTCTATATGCTGGCCTTTTTGGCGGGAGAAGGAGATAGCTCATGTTCTCTTCAGTATAATCCCACAGAAAGGAAGTGTGGTGAAGCCAACGGTCTTTCTTGATATATTGCGCATTCCCCCCGCATTTTCTTTCTCCGATTGCATAATCATTTTCTCGAAGGCTGAACCCTGGAATATCCCAGGCTTTTGTATAGATATCGGCTGTCCATCTTAGGATTGGCTCTGGAAAGGAAGGGATATTGAGATCGTTTTTGGCCATGATAAACGTAATAAAGAGAGTCTGCTCATCGACAATGACAGTTCCCCCCCCGCTAAAACGTTTGATTACGGGAATTTGATCTTTTTGGACTTTAGGGAGATTTAAGAGAACTTGGGGCTGTCCTGAGATGCCCATTACGATAGCACGGGGTGAACCTTCGTTGACGATGCAAAAATTGCGATGATCAGCGCGGAGGAGGGCCTCTTCGAGCTGTAATTGCTCGAGAATGGGAACGTTTTTTAAAGAGATGAAATGGAGTTCTTTAAGGGGAATAATTTAACTCCATGATGTCTTCAATAGGGACAATTTGAGTTTTGTTGCCTGAGTTAGAAAGGAATTTTATCATCAGGAGAGTTCCGCTTTGCGTAGCAGTGATTTCAGAGACATTGCTTAAAATCATTCCATTCATCATGCGGACCATGATCTTTTGGGTGGGTTTGTCTTTCCTGAGAAAGTCAAAGGCCTGTGAATAATCATTCGCCCGGCCTTTTGGGTCGATCATAATAATGCTACGGTTCATTGTTGAGGCCGTTGCCGCTGCTGTTTGGGATGGGGTCGTGTCTTGCGCAAATAGAGCGCTGCTGAAAAAAAGGATGGGTAGAAAGCAGAATTTCATAGAGTCTCCTTGTCGAGAGAAATAATCAGATTGGCCGCAGCTTTTGATTTCAGTGCTTTAACGGCTCCTTCAACCATTTGATCGAAAGCGTATTCAGACGCTTCGAGAGAGGAAAAAGCGATGGAAACAGTCAAAGAAATGGGTCCATTTTTAGTTTCGAAACGCTCTTCCCGTATAATTTTTCTTAAACGTTCAGCAATTTTCTTCCCTTCATCGGTTGAAACATCAGGCAGGAGCAGAATGAATCGCCCGTCAGAAGAAGGAATGAGAAGGTCTGATTCGCGCAAATGGTGTTGGAGCTTTTCTGAGAAAACGGGAAGAATTTGACTGACATATAAATATCCTTCCTGAGTTTGCAATGCATCAAATTGATCGATGCGGAGGACTAACATGACGATGTGTTTTTTTTCTGCTTTTGCTGCCGCCAAAAGACGAAGAGCTTGGTCGTGAAGAAGGAATTTATTTTGGAAATAGGCTTTAGAGATTTCTTTTCTTGGGGGCTGCATTGTAGAGAAAAGACCTGAAGTTTTCTCACGAAGAGAGAGAGCTTTTTTTTCTGTAGCGATGCGTGTTTCCAGCTCTTCGAAATCCATCTGATTGCTGAGAAAATCGGTGACCCCTGCTTCTAATGCTTGGTCGCGGTAGGATTTTTTGAGGCGTCCGGTAATGAGCAAAATAGGGGTAAGAAGAAGAGTTTTTCGGAGTTCTTTGCAGACTTTTAAAGCGGGATCCGTTTCCAAAGCTGAATCGATGATGATGAAATCCAATGACGATTGTTTAGCGAGTTCAATGGCTTCTTTTCTATCATGGGCTTCTAGAATGTAAAATTGATCTTCTAAATGTTTTTTGACCCAGAAGCGGATGGATGGATTATCTGAGATCACTAAAAGAATCGGACGGACAAGAGACTTTCCCATACGATCCTTTTACTCCTTTCTCAAGGCAATCAGCAAGATCGAAATATCGGCGGGTGAAACGCCTGCAATGCGAGAAGCTTGTCCGAGGTTTTCTGGAGTGAAGCGAACGAGTTTTTGCCTTGCCTCCGATCTGAGGCCGATGACTTTTGCATAATCGAAATCTTTAGGAATGCGAATGGGATCGAGATGTTCCATCTTCGCCACTTCTTTTTGCTGCCGTTCTATATAGCCAGCATACTTGAGCTGCATTTCAATTTGCGTATTTACATCGGAGCCAAAATCTGCAATCTGATCTGGATAGGTTTTTAAGGCTTCTTCGTAGGTCCATTCCGGCCGGCAAAGCAATTGCGCGAGATGTGTCCCTTTCCCATCTATTGTTTTGTAAATTTTACTCAAGCGGGCGATCTCACTCTCGATTGTTTGCTGCTTTTTCAGAGTACGCTGGTATTGTTCCGAGCTAATCAGTCCAATTTCATAAGCCAAGGGACGGAGACGGAGATCTGCATTGTCCTGCCTTAAGAGAAGACGATGTTCTGCGCGGCTTGTGAACATCCGGTAAGGCTCTGTGAGTTCAAATCGGATCAAATCATCGATCATAACGCCGATATAGCTATCGCTCCGTTTCATGACAAAAGGAGCTTTCCCACCTGTTTTGCAAGCAGCGTTGATCCCTGCAATCAAGCCTTGAGCAGCAGCTTCTTCATATCCTGTTGTCCCATTCACTTGCCCCGCTAAAAATAGACCTTCGATGAGTTTTGTCTCTAAAGTGGGATAGATTTGCTCGCTTTTCACAAAATCATATTCAATAGCATAGGCGGCTCGCATGACTTCTGCATTTTCAAGGCCAATTACTGTGTGAATTAAATCGAGCTGTACATCGAAGGGAAGAGAAGAAGAAATCCCGTTTACATAGACTTCTTCCGTGGTCAATCCTTCTGGCTCGAGAAAAATTTGATGCCGTTCTTTATCTGCGAAACGGACGACTTTATCTTCAATCGATGGACAATAACGGGGTCCTACTCCTTTGATCGTACCTCCAAAAAGAGGAGATCGATGGAGATTATTCCGGATGATTTGATGGGTTTCCGGAGTTGTATAGGTAATATGACAAGGAACCTGGGGCATTCTCTCTTCGGGCTCATCGTAAGAAAATCGCACTCCCTCATCGCCTGGCTGTACTTCGCATTTGGAAAAATCGATGCTGCGGCGATTGATGCGTGGTGGAGTCCCTGTTTTCAAGCGGCCGAGTTGGAAGCCTAAGTTTTCCAAACAGGGGGAGAGACCCGTTGCCGCTTTATCTCCACCCCGTCCCCCAGAAAAGTTCGTCTGGCCAATATGCAAAAGTCCCCGCATAAAAGTGCCTGATGAGATGATGACCGTTCTGGCTTGGTATTGGATCCCTTCCTGGGTTACGACTCCGGCGATCTTCCCATTTTCTACAACTAAGGACTCTGTGGTGCCTTGCTTGATTTCTAAATTTTCCGTTCTCTCAAGGCGGTGTTTCATCTCTTGAGCATAGGCAGCCTTATCAGCTTGTGAGCGGGGAGATCGTACAGCAGGGCCTTTCGAGGCATTCAGCATGCGGAATTGGATACTTCTTCGATCGGCGACTTTGCCCATTAGGCCGCCTAAAGCATCAATTTCGCGCACTATATGGCCTTTTGCCGTTCCACCCACAGATGGATTGCAGCTCATTTTGCCAATCGTATCGAGGTTCATTGTGAGGAGGAGTGTTTGGGCTCCCATCCGGGCAGCCGCATGCGCCGCTTCGCAGCCGGCATGGCCAGCTCCCACAACTAAGACATCAAAAATTTTTGGATATTTCCACATAATAATAAAAAACCCCTGTCAAAAAATTCTTTTGAACAGGGGCTTTGTAAAAATCAAAATTCAATTATTTCTTTTTATGTCGGTCGCGTCGGCGTCTCTTCTTTCTCTTATGACGTGCGATTTTTGCACGGCGCTTTTTCTTCACTGAAGACATATTTTCCCCTGCATTCTAAAGAATAGAGATAGCTTACAAGATTGAATACAAAAAGTAAAGTTCAAGAACTTTCTTCAAGAATGGTCAGATTTTTTGCTCATAAATTGCCAAAAAACTTAAAAAAAGATAGGGAATCCAATGGCCCTTTTATGGATGCTCTATAGGGAGAAGAAGTGCTCATCAGAGGTTAAATAACCCCCTCTTTGTCGCAGACGCCATCGATAATTCAGCAATGAAAGTGAAAATGAGGGTTCAGCGCCTTATCGAACCGTTGCAAGAATGTCACAGAGCCCAACCGGTACCCATCGGGAAGATTGGAGCAGTTGGAGTTAGATTGAATAGAGATTTAACGCAAAAACGTTGATTTCGTCATCAGCATTCCGTTAGCCCTCTGTAATGGTTACCCTCGATGACCTATTACAACAACTCACAAAACATTTAAAAGGAAGTACAATTGTGTTGATCAGGTACCCTTCCGGCTCGCCTAACTTTGTACAACGGATTGAATCGTAAAAAGCACTCCCAATAGATGAACAAGCAGCCCGTCCTCCGTTTCCAATATTGGAATACCCATTATATGCAGCTCTGATCACAGTACTTGCTAAAGCGATAGCAACAGAAGCTGCTATCGTGATAGCGCCAACTTCTGTGGCTGTTATCAAACCTTCATATGTTCCAGATGTCGTCTGATCATTTGAACTGTCGCTGTCACGTGCTTTGCATAATCCGATAATGGTCGGACAACAAACTACAAGAACCCAACCTAGAGTGGCAGTTGTAACAGTAATTGCACTAGGCCAATCTCTCCATTCACAGCTCTGTGAACTTTGATTCATTGCTGTATATGGAGCAGCGCTTGAAATACCCATAAAATCTCCAAAAATTCAAATGAATCGTATGTTAAAACTATAGGTGGTAAATCAATAGTAGAGGCACTCATAAAAACATCAAATTACTTAAAAAAGCGGAGACTGTAAGCGAATTGGCAATATCGATCAAGAAACTTTTCTCTAAACAGCCGATTCACTTCCCGGATGTCTTGGAGGAGTTGCGATTTATTTTTATGACTGAGATGGACAACGAGAGGAATTGCTTTCAGATGGCGGATATAAGAGGGCAATTTCACAATTGCTTCCATTTCGGGAGTCTTCTCTGCAACATTCTATTTCTTCCTACAGTCTCCCAACGTAGCTTGATCCACAAGGAACTATATCTAAAAAAGGATTTCATTCGGGCTACGGATCAAAACGTCATGAAGAGCTAGGCCCAAACGATCCCCATCCTTGATAGCTTGATGAAGCAGCACTTCCAGGCTTCCTCTTCGGGTCGAGTTGTGGAAATCCGCTATAACCACCTGCCGGCTTAGATGTAGAAGATGAAGCAGGAGCTAAAGACGATTGTGAAGAAGCAGGTTGAGAAGAAAAAGCGAATGACTCAGGAAATTGTTCTCTGGTTGCTGCTGCATAACCATCTGCTCGGGCGCCGAAGGTTCCCACTACGTCTGAAGCTTTCGTTACTGGAGCCCCTCTTTTCTCTTCTGCTCCTACGGGATCACCCCATCTTGGGCCTACCGTTCCTCTCGATCCTACGGGAGCGGGTGCTGGTCCGGCAGAATCACTTCTCGATGACGCTGGATCATTCCATCTTGGGCCAACAGAAGATGTTAGTGCTCCTGCAGATCCATCCCCTTTCGCGCTGGGAGCAGGAGCTACCGCAACCGTTTTTGCGGCTAAGGAAGAAGGGGTGAAAGTTAGACTA
>CAZXVU010000106.1:0-7424 GCA_964644465.1 uncultured bacterium
AGAACTGACCGAGAAGTGGACAATTGGGGCAGTGGGCGATCGATTCGTGTATTGAATGCAGATATCGTGGATACTCCCACAGCCGCAGACAAAATTGCCGTTTTCTTTCTCGCCTTATTCTACACCCTTTTTTCCTCTCTACAACCTGACAGTTTAAAAGGACTTTTCGAAGTTCATGCAGGCCCAGTTCCAAACTCCTATTTAGGACGCATTTGGGAAATCGAGCAAAAATTTAAGAATCACATTTTCTATTTTTCTGAAGACGACGCCAAAAATATCGAAGAATTTATTTCTGTTCTGAGAAAGACTTCTCCTGAAAATTATTCCATAATCTCTACAGCGCTTTTCCAAGTTTCTGAAAATCTGGATCGATGGATTCGGAGTAATAATGAACTTATCGGAAAACAAGACGCTCTTCTAGATTCGGATCCTCTCGTTCAAATCCGAGCTATGATCAAAATAGCCTCAAAGTATCTCCCAAAACAGTAGCCAGCCAGTGGATGGATTATTTTGTGCCCGCTGTATAGCGCTCTTCTGCAACTTCCCAATTGACATTGTTGAAGAAAACTTCGATGTATTTCAACCTGTCTAATCCGAATTGGGGCATAAACGCATGTTCAAATACATCCATCATTAAAATCACTTTTCCTGTAGCTAAATGGCCCGCATCATGTTCATTGACCCATACGTTGACAAGTCTTCCATCTTCTGGATCTAAATAGAGAGCCGCCCATCCAATGCCCCGGATTCTGCCTGTAGCGATGAAATCATTTTTCCAGCTTTCGAAATCGCCGTACTGATCGGAGATCGCCTGATAAAGAGACGATTTTGTATTCGGAACTCCATTTCCTCCAAGATTGCCGAAATAGAGCTCGTGCAGCCGCATCCCATCAAACTCCCAACCCAGCCGCCTTTTCAAGGAGCCATATTCGAACGAATTTGCCTGTCCCTGCTCGCTCATGCTTTTCAGCTTGCTCAGAAGTTCATTCGCATTTGCGACATATCCTTGGTAGAGTTTAAAATGCATTTGGAGAAGCTGATCGCTGAACCCTGGCATTCCAATCAAATGACTGAAATCTTTTGGCGCATATTTGGGTATTTCAGCAGACAATTGTCCTAAAAATGCAAATGCAAAAAGGAAAATCCAACGCATAAAAAAGCCTCGCTAAAGTAAATGCAGTGACTCTTCATTTCTAATTTTCGGAGTACACGCCCATTGTTTCTGGAAATCGCTCAGAGATCTGTTCGATGAGTGATTTATTGAATGAAGCTACCCCGAGGCCTTGGGCTCCAGGAAAGATGAGCTTATGGTGGGGAAGTTCTTTGAAAAAACGTCCCGTCTCTTCAGGAAACGCCAAGACGTCGTGAATTAAAATCAGGCTCTCAGTTTTTAAATACCGGCCCCAATTCTCATAGTTGTGTTTCACAGATGAGTAGGTGTGGACGCAATCAATATGGAGAATGTCGATCTTGCGGGTCCATTTTTTGGACACATCTTTGAAGGGTCCAATGATTAGGTGGATGTTTTTTGCATAGTTGAAGCGGATCGCATTGGAAATATTTCTAAACGCGCTGTCGAGAGCAAAGCTTTTCGCTGCATAATTCCCCTCTTCAAACCAGTCGATCCCATAGACATTCCCCCGATTGCGATAGGCAAAGGCAATTGTCGATAGGCCCCTATCGAACCCAAGGTCTACAATTGTTTTGGGATGGAGAGTCTGCACCAGCCACATCGCAAAGGTCTCATACCCCTTCCACGTGCTTTCAATTGTGTCGAGAAAAAGAAGAGCGGGATCCTTATGTAAATCGATCCGTTTTCTTGTTGTTGGAGTCGGTAGATTGTCAGGTATACAGAGTGCTGCTGCGTTCATTTTCGCCTCAAACGGGAAAAAAAGATTACCTGAAACAGCTATTCTTGTACAGTTTGCACTGAAAGAACTTTTACTCCCCTGAGCGTAGGCTCGTCGACAGTAAAAGCAAAGGCTCCGATATAGACAGTTTCTCCTTTTACAGGAGGATGTCCGAGCTGGGAAATGATGAGATCGCTGAGGGTATCCCCTTCTCCCGCTGGAAGGCTGGCTTGAAATTGGTTGTTGAACTCCGCAACGCTCATTTCTCCAGAGAGCGTCCGGTCGATATAAATAGCTCCCTCGGAAGTCAACTGCCCTTCTTTTTCTTCTCCGAAAATCTGAGATACAATTTGATCGAGAGTTAAAATTCCACAGGCCTGTCCCGATGGTTCCAGGATCACCGCAACGCTTTGATTATTGCGGCGAAATTGCTCGAGGATCTGCAAGATGGAACTATCGCGAGTGACAAACCATGGCGACCTTGCGTGGTCGAGGATCCGTTTCTTTTCATTCAATTGAAGGAGGTCGCGTAAATAAATGATGGCCACAATATTGTGAGTATATCGGTGATAAATCGGGATCATAGGAGCGTAATGGACGCTGAGAAGATGGCGAACTTCATCGAGGGTCATATGAGATGGGGCCATCTGTACTTTATCCAGAGGGATCATCAGCTGACCCGCGGTCAACGTCTTGAGTTGGAAAATATGTCCAACTAGAGCATTGAAGTCGTCTTCCCCTTCTTCGCTTTCTTCGAAAGCGAGGCGCACCTCTTCTCTTGAAAGAAAGAGAGGGACATCTTTCGATCTTCCCATAGCGCGGTGGATGAGGCGAGATATGGCGTCAAAAGCCCAAATAAAGGGGCTGAGCACGCGGGCAACCAAAATCATGATGGGAACACAGCTCATTGCGATCTGCTCGGAATGGCGTCGGGCAGCGAACATAGGGGCCAGCTCTCCGAAAATGACAACGATCAAGACTTGTGTGATAGGAGCAAAATCGGGATCCAAATGGATCGACTCATAAAACCGGCGAGAACACTCAGAACCGATTTGCAGCGCAGTGTTGATTCCTATCAGCGTTGTCCCGAAGAGACGCGAGGGGCGCTTTAACAGGTAATTGAGCCAGATCGCCCGCTTTGATCCCAAACTCACATAATATTGCAGCCGCACTTTGTTAAAAGAGACGCAAGCCATTTCGAAAAGGGCAAAAAATCCTTGGATCGCTACGCTCAGCAAAGTAAACAAGAGAAACGTGCTCATTTTCCCTTTGGGTGCAATCGTCTTACATAAATGCGTCGGACCCTATTTGGTTCCGCTGCCAACACATAGAAAAGGAAATCATCTGTCGCATATTTTGTCCCTGTCGCAGGGATATCGCCTAACTGCTCGATCAGCCATCCGCCTAAAGTAACGATATTTTCTTCCGATTTTAAGGGGACGCCAAAGATCTCTTTGAATTCAGAGAGTTCCAGCTTCCCGCTGGCGATGATCACATCTTCGCCGGAACGGGTATAAAGGCTTTTTGTGTCCCGCCTATCGGAGATTTCTCCAACGACGGCTTCGACTAAATCCTCTTGAGTAATCAGCCCCGAGATCGATCCATATTCGTCCACGACAATCGCGAGGCTTTCTCCCCTATCCCTCAAGTTGCGCATCAAGGTCCATGCTTTTGTCGCTTCCGGCACGTAATAGGGCTTTTTTAAAATGGGAATCAAATCAGCAGGCTTTTCGATTTGATCTTTATGAAAAAAATAGCGGCGCGTCGTCAATATTCCTAAGAGATTTTCGAGATTTCCATCATAAACAGGGACTCTCGTCGTTTCTAAATCGACAAAGAGATGGGTCAATTGAGAAAGAGGTTCCTGGATATCGTAAGAAAGGATCTCTTCTCGAGGCCTCATCCGTTCTTTAACAAGAGAATTCTGCAAGTCTAAGCCACCGCTGATCAGATCGCATTCTTGGGGTAAGAGAACTCCAGATTCTTCTGAAGTTTTTAAAACATGCCTGAGTTCGTCTGCGGAAATCTCTTTCTCCTCGCTGAGGAAAAAAAAGAGGGCTCTTGAAATCAAGCTAGTTGCTTTTGTAAGAGGTTCGCGAATGGGGCGGAGCAAACGAGCCATCCAGTTTATTATAGGGGCAATGCGATATGCGATCCGCGTATTGTTAGGTAGAGCGACCGATTTCGGGAGAACTTCGCCAAAAATCAGAGTCAGAGCAAGGGGAAGGCCCACTTTAAGCCCCCATCCAGGAAAACCCTCGAAGAGAGAAGAGACTGTGTTCTGCACTAAGATATTTGCTAAGATATTCAAGATCAAAATCGTAACCAGCACATCCCGAGGCCTTTCCATCAGCTTAGCGATCAGGCCAAGTCGGGGATTGTGGGAATTCTTGTACGATTTAATCGTAAGGGGCGAAAGGGAAAAAAGAGAGGTTTCGGATCCCGATAAAAATCCTGATATCAGGATGAGGAGGATGAGCAAGAGAATCAGAACAGGCATCATTTGGAGAAATGTACCTTGAGGAAGCCCTCAGGCACAACACCTAAATCACGCATGAGGATCATTTCGATCCACGCTGGATCGTTCTGAGATGAAATGCGCAAATGGAGCTCCTCTTTTTCCTGCAGGGCTAAGATTTTCTCTTTTTCCATTTCTTCCAAGCGGAAAGCGAGTTCGCGCACAGAGGCATTCTTCTCTTTGAAAGCTTGTAGATAAATGAGTCCCGTAGCTGCACAACAGCCAACCACCCACCAGGAGCGTCGGCAAAGTGACCCGATCCCTTCAGACATACTTGTTCCTCTAAAGGTTTATTATGAGAAAAGGTTATTAAACGACCAGCTTTTTATATTTTAGGGCAGGTAATTGCCATCTGCTTCATGTATTTTCCTTTCCGATCTGCGTATGAGATTTCACAAACTTCCGCAGCGACGAAAAAGAGGACCTGGGCCAGCCCTTCTCCTGCATAAATTTTTGCAGGCAAAGGAGTTGTATTTGAAATTTCCAGGGTAACATACCCTTCCCATTCGGGTTCAAAAGGGGTGACATTTACGATGATCCCGCAGCGCGCATAGGTTGATTTTCCGATGCAAAGCGTCAGAACATTTCTGGGGATCCGGAAATATTCCACGCTCCGGGCTAAAGCAAAAGAATTGGGTGGAATAATGCAGGTTTCCCCGCAAATATCTACAAAAGCATCATCCCGAAAATTTTTCGGATCGACGATCGAATTGTATACATTTGTAAAAACTTTGAATTCCTGCGCTACGCGTAAATCATAACCGTAACTGGACAGTCCGAAACTTACCAGACGCTGTCCTTTGCTTTCTCGAATTTGCGAGTCAGCGAACGGCTCGATCATCTTTTTTTCGAGCGCCATTTGACGGATCCAACGATCAGATTGAAGGCTCATATTTTTTCTTCCGATTTCAACCGCACAAACGGAAGGTATAGCTTTTCAAATGGATTTCTTGCTACATTTTTTCTAGATATGACTGAAGCATTTATCGAGTCCTCCTGGACAAAGCCCGATGCGCCATTCGAGACGCCTCTTCGTCCCCAAACTTTGAAAGAGTTTGTGGGCCAGGAAGCCGTTCGCGCAAGGCTGGAAATTTTCATTGAAGCCGCGCGCAGCCGCGGAGAGGCGCTTGGACATTGCCTTTTTTCTGGTCCTCCAGGTCTTGGAAAAACGACGCTTGCACATATTATTGCAAAATCGATGGGGACCAATCTCACCGTAACATCTGGCCCCGCTATTGAAAAACCGGGAGATCTTGCAGGCCTTCTGACAAATCTCAAGCAGGGAGATATTCTTTTCATCGATGAGATCCACCGCCTTTCAAAAACTGCGGAAGAATATCTCTATTCTGCAATGGAAGATTTCTCGCTCGATCTGATGATCGATACCGGGCCGAATGCCCGCAGCGTTCAAGTGAAACTCAATCCCTTTACTTTAGTTGGCGCAACGACGCGATCTGGGCTTTTAAGCGCTCCAATGCGCACCCGATTTTTGATCTCGCTGCGCCTGGATTATTATGATCCTACTACCCTTCAAAAAATCATCCAGCGTTCCGCCTCTCTTTTGCATCTATTTATGGACGACAACGGGGCTTTTGAAATTGCAAAACGGTCGCGTGGAACTCCAAGAATCGCGAATAATTTGCTCCGCTGGGTCCGCGATTTTGCACAAATTCAAAAACAAAAATCGATCCAAGTTCCTCTCGTAATTAAAGCCCTTGAAATGCTCGCTATCGACGAACGGGGCTTAGATGAGATGGACAAAAAAATCCTGTCGGTTATCATTGACCATCACGAGGGAGGCCCTGTTGGCCTCAATAATTTAGCGGCGGCAGTCGGAGAAGAACCGCATACCGTGGAAGAAGTGTACGAACCATTTTTGATCCTGCAAGGCATGATCAAACGTACTCCCCGCGGGCGGGAAGCGACTGTCATCGCATATGAACATCTTGGGAGAAAACCCAAAAAAATACCGGAGTCAATATCATGAAAACTCTTATCGCAGCTGCCCTCCTCTGCAGCGCAAGCTTTTCGAATCTACAAGCTGAGGAAACTATCTCTTTTGAGAGGATCGCCGAACCGATGGCTCCTCGAAATATCCAAATTCTCCTCGCCAAAGATGCATCCGAGGCATTGCTGGAGGTTAAAGGCCCTTACTACATCTTTAATCCCCATGATGGCAGCCGAGTCACTTCCGGCCTTCTCGGCAAACGATTTATCATCCACGAGCTCGAAACAGGTTTGAAATGGGGCGAAGAATTCCCTGGAATCCACCAAATCTACATCAAGCCCCGCTCTTCTGAAACTTCAATTTTCGTGAATGGAATTCAGTATAGCGGAGCCGTTGCCATTTACGGCGTATCTGGATCGATCAATATCGTGAATGACATCGATATTGAGTCTTATGTAAAATCCCAACTGACCTCCCAATTTCCCACACCCTTCGAATCTGAAGTGATGTCCGCACTTGCCATCCTTACCCGCACTGATGCCTATTACCGCTCTACCCGCGCCACAGACAGTTTTTGGCATGTAGCAGCGGATGATATCGGATATCAAGGTTCGGCTCTCGTCGTTGGAAATTCTCCAGCAGACCACGCTGCCGATACAACTCGACACCTCATTTTAGTCCATCCAGAAGATGGGAAAAATCTCCCTTTTGCAACTACTTGGACAGAAAACAGCGCAGGAAAAACCGCACCTTATTCTTCCATATTCCGCAAAGAAGTTTTCGCTCCTGAAAAAGGGGTTGAAGCTCCTCATGCCGCATTGGCAAGGCAAGATTCGAAATGGTCTTATCAGATCGGTCGAAAAACATTGGCCCATCTGCTTGAGATTCCCCAAATTAAATCGATGGAACTCTTTGTTGACCCAGTCTCCAATAAAGTCTATGGAATCCGGATTAAAGACGGCACTGATACGCATGATGTCGATTTTCTGGCCCTTCAAGAACGTCTGGGCAAAAATCATTTACAAAGCTCTGACTTTACAGTCTCTCTGAAAGATGATGCTGTCTTGTTCAATGGGTTTGGAAAAGGGCATGGAGTTGGCCTTTGCCT
>CAZXVU010000107.1:0-3176 GCA_964644465.1 uncultured bacterium
TGCTGATGTCGTAATCGAGATCGAAATCCATATCGAACATCTCTTCGAACTTTTTCGTGTTCTCGAGGATGTCGCTGATGTGGATAAATCCATTTTCCCCTTCGTTGATGTCGATGAAGGCAGATTGGATGTTCAACAGGATATTGGTCACGCGGCCGCGATAGATATTCCCTGTGATTTGACGCGATTTTTTCCGGTCAAAGATTAGATCCTGGAGCTGGCCATGCCTCAGGTACGCATAACGGATTTCTTTCGATTCGATATTCAGTAAAATTTCATGCATACGTGGTAAATCAGTTTTTCTTTAAGAGCATAGACCAACCGGTGATCTTTTTCCAGTCTTTTATTTGCGCGATCGCTGAAACCGATCCAATTTATCTTGAAGGACTTCGATAAAGTTTTCAGAGGCGAGAGAAAGGGCTCCCAAAACGCCGTTTGCAAAACCTCTCGGCGTCGAATAGCCGTGGCATTTGATGACGATTCCTTTGACCCCGGCGAGGAGCGCTCCAGGATATTCTGCATAGTGCAAATGGCGCTGCAGATCGTCGATCTGAGGCTGTAATTTTTTTAGCTCGGTGGCAGGAATATTCGCATGGACCCGGTCTAGAATGAGGCTTGCGATCCCTTCGGCGGTTTTCAAAAAAACATTTCCTGTAAAGCCGTCTGTGATCAGGACATCGACATCGCCGTCGAAGACCGATTTTCCTTCAATATTGCCTGCAAATCGAAAAGGGGCTTTCACGGCTCCTTGCAGTTCCCGATAGGCGAGGCGAAGCTCAGAAGTTCCTTTTACTGCCTCAGAGCCGATATTCAACATTCCCACAGAGGGTTTCTCAACTCCCCGTGTCATTTGGTAAGCGGCGCCCATCAAGGCAAACTGGATCAAATGGGTTGCTTTGACCTGCACATTGGCGCCGACATCGAGCACGGCCACCGGATTTTTCTTCGTGGGCATTAAAGCGAGAAGGGCTGGCCGCAAAATGCCTGGAAGGGTCCCTAAAATCATTTTTGCAGAGGAGACGAGGGCGCCGGTATTGCCTGCAGACACAAAAGCGTCGATCTTTTTTTCTTTTAAAAGGCGCATTCCGACGCAGAGAGAGGCTTCCCTTTTCCGCCGTAAAGCGATCAAAGGGGATTCGTCCATTTCTATGACATCGCGGGCTGCGCAAAAACGAAAGGGGCGGGCGATTTTTTCAAATTCGGGAGTTCCGATTGCGAGAAGTTCTGCTCCATCGGGGAGAGGAAGGGAAGAAAGGGCGTCTATCAAAACATTGGGAGCATTGTCGCTCCCCATCAAATCGACGCCGATAATCAATCTACGTTGCTGCTTCACTCTTCTCGATCGCGCGTTTGCCGTAATGGCCGCAGCTGGGGCAGACGCGATGGGGGAGGCGCATTTTGCCGCAATTGGAACATCCGGAAAGGTTTTTTGGCACTTTAGCGTGGTGGGAGCGCCGGGAATTTTTTTTCGCATTCGACGTGCGATTACGTGGTACTGCCATGATTCAATCTCCTAAAAATATATCTATTCTAAATCTTTGAAAGGAAAATAAGTCGTCTTCTCGACCCGCGCCTCCGGGCGCAGGAAGGGAGCTATTGTCGCTCTTTCCGGACATTTTCCTCCATTGCATTCGATCGTCCTTGGAACTTCGATGAGCAAGGCCTCTCGCAAAGCCTCTCTGAAATCGAAAATCGCGCCTTTGATTTCATCCAGCGGCTGGGCGTGATAAAAGCCTGTGATCTTCAATTCTTTATCGATCATCTTGTTGCAAATCGCGCAGGGCATGCTTGCGCGCGTCGCCGCACTCAAATGGAGGATCAGTTCAGACTCTGTGAGATAGACCTCTCCCTTCACTGCGACGGGAAGGTGAAAAGCCAGATCTTTTTCCTGGATTTCCAAAAAAGAGGGGTCGAAGGACTCCTGGATTTTTTGAACCTGGCCGCCTCTGAGCCGATCCACTAAGATTTCAAACGACGATGACACTAAATCCTCAAATAAGGAGCCAATTTACCCAATAAGCCCTTAAAAATCTACTGAAACGAAAGAGAGGAAGGTTTGTTTAAGTAAAAAATTTAATCGATTAAGCAGTTTATGTTTAATATTTCTTGGGCCGCAGCTTCGCTTGCCTTTCCTTCTCCTAAAAGAGTTTCTACTTCTTTGCAGCCATCCAAACAATTTTTTCTCGCTGTCTCATCAAACCAAAGTTTTTTTGCAGCCTTGAAGAGGCTTTCTTCCGTCAGATTCGGGCCGAAGAGCTCGGGAAAGATTTCTTTTGAGCCGATGATATTCACAATGCAATAGAAGGGAAGGTCGATCTTGAAGATTTTTTGCGCAATAAAGACATCGATGGGGCGGATCGCAAAGTTCACGACTGTGGGAATGCCGTGCAAGGCCAATTCTAAAGTGACCGTTCCTGATTTGGCCAAGGCGAGATGGGCATTGTGCATCAGATCGTAATTTTGTTCGGGAGGGATGAGCAGGGCATTGGGCGCATAACTTCTGATTTGCTCTTTCCGATCGGGATGTGCGATCGATACTGCGATCTGAAGCTCTGGGTCGAGTTCTTGGAGTTTGCGGGCAATTTTAAGCTGAAGGGGAAAATTGCGGTTGATTTCTATCTCGCGGCTTCCGGGAAAGAGGGCGAGGATTTTTCCCTGACGAAAGCAGGGATCTGGATTGAATGAGCGAATCGAGGAAACGAGAGGGTGCCCAAAATATTTTACGGGAAGCGAAGTGTGCTCAAAACATTTTTTTTCGAACGGAAAAAGGGGAATGAGCAGATCGAGAGTTTTTGCCATTTTGGGAATCGCTTTTTTCCCCCAAGCCCAAACAGTGGGACAGACATAGTGTATGAGTTTTCCTTTATACCCTTTTTTACGGAGAGATTGTTCCAACCGGAGATTGAACCCGGGATAGTCGATGCAGACTACGGCTTTCGGCTGCAGCTCTAGGATTTTTTTCCGGATCGCTCTGAATTGTTGAATGATTTTCGGCAAAGCAAAGATCACATCGATAAAGCCCATTACTTGTAGATTTTCCATAGGAAAATAACTTTCGATAGGATGGGAGCGCATGCGAGGGCCAGCGACGGCGCCGATTTTTAAGTCGGGGCGTATTTTAAAAAGCTCTTCGATCAATTTTGAGCCTTGGAGATCACCGCTCGGCTCTCCAGCAA
>CAZXVU010000107.1:3276-7360 GCA_964644465.1 uncultured bacterium
GCAGTCCGCGATCCAGTGAGCGCCTTGGGCAAAGATCTCAGGCGATGTCCCGTGACCCATTTGTCCAATAGAGGGCGTAATGAAGAGTTCGATTTGCGGCGAGCGGATTTTCTTCTCGCGTGCTTTTGCGACAAGAGACATGGCAAAGTCAAAACAAGGCCGTGTCCCCACGCGAGTATCTTCGTTTCCAATGTACATTCGGACATGTCGGCTGCAGATGCCTTCAGAAACATTTTCCGCATCGTAATTTTTGACAGTTGGATGTTCTTTGAGAGCTGAGAATTCTTTTCCTTTGCTCAATTTTGTGATGGGGGCAAAAGCAAGAATGCAGCGGAATTTTTCTACTCTGGCAGCCAAATGAAAGGCGAGGAGCCCTCCTCGGGAAAGTCCGGCAATCCCTAGTTTGTCTGGATCGACAAAGCGCTGCCGGATGGCGAATGCGACCGCTTGTTCTGCGGCATCCAGAAATTCGCCGAGAGAGTCGTTGCCGCGGGAGAGATCTTCTGCCCACACTTTGAGGGCATTATTAGCTGGGAGGCCGTTCTCATGACCTGGCAAAGTCATTGAAAAAATCCGGATCATTTTCCCATGCAGGAACTGAACAGGCTGATTGAACGGATCCAAAGTCAGTGTGTCTGGGCCTGAGAGGGCAAAATAAAAAAGGGAAGGGAGCGGTCCATGATCCAGTGCGGGACCTGCATGATAAAGAGCGATATTGGGGGCTACAGTCAGAGCGGCGATCGCAGTTTTATTCTTCATGAGGTTCTTTGGGAGGAGGAGAGCTTCTTCTGCGTCTGCGTCTCCGTCTGCGTCGTCTTGGTAGCATTTCTTCTGAAGGAATCTCTCCCGCTTCATGCGATGCAAAAGAAGCTTCTGTCCAGAGAGTATATGAAGGAAGAAGTTCAGGTTGGACTGCGGCGCGCATTTTCAAGAGGTGAAGCGCCATTGGAAAGAGAGGATCTCGCGGCGCTCTCGGTTTTTTGAGAGAGCGTCCATCGAGAGGGACAAAGCGGAATTGCGCGGTGAGCAAAAAGGTCATAATCCCGCGCATTCTTCTCGGTATATTGAAGAATGGATTGAATACTTGGTCAATCGAACGATTCGCTTCTTCGGCGATTTGGCCGAGATGGAGCGGACGATCCTGCATTTTTGCCCGTTCCCGAATATGCTCTTCGAAAAGAGGGAATACAAGTGCGGCGAGAAGCAGAGAGCGGTCGAGAGGTTGGATCGAATCTTTTCTGATTTCGGAGTCGATCTCTCCCAATAACTGCAAGGCGAGGTTTTCGGGGCTTCGTTCCAGATAACGGGCCATAGCAGGGGAAAGGGGTTTTAAGAGCCCATATTGGTTGAGTAGGTAAAAAAATGATTTGGAAGAGCCAGATTCAAGCATTCGGAGGAGCTCTTCAAAAATACGGGCCGAAGAACTTTTGATGATTTCTCCGCGGCAATTTAAAAGCGCTTCGAAAGTGGGGCTGTGGATCTCGAAACCAAAGCGAGCGCAGAATTTAATGAGGCGGATCATCCGCACAGGATCTTGGCTGAATCGCACTTCAGGTTGGCCGATGGCGCGTAGAATTCTCTTTTCCAGATCGGGATAGCCGCCTACATAATCGATGACTAACTGCGCTTCGGGGTCATAGAAAAGACCGTTGATGGTAAAGTCGCGTCTAAGAACGTCTTGCTCTTCCGTTCCCCAGACATTATCGCGCACTATTAAATCGGCAGTTTCAGTATCTCCAGCGCGGAATGTGGATACTTCGATCACTTTGCGGCCGAAGCGGATATGGGCAAGACGGAATCTGCGGCCAATGAGGATAGCGTTCCGAAAGAGGCTTCGGATTTCTTCAGGTTTAGCTGAGGTGGATATATCGTAATCTTTCGGCCGCTGGCTCAATAAAAGATCTCTGACGCCGCCGCCGACAAGGTAAGCGCTATGGCCTGCCTGGCGCAGTTTTTGAATTACATAATATGCATGTTGGTCGATCTTATCGGCAGGGATCCGATGCTCATCGGCCTTATATATTTTAGGTTCCACGAAATACGGAGGCAAGTCTCTAGATGTAAACACTGTCATCAGCCTATTTCATCCCCCCGAAATAAGTCAAGGTTCAGCTTTTATTTAAGTGTCTTCGTAAGTAGAATGTTCAGATTATGTTTTCAAAAAATCATTCGGGACATCTCTTAGGAGGGACCCTTCTCGTTGCGGGGACTTCCATCGGAGCCGGGATGCTTGCCCTGCCGGTCGTCACGGCTTTGGGGGGCTTCATGCCTGCCTTTTTCGTCTATTTCCTCTGCTGGATGTTCATGACCTGCACGGGGCTTTTGCTGCTAGAGATCAGCCTGAAACTTCCGCCCGATGCGAATCTCGTGACTATGGCGGGAACCTATTTAGGACATTTTGGAAGAGTTTTTGCCTGGATCCTTTATTTATTCCTCTTTTACTGTCTGACTGCGGCTTATATCTCCGGAGGGGGAAGCTTGCTGGGCAATTGGCTGGGAGGAGAAGGGACTTGGAAAACAGGACTCCTATTTCTCATCGTATTTGCTCCTTTTGTCTACGCAGGAGCTCGGATGGTCGATCGCCTAAATCTTTGGTTGATGGGTGGGCTAATTCTTTCTTATTTGGCTTTTGTCGTGTTGGGCTTGCCTCATGTAAAACTTTCTTCTTTGCAAACTGCGAATTGGGGCGCTTCTTTGATCGCACTGCCTGTGATTTTTACCTCATTCAGCTATCAGGGCATCATTCCCTCTTTGACATCGTATTTGCACCGCGATGCCAAAAAGGTGAGGATCGCCATCATCGCAGGGACCTCCATTGCCTTCTTGATCTATCTTCTCTGGGAATTATTGATTTTGGGAATTGTGCCGGTTGAGGGAGAATTTGGGCTTTTGAAGGCTAAAGAACTAGGCCAGACAGCTGTTGCGCCATTGAAGCACCATGTCGCGGCAGGATCTATTTCTGCCATCGGACAGGCATTCGCTTTTTTTGCCATTTCGACCTCTTTCTTGGGCGTCACTTTGGGGCTGATGGATTTCCTGGCAGATGGCTTGCAGATGCCTAAAATAGGGATGAGGAGGCTGTTTTTGGCTTTCCTTACTTTTGGCCCTCCGCTGGTTGTTGCCTTGATCAACCCGGGCATTTTTATTACCGCGCTGATGTTTGCCGGGGGAATCGGATGTGCTTTGCTCTTAGGATTTTTGCCTACGTTGCTGGTCTGGATTGCCCGCTATGGGAAACAAGGCCATCATGGAGGGCCGATCCAGCTATCAGGCGGAAAGGCTATGCTCCTGGCGCTCTTTCTTTTCGTCTTTCTTGAACTCGCCATGGAGATCTGGCAGGCAACTACCGGTTAGATTTTTTATTAGACGTTTGATCGAACGATCGTGTATGTGGAACTCATGGAGAAAAGGAAGTTCCACGTACTGGCGACAGCTGCGGCTGCTCTTTTATTGTTGCTGAGCGGCGCGATTTATGAAGGATTCCGGGTGCCTAAGGCGATCCGATTGGATACAGCAGGCCATCCGACAATCGGCAATGCCTCGGCAAAAATCGAGATGATCCTTTTCGAAGATTTCCGCTGCTCTCATTGCTGTACTTTCAGCAGTGAGATCTTCCCCCAAATCAATTCCAAATATATTACCACTGGAGATGCTCGCTACACAATCGTTCCTCTTGCCTTTTTGAAAGGATCTAAGCCGATTGCAAATGCAGCCTTATCGGTTTTTCATTCTTCCCCTTCCCGTTTCATAGATTTTTTAGATCAAATTGCAACGAGATGCCAATCGGGCGAGATTTTGAACGAGAGGTCTCTTATAGGAATAGCTAAGGTCGTCGGGGGGATTAATTTAAGCAAATTGCAAGAGTGCTTGGATACGCAGTGCTATAATCATGAGTTGGAGAAAAACCTGCAGATGGCCCATAAAATCATGGGAAAAAACTTTGGCACCCCGAGCCTTTATGTAAATGGAGTTCTCACTTCTACGGCTTCTTTTCGAGCCATCCAACTGAGGATCGAAAGCTTGACCGCAATGAAGGATCTTCCATGAATTGGGTCAAAAGAAATTCCCTTTATTTGGCTTGGTG
>CAZXVU010000108.1:0-7306 GCA_964644465.1 uncultured bacterium
AACGCTGTTTTAGAACACGTCATTGATCGTATTTTGAAAACGCAAATAAGCCACTATCCATTCCCTCACTTTTTTATTGAAGAGGTATTCCCCGAAGAATTTTATCAAGAACTCTTGGAAAGCCTTCCCGATTCGACCTGGTATCAAGAGCTCTCAAAGAGCGGAGCTGTCCGCGCGGGAACCTACAAACAACGGTTAGTCTTTCCTCTCGAAGAATGGAACAGGCTCCCCTTTGCCCATCTGATCTTTTGGCAAAGATTTGCTGGGGCAATCCTGAGCGATTTATTCGCCTCTAGCCTTCTTAAAAAATTCGATCGGTATATCAAAGATCGTTTTGGAGACCAAGCGATCCAATATTTCCCAAACGCAGGTCTTGTTCGAGACCAGTCAGATTATTCGATTGGACCTCATACGGATCACCCCGACCGAGTATTGAGCTTTTTGTTTTACCTCCCGAGGAATAAAAACCAGTCTCATTTAGGGACATCGATCTATTGTCCTGCAGATCCTACCTTCAAATGCGAAGGGCTTAAACACCATTCCTTTCAAGGTTTTCATAAAGTATTCACAGCTCCCTTTATCCCAAACAGTATGTTTGGATTTTTGAAATCGGAGCATTCTTTCCATGGCGTAGAGCCAATTGGAGAGCAAAAAGAAGAACGCAACCTCATGAGTTATTCCCTCCATTGGACAAAGAAATAGCCGCCATTGCTTACAACTCCTCGCGTATTTACTTCCATGTTCCCAATGAACTGACTTTATGGAGAGTGGGTACTTTTTGGGAAAAAGAGCCCGATACTCTTCAGTGGATAGATACCTTTAAACCGGACGATCTTTTTATCGATATCGGCGCAAATATGGGCATTTATTCTCTCTATGCGGCCTTTTCTCGTGGCGTTGATGTAATAGCTTTTGAACCGGAAGCGCTGAATTACGCGCTCTTGAATAAAAACATCTATCTCAATCAGATCCATGGAAAAATAAAAGCCTATCCCATCGCCCTCAGCGATAAAACCTCATTGAATACTCTTCACTTGAGTCAATTTATCGAAGGAGGTTCTTGTCATCAGTTCAAAGAAAAGATCCTTCCTCCTAAATTCCATCAAGGATGTTTTGCAATGTCTCTCGATGAGCTAATTGAGCAGGGGCTGATTCCGGTTCCCCAGCATATTAAAATTGATGTCGATGGAAATGAGCCTCAAATCATTCAAGGCGCGCTCAAGACTCTCGGCGCTCCTGAAGTGCGCTCTGTTCTTGTTGAGTTGAATCTCGATCTACCCGGCCACGTCCAAGTCATTGATCTGATGAAAGGAAAAGGCTTTACCTATTCTCACAAACAAGTGGCTTCTCAAGGTTGTGGCGAAGGGCCGCTCCAAAAGGTAAAAAATCATATTTTCTTCAGAGAGCCAAAGTCAGAATGGGAACGGCTCTTCTCTTTTGCAAAATTTTTCGAGAGCTGATCGATCACGTAGCTTTCCAATTCTTTGGGAGATTGGATTTTCTTAGGCATAAGGATGGTCTTTTTCTCAATGATTTTACCCATTTGCTGTTCTGCGAGGAAGGAGAGATTGTTGAACTTGAGGAGAGTAAAATGATTTGCAGCAGCGTAAGCGCGGATGCGTGTGAGATGGTAGAGCCAAATGACTGGCGGCGGCGGTTCTCCAAAACGGTCTTTCATCTCAGCAAGAAGTTCGTCGACATCGCCAAATGTGGAAGCCTCTCCTAGGCGATGGTAAAGTTCCATGCGGAGTGAGACTTCATTGATATAACTTTCAGGAAGACGCGCATCGTAGGCAAATTCCATTTTCGTTTCGTTGAATGAGATCGGCTGTTTCTTTTTCAATGCATCGATGGCGCGCTTAAGCAGTTTGCAATAGAGGTGGAATCCAATCGCAGAAACTTGCCCTGATTGCTGCAGTCCGAGGATGTCTCCTGCGCCGCGTATCTCGAGATCGCGCATGGCGATCTTCATGCCGCCTCCATAGCCGCCCGCTTCTACAAGGGCGTTGAGCCGCTTGCGGGACTGCTCGGAAAGGCGTGTATGTTTGGGGATGAGAAAATAGGCATAGGCGGCACGGTTCCAGCGCCCGACTCTGCCGCGGAGCTGATAAAGGTCGGCGAGACCGTATGTATCGGCTCGATCGATCAGAATGGTATTGGCATTTGGGATATCGATGCCGTTTTCTACAATGGTCGTTGCGAAAAGAAGATCGATCTCTCCTTGTTTAAAACGATGGAAAACCAGATCCGCTTCATCGGTGTCCATTTGTCCATGTACAATTCCGATGCGGAGAGCGGGAACCAGTTTTTGCACGGTGTCGGCGCGGCTGTAGATCGATTCGACGCGATTGTGGATAAAAAAGGCCTGGCCGCCGCGGGAAAGTTCACGGAGAAGGGCATTTTGTACGAGCTCAGGATCTGTTTCTGCGATGATCGTTTTAATTGGGAGTCTGTCTTGAGGCGGAGTATTGATGACCGACATATCGCGAGCATGGACGAGGGACATGTAGAGCGTGCGGGGAATGGGAGTTGCGGAGAGGGTCAGACAGTCGACGCCCACTTTAAATTTTTTGAGATGTTCTTTGGCCTTCACTCCGAAGCGCTGTTCTTCATCGACGATCAATAGGCCGAGATCTTTGAAAGCGACATCATCAGACAAAAGCCTGTGTGTGCCGATGAGAATATCGATCTTCCCTTTATGGGCCTTTTCGAGGGCCTCTTTTGATTCTTTTGCGCTGCGGAAGCGGGAAACCACATCGATATTCACAGGAAATCCGCTCATCCTCTGGGAAAAAGTCTCATAATGCTGCATGGCTAGAACGGTTGTCGGGACGAGGACAGCCACCTGTTTCTGTCCATCGACAACCGCTTTAAAAGCAGCGCGCATGGCCACTTCGGTCTTCCCATAGCCGACATCTCCGCAGATCAATCTGTCCATCGGTTTTGGAGAAATCATATCTTCTTTGATCGCTGCAATCGCAAGGAGCTGATCTTGCGTTTCTGTGTAGGGAAAATCTCTTTCGAATTGCGCCATCACATCGCTATCGGGGGAAAATCGAAAGCCTCCCTGCACGGTCCTCTCAGCGTAGAGTTGGAGAAGCTCATTGGCATAACCGACAATCTGCGCGGCTGCATTTGCACGGACAACTTGCCATCTTTTGCCCCCTAACTGACTCAGCGAGGGAGGCTCTTCTCGTGCACCGATATAGCGGGAGACAAGATAAGCTTGTGAAAGGGGAACAAAGAGTTTGCTTTGATCCGCATATTCCAGGGAAAGAAATTCTGTCTCTTGCCCCAAGTGATTGGTGTGTTTTTCCATGCCTAGGAAGCGGCCGATCCCGCTATGGAAATGGACGACGAGATCTCCCGGCTTGAGTTCGTGGAATTCTGCGGCAGGAGTATGGTATGTGCTGCGCCATTTTTGACGGCGGATGCGGGTGCGGTGCGTAATTTCTGGATTGGGGATGACCGCAATGGGTATGTCTGTGATGACGAATCCAGAAGTGAGATACCCTTTTTCGAATTGGGTATCAGCGGGCAAACGAATCGGCGCTAATTGCCGTTTGACCTCTTCCTCTTCCGTTTCATTCGCATTGAGAAACAGCAAATGGAGCTTTGGATCTGGTTTGAAAAAATCCAATAGGGAAACTTCTTTTTCCTCAGGAAGCTCTTCAGGCTCGAAATAATCGATCACTTTGCGGAAAGGATGGAAATAGCGAGTCGCCTCGAATCGATGTTCTAAAGCTTCAAAGGTGATCTGATGCTGCGATTTTTTCTGAACAGTGGAGAGCTCTTCGATATTGGCTTCGGAGCAGAAGATCTGCTGATGATTTTTCCAGCGCTTCAATAAATCTTCGAGCGTGTAGAAGAACATCGATTTTGCGCCTGGCATATTTTTCAGGCTTACATAGGTGTCTTCGATTGCCAGAAGATCGTCCCAAAAGAGGAAGGGATCCTCGCCAAGATATTCGGAGATATTGATGAGGCGCGCTGCTTTTTGCAAAAGAGGCATTTCTTTCGCTGGGCAAAGAAAGAGTTCTTTCGCCTGGCCCATCGATTTTTGACCGACTGGATCAAAAATGCGGATCTGTTCGATTTCATCGCCGAAGAATTCGATGCGGAATGGATCTGCCGATGCAACTGGGAAAATATCGAGAATCCCCCCGCGGATGGCAAATTCTCCCTTATCGGAAACGACAGGAGCGCGGCTGTATCCAAGCGAGGTTAAGAATTCAGGAAGAGAGGAAAACGGGACCTTCGTTCCTGTTTTCCATTTGTGGAGAAGCGGCGAAACTGCTTCTTTGGGAAGAACTTTCTGCAAAAGAGAAGGGAGCGGGCATAACAGTATGGAAGGCCCCTTTTTCCCAATGAGAGTATGGAGAGCCTCGAATCTTTTGCCGATGATATCTGGACTGGGAGAGATGTCTTCTCCGGGAAGCGTTTCCCAAGCGGGGAATTCTACAGCTAAATCGGGAGCGAAATATGTGAGGTTGTCATAGAGGCGGTCCTCGCGCATTCCGCCAGTGATGAGCAATACGGATTTCCCTGTTGTTTTGACAACAAGGCTTGCAAGAAGTGCTTTGGGCACATCCCAAAGTCCTTCAACCAGAAAGGAGCCATTTTGAACGAGCGCTTTCTGGAATGAGGAGAGCGATTTGCTCTCCAAAAATCGCTTTAGCATTTTTCTTTAAGGATGTGCCGGATCTTGTCCAGCGCTTTTGGCAAACCGGCCGGATCTTTGCCGCCTGCTTGCGCTTGGTTTTGTTTTCCCCCGCCGCCGCCTTGAATAAAAGGAGCAGCCTCTTTGATCAGCATTGTGGCGAGGATATTTTTTTGCACGAGATCGGGACTGACAGAAACGACCAATTGGCACCGTTCGCCAGTTTTTAAGCCCAAAGCAACTACGCCTGATTTAATCTGCTGCATCAGGTCGTCGGCAAAGGCGTTGAGCTCATCTGCATCGATCGAAACTTCCGTGGCAATCAAAACAATCGACCCGACTTTCTCTTTATGCGTGAGACATTTTTCCAAAAGCTGTTTGAGGTGTCCTTTGCGATGGACTTTCATCTCCTGGATCAGGAGTTTATTTTCATCAAGCAGGGTTTGGAGTTTCTCTGCAAGGCCTGTAACGGGAGCTTTGAGCTGGGAAGCCATTAAATGTATAAGATCTTCTTCCTGCTGCACGAACTGCTCCGCATGGCGTCCTGTCACTGCTTCGATACGGCGTACGCCGGCGGCAATGCTGCTTTCTTTCAGGATTTTGAAAAGGCCGATCGTGCCGAGCCGTGTTGTATGGGTTCCTCCGCAGAGCTCTTTGGAAAAGTCTGCGTCGATAACGCGGACTCTCTCTCCGTATTTCTCGCCGAAAAATTGTTTGATGTCGGACCGTTTTTGCGCTTCATCGTAGGTGAGTTCATAAGCTTGAACGGGAAGATCGCTGCGGATCTTCTCGTTGACTAGGTCCTCGATCTGCCTCAGTTCTGCCGGAGACATCGCTTTATGATGGCTGAAGTCAAACCGGAGACGCTTATCTTCTACTAAAGATCCCGCCTGTTTGATGTGGGGGCCTAATATTTGCTGCAAAGCCCAATGGAGAAGGTGAGTGGCGGTATGGTTATTTTGGATTTCTTTGCGGCGAGCTGTATCGATAGATGCGCGCACTTTGTCATTCTTACGCAGGGTTCCTGAAGATACTTTCCCAAGATGTGCGATCACACCTGGGAATGGGGCTGTGCAGTCGTAAACTTGGAAGAGGTTGCCGCCTTTTGCAATTTGGCCTGTATCGCCTACCTGGCCGCCCATTTCAGGGTAGAAAGGCGTTTGATCGAGGATAATCAGAGCCTCTTGTCCCTCTACGATTTCATCGACGAATTTTCCATCGGCGACAAGGCCCCAAACGGTGGCATCGAGATCGGTATGGGTATACCCATCAAATCGGCAAGGTTTGTGCGTACGGGTGAAATCGCTGAAGAAATTTTGATCGAATTGCTGCGCTGCTGTTTTATGCGCTTTGCGCGATTTTTCTTTGGCCTCTTCTTCCAACTTTTCAAAGCGGGGAAGATCGACGGCGAGATTTTCGTCTTTGGCGATGAGAACGATTTCTTCAACGGGAAATCCGTAAGTGTCTTTCAGTTTAAACGCATCTTCTCCGGAAATTTTTTGCGCGCCTGTATGGGAGCGCTCGATCACTTGAGATAAGAGCTGGCCGCCGCGGAGCAATGTGCGGATAAAGGATTCTTCTTCGAGGGTGAGGATTTCTGCGATGCGTGACTCTGCATTTCTGAGCTCAGGAAAATCTTCGCCCATGGAACTGATGAGCCGAGGCAAAACATCGGCCATAAAGGGTCTCTGGAGGCCCAGCATCCGGCCGTAGCGGACTGCGCGGCGCAAGATCTTGCGCAGAACGTAGCCTCGGTCTGTATTGCTCGGCTGCACACCGTCTGCAATGGCAAAGGAAAGGCTCCGGATATGGTCGGCAATGACATGGAATGCGGGAGCCAATGCGAGATTGAGAGGGTCGTATTTTTTGCCGGAGATTTCCTCGACTTGCGCAATCAGGCCGCGCAAAATATCTGTTTGAAATACGTTATCGACGCCCATTTTGAGGGAAACGACCCGCTCCAATCCAGAACCTGTGTCGATCGATTGTTTCGGAAGCGGCTCCATTTTGCCCGAAGCGTCCCGTTCATACTGCATGAAGACCAAGTTCCAAAATTCCAGGTAGCGCTCTCCCGACAAATCTTCTTTTGGACTTTTAGCGGGGCCGTATTTGTCTCCGCGGTCATAAAGCAATTCTGAACAAGGGCCGCAGGGACCTGTATCGCCCATCGCCCAAAAATTTTCCTTTTCGCCGAAGCGGACCAGTTTTTTCGGGGAGATATGTTTTTCCCAAAGGGCGTAAGCTTCATCGTCGTCTTTATAGACGGAAACCCAAATCTTCTCAGGGTCGAAGCCGAATACATGCGTCACTACATCCCAGGCGTAGCCGATCGCTTCTTTTTTGAAATAATCGCCGAAGGAAAAATTTCCGAGCATCTCGAAGAAAGTCAAGTGGCGAGTCGTATGGCCCACGTTGTCGAGGTCGTTATGCTTGCCTCCGACGCGGATGCACTTTTGAGTCGTCGTCGCTCGCGTATAGTCCCGTTTTGATTTTCCGAGGAAAACATCTTTGAACTGGTTCATTCCCGCGTTGATGAAAAGCAAAGTGGGGTCGTCGTGGGGGATGACTGGGGAAGAAGGGACGATAGTGTGCCCTTGCTTTTTGAAGTAGTTCAAAAAAGATCTGCGGATTTCTTGGGAGAGCATA
>CAZXVU010000109.1:0-7238 GCA_964644465.1 uncultured bacterium
AAGAGTATATCAAAAAACCCTATGCATGGAAACTTTTTCTGATTTTTGGTATTCTCATACTAACTACAGGAAAACTAAAAAATGCCTTACCCACTTAGCACCGCTGCGCTCCTTTTCGGCTTCGCCTTCGCCATTCTTTCTGCCTACCTCGCCCATCGCCGGGGAAGAAATCCTTACATATGGTTCTGCGTAGGATTCTTTTTTGGAATTTTTGGGGTCATGGCGATCTTTTTCTCCCCTCAAAAGAAACCGAAAGAGGCTGTCAAACCCGTTGCAGAACCGATTCCTGCCCCTATTTTATCAATCCAAGGACCGACTGATAAATTTTGGTATTACTTAGATCCTACCCATCAGCAGCAAGGACCTATGAGCCTAGATGCGCTCACCCTCGCCTGGCGCGAAGGACGGATCTCTCCGGCTACCTTCGTCTGGCACGAAGACCTCTCCGACTGGAAACCACTCAAAGATCTTTTGAAAAGCTAAAAAGAATTTTTAAAGAAAGGCGCAAAGAGAAACTTTGCGCCTATTCAGCTGAACTTACCAGGATGCTTTCACAATACCTGGGATGAGTCCCTGGGACGCCATCTCGCGGAAACAAAGGCGCGAAAGTTTGAATTTGCGGAGGAAACCGCGGGCACGGCCAGTAAATTGGCATCGGTTGCGCAGGCGCGTCGGGGAAGAGTTCTTAGGCATTTTATTGAGCGTGTCAACTGCAGCGAGGCGCTCTTCAACAGATTTATTCATATCGAGAATAGTCTGTTTCAGCTCTTTTCGCTTATCGAATTTTAGTTTGACGAGTCTTTCCCGTTTTTTCTGCTTTGCAATCGATGATTTTTTGGCCATTGTTCCTCTAAGTTATTTCTTGCGGGCAGGCCCTTTTTGGCGCTGCTTCCGATTGGGGTCTTTTTTATTGATCACATAAACGCGTCCTTGACGGCGGACAATTTTGTCGCCTTTGGACGGGTCGGCTTTAATAGAAGCTCCAACTTTCATGATGATTCCTCGCTATGTAAAGACCTAATCTTATACCCAAGAGGGCTTTTGATTTCAAGCGATCTTTGTCTTCTTGATGATTATCCATGGTTTAGGTATGTTATCTGGTAAAAATATCATTTATTCATGGACGGACCTTATGAAGCGTACTTACCAACCCAGCAAACTACGACGAAAAAAGACGATCGGCTTCCGCGCCCGTATGAAAACTGCTGGAGGGCGTAAGGTCATCAACCGCCGCCGCAGAGCAGGACGTAAAAATTTAGCCGCGTGAAGTTCCCCAAGGAGCTCCGCCTCCGCACCCGTTCCGAATACCAAAAAGTCGCCCGGGAAGGCAAACGCCGGGTAGGGTCTCTTTTTTGCATCGATGTTCGCCGGGCAAAAAAATTGAAAATTGGCATTACAGCATCGGGGCGTTTCGGCTCTGCTCTTGAACGGAATCGGTTTAAACGGCTCATTCGAGAAGCTTTCCGGCAAACCCAAGCCTCGCTTCCGATTTGCGAGCTGAATGTAATTCCCCGCCAAAACGCGAAAAACGCGCGCTGCAGCGATATTTTGGATGAACTTCGCCGTTTATGCAGAGATTAAATGCAAATCAGGAAAAAGCGGTTCGAACAGTCCATGGACGAGTCCTCGTCTTAGCTGGAGCCGGCAGCGGAAAAACAGGCGTCATCGTCCATCGCATTGCCCATCTCATCCGTGATCTAGGGACAAATCCCCAAGCCATCCTCGGCCTTACATTCACCAATAAAGCGGCTGCTGAAATGCGCCACCGCGTCGAATCGATGATCGGCCAGGAAAGGGCAAAACTAGTCACCCTCTCTACATTCCATAGTTTCTGCATGCAGGTGCTCCGCCGAGAAATCGAACGCCTTGGCTACACGAAGGATTTCAGCCTCTATGACGAAAAAGATCTGCAAAGAGTGATCACGCAATTGACCCGAGAGATGCTGAACCATGAAGGAGAGCTTCCCTCTTTAGCACCCACGCGCGCCGCTCTCTCTGAAGCCGCAAACCTGGGCCTCTCTGCAAAAGACGAAAGCCATACCTGGCATGATCAATTTTCCAAAGATCTCTATGTGCGGCTCCATTCAACCCTTCGTGCATATAACGCAGTCAGTTTTGATAGCCTCATCACGCTTGCAATCCGTTTGTTTGAAGAACATCCTGCGGTCCTAGACCGTTATCAAGAGCGGTACCGCTATTTGATGATCGATGAATACCAGGACACCAATCCCGCCCAATTCCGTTTAGCGGAGCTGCTCGCTGCAAAATACCAAAATCTTTGCGTCGTCGGCGATGATGACCAATCGATCTATGGCTGGCGCGGCGCGGAAGTGGAGCATATCCTCCATTTTAAAGCGGACCACACCATCAAACTGGAACAAAATTACCGATCGACTCCTGTGATCTTAGACGCTGCCAACGCCGTCATCCGCAACAATAAAAACCGGCATGATAAAAAACTCTGGTGCGCAGAAAATACTGCGGAACCGATCGAAGTCTTTAACGCTCCCACCGATGTAGACGAGGCCAACGCCGTAGTTGCACGGATGATCCGCCTTCATGAAAATGATCGGCTTAAATGGCGCGATATGGCGATCCTCTATCGCTCGAACGCTCTATCGAGGCAATTCGAGATGGCGCTCATGCAAGCATCATGGCAGAAAGAAGGGCGTTGGATCCGAGGCATCCCTTATGAAGTGTTTGGAGGCCTTGAATTCAGCGAACGGAGCGAAATCAAAGATCTGCTCGCCTATTTGCGCGCGATTGCCAATCCCCTCGATCAAGAAGCGTTGCTCAGGATCATCAATGTACCCAGACGGGGCATTTCCGATGGATTCCTCGACGCTTTGACGCAGCAAAACCGCTCTTCAGACATCCCACTTTGGAACCTCTTGGAAGAGATCGCATCCGATCAGAAATCCTTTCCCAACCACCCCAAAGCGACCTCAGGCGTCCGCTCTTTTGTACAGCTCGTTAAAACCGCATCCAGCCGTTTTACAAAAAGGCCTTTAGCGGACACGCTAGTTTGGCTCTTGGAGCAAATCAACTACAAAAAAGCGATTGAGGAAGAGGTCAAAAGCGACAAAATGCGGGAATTTAAATGGGAAAACGTTCAGGAATGCGTCAATGCGCTCGCACAGTACGAGCAAGAAATGGAAGAAAAAGGAAGCTCTGACGAAATCACGCTGCAGCATTTCATTTCAAACACCACACTTGCGCGCCAAACCATCCAATCCCGTTCCAAACAAACATTCGAAGACCAAGTTCACCTCATGACGCTGCATAGCGCAAAAGGACTCGAGTTTCCCGCCTGTTTTCTAGTTGGCTTGGAAGATGGGATCCTCCCTCATGAAAAAAGCATGGCCCAAACTGGAATCGAAGAAGAACGGCGCCTTTTCTACGTCGGCATCACACGAGCTCGAAGATTTCTCACATTGAGCATGGCCCGTTCCCGCATGAGGATGGGGAAAACCCACCCGACAAATCCTTCCCGTTTTCTTTTCGAAATCCCCAAGACGCTTTTGAAAGCCTCGGAATATAAAATCTTAAACTGATGCAGCCAACTATCATTCTCCGCCATCGGCGCGAAAATTTGAATAAATGCTCCTTAAGAGGTCTGGAAGGACGGCACGATCTCGCCTTCTATACATATCCAAAGGACCCACTTCCCGATTGTTCTCACTATCTGCTCTTGAAAGTGGGAGCCCCTCCCCTCAGCAAAGCAGATCACAATCGCGGTCTTTTCCTCATCGATGGGACATGGCGCCTTGCGCAAGTCATGGAAAAGCAGCTTCCCTGGAAACTCGAGGAACGAAGCCTCCCGATCGGTTATAGAACTGCCTATCCAAGAAGGCAAACCGATTGCCCAGATCCATCTTCAGGCCTCTCTTCTGTCGAGGCGCTCTATCTTGCCCATCTCTTTTTAGGACACTCTGTCGAAGGGCTTCTCGATCATTATTATTGGAAGCAATCTTTCTTCGTTTTGAACAACTTGATTTAAAGCACTTTTTGACCCATTATCTGCCCTTATGGTCAATCAAGTTTTCCAATTTTTAGAGTGGATCAATGACTTCATCTGGAGCCACATGGCTTTCATTTTGGTCATGGGATTAGGCGGATATTTTTCTTACAAGTCCCGCTTCTTTCAAATCCGCCGTTTTCCAGCCATCTTTGGATCTTTCGTCTCATTTTTCAGCCAGACAACGGCTGCAAAATCAAATGTTCCGGGAATTCATCCTCTGAAAGCTTTTTTTGCAGCGATTGGCGGATGCATCGGCATCGGAAATATCGTCGCTATTTGCACAGCTGTCCAAATCGGCGGTCCAGGCGCCCTTTTATGGACATGGATCGGCGCTATTGCGGGAATGGTGATCCAATATTCAGAAGTCTATCTAGGGATGCGCTACCGCGTCAAAAACAAAGAGGGAAGCTACGATGGCGGACCCATGTATTTCCTCCCCGTAGCCTACAAAATGAAATGGGTCGCCATTGTTGTCTCTTTATTGCTCTGTTTTTATGGCGTCGAGATCTTCATGTTCAACGTGATGGTCGATAGCATCACTGTGAATTGGGGGTTAAATCAATATCTCGTCACCTTCGTCCTTCTCATTGCCACTCTTGTCGTCGCTCTTGGAGGCATCAACCGCGTCGGGGAAGTGTGCAGCGCTCTGATTCCCCTCTTTATCATTCTTTATCTCGCCATGGGAATTTGGGTGTTGATCCAGCATGCACATATTCTTCCCTCTGTTTTTAAGGAGATTTTCACAGGGGCCTTCACAGCCCAGGCTGCAAAGGGAGCTTTTGCCGGAAGCACTATCGGACTATCGATTTCAATGGGACTTTCGCGCGGCGCTTATTCGGGAGATATCGGCGTTGGGTATACATCGGTTATCCATGCGGAGAGCAGCACAACGCATTTTCAGAGGCAAGCCGCTCTTACAATCGTCGGCGTCTTCATAGATACGTTCATCATCTGCACAATGAGCATTTTGATTGTCCTCTCTACGGGACATTGGAACTCAGGGATCGATGTATCTCTGATGGTGCAGGAAGCTTTAGGACTTTTTTTCCCCTATATGCATTTCTTTATGCCCTTCTTCCTTTTTCTATTGGGATATACGACGATTTTGGCTTACTTTGTCGTGGGCGTCAAATGCGCAAAATTCATCTCTCCCAAATGGGGGCCTCCCCTTTACTACACCTATGCAGCGATCGCGCTGCCGGTATTTGCTTTCGTCGAAGCGACGCAAGCATTCATTCTGATGTCGCTATCGGGGGCGCTTTTGCTTCTATTCAATCTATTCGGCATGTTCCTTCTTCGGAAAGAAGTGCGCTTCGGCCTCGACTCTGAAAAGTAGCCAGCCGGTACTTAGCTCTATTAAACACAGAGACACAGAGACACAGAGAAAAGATGAGGAGAAGAATTATTTTTTCCTGAGGGAAAAAATAAATTCTATCGCGACTAGTTTCCTTTGTACCAGGCTTTTTTACGTCGCGAAGCGCGCTTCGCGGCCTACAGGTGTTTTTGGTTACAAAAGTTAGCCGCGATAGGATGTCCTTTTTTCCTCAGAAAAAAGGACACTCAATTTTCTCATCTTTTCTCTGTGCCCCTGTGTCTCTGTGTTGAATAAAAGCCACATGCCCTTGGGATATCAAACCGGCATGATCTATTGGCCTGTAGCCCCTTTAGTGGGGGCAGCAGGCGCTTTGGAGCTTTATTAGAGCAGCCTTATCGATCTCGCGGCAATAACACTTGTAGCAAGTGGGAAAATACTTCTCCTCCGCTCCCAATTCAACCGATGGCCCCTCTTTCACAGCATGTCCATTTACATGCTTCAAATTCATGATCGATTTGCGGTTGCAGAAATGGCAAGTCGCCTTCACTTCTTCAATCGAATCGGCCAGTTCCAATAAGCGGGCAGAGCCTTCAAATAGATGCGATTTAAAATCTGTTCTTAGACCATAGCAAAGAATAGGAATGTCATGCTCTAGCGCGATTCTTCTCAACTCTTCAATGACCTTTGCAGATAGGAATTGCACCTCGTCGACAAGAATGCAGCTGACCCCTGAATAATCGAGTCCGCGGAGAGAAGATTCGTTGGCGATCAGAACATCCGCCTGCATTTCGAGCCCAGCTCGCGATTTGATCTGCTTTTTCCCAAATCTCGTATCGAGATCGGGCTTCATTAAGAGAACTTTTTTTCCTTGCTGCCGATAATTATGAGCTACAGCGAGCAAATTCAATGTCTTCGCGCTTCCCACTGTTCCGTGACGAAAATAGAGCTTAGCCATTTAACACCTCTTTTTTCTAAAAGACACTACCTCTTTAGATATTTTTTTGAAAAAACATTTGTAGTAAAATTATGCAAAGTTCATATTTCCTTAACATTTCGAGGAGGTGCTTATGAGCACAAAAGTTGGCAGAAATAATTCCCTTACTGAGGGATGGGATTTAGATGGTAGAGAAGTCAGTACGACCGATGATGAGCGAGCAAGACCAAAATCTCCAGATAAACTAGGGATGCTGGCGCAGGCAACAGATACTCTATCATATGCCGCTGCTCTGGATCCGACTTCGACATCGTTACCCCCGACTCCACATCCTTCTCCTGCTTCCCCTGCAGATGGAACTGTCGTGATCGCAATGGGCGTCGTTGACGGTGGGGGAAAAAGACCGGCTTCACCTTCTAAAGCTGAGAATGGGAGCGAGAAATTGTTAGTGAAGAAAGAATGTTTCAATTTTGATAAATTGTGTGCTTGTTTCAGCAATTGTTTTAAGTGTCTCAGGGAGTTTGGGAAAAAAGAAAATTAATGCTTCTTTTGTTGGGCGAAGTAGAGAAGGACGCCGATGGCAACAAAGCCCATCGCGCTGATGAAAGGAAAAGTGATAAATCCAAACAGAGTAAAAACTGGCGTTGCGCATTCATCGGCAAAGCCGCAAGTCGCGCTTGAAAGAAGAAAAGGGAGTTTTTGTCCTACAGCCTGATAAAGAGCGACGAATGCGCCAATGCCCACTAATGGCATAGCGTACGGAATCATTTTTAAGTCATTTTTATATGTGGCCATTCCCAAAAATATCGCCAATGGGAAGAGCGCTATTCTTTGATACCAACAAAGATGGCAAGGCTCAATCTGCTCGATTTCACTGACAAAGAGACTCAAAATAAGACCAAAAAGCGTTAAACACCAAGCCAAATAAAGGGAATTTCTTTTGACCCAATTCATGGAAGATCCTTCAT
>CAZXVU010000110.1:0-7094 GCA_964644465.1 uncultured bacterium
ACCTATGATCATGCCTATTTTCTGATTTTGCTCGGATCTGTTTGCATTTTGCTCACAGTGATCGCCGATAGTTCTCCTGAAAAAGCCGCTAGCTGGGATGGAAGAGTCGTCTCGGAAACATTAGCCCTCTATTCTCCCTATTATCAAACTCTGATCCGTTACAATTTGGGCGGAGTGCCATTTTATTTTCTGTACGCCGATCTGCCTGGCATCAATTTGCAAAGGATCTTAAGCCCTATCGGAACGACTTTGATCTTTTCTAGCCTAGGGATGGTTTCCTTTCTATTGCTGACCCGTGTGAGAGTCGTCGCTCGCTTCCGCTCTATCGTGCAAGGTTTTGCCGCTTTTTATCGTTGGATCAAAAATTGGAGATCCTCAACGGCGATGAAACCTCCACCCATCTCTTTAGGAAAAGGATATTCAGGACTTCCTCCTTCTGGTCTGAAAATCAATTTCCCTGAAGAAAAAAAGGCCATTGAGCCCAAGAAAAAGCTCGTAGAGATTTTAAAACCTGAAAAAAAAGCGGAGCCGAAACCGGTCAAAGAAAAACCAGCTGAAGCTTCTCCTAAAGCAACAACGCCAAAAGTCATTTTACCCTCCGCGCCTAAAGAACATATTTCCATACCCACAAAGAGCCTCATCGTCCGTTCCGATTCCTCTTACCGAATCCCAAATCCTTCCATTCTATCGAACCCTGCGCAAAAAATAGACCAGCCCACTTTGAAAAAAGATCTCTTGAGGCAGGCTGCCGTTTTGGAAGAAACACTGAAGAGCTTTGGCATCGAGGCGAAAGTGGGAGAGATCAATAGCGGTCCCACAATCACATCTTTCGAAGTGCATCCCTCCATTGGAGTCAAGGTTCAAAAGATCAAAGCGCTGGAAAATGATATCGCTTTGAACATGCAGGCCAAATCGATCCGGATCGTCGCTCCAATTCGTGGAAAAGCTGCGGTCGGCGTCGAAGTACCAGCCCTCCATCCTCAGGAAGTGAATTTTAAAGAGATGCTCACTCACTATCAGCAGAAAAGCCGCAAATTGCAGATACCGATTCTTTTGGGCAAAGCGATCAATGGCGATTGGGTCTTTGCCGATTTAACAAAAATGCCCCACTGTTTGATTGCTGGAGCCACCGGATCGGGAAAATCTGTCTGCGTCAATACCATCGTCATGTCGATTTTAATGAATGCACGGCCCGATGAAGTCAAACTCCTGATGGTCGATCCGAAAAAAGTGGAACTGACCCAATATTCCCGCCTCCCTCATATGATTGCGCCTGTCATTACCGAACCTCATGGAGCGTATGCAGCCTTGCAATGGCTGGTGAAAGAGATGCAGATCCGCTACGAGATCCTAAAGCAGCTCGGACTCCGCAATATCGGAGCCTTCAACAACCGCAAAATCAATAAAGAGCTCGAAGGATCTCTCAGCATCCCCATTCCGGAACATATGCCGCTTGTGGTCGCCATCATCGACGAATTCGCCGACCTCATGATGGTCTCCAGCGCGGACATTGAAACTCCGATCGCCCGAATCGCTCAAATGGCCCGCGCTGTTGGCATCCATTTGATCTTAGCGACGCAAAGACCCTCGCGCGAAGTGATTACGGGTATTATCAAAGCAAACATCCCGACTCGGATCTCCTTTAAAGTTGCCAGCCGAGTCAACTCCCAAATCGTTTTAGACGACGTCGGGGCAGAGAGTCTTCTCGGCAACGGAGATCTCCTCTTCCTCCCACCAGGATCATCGCAGCTCGTCCGTGCGCAGGGAGCCTATATCAGCGATGAAGACATCAATCAGGTCATTCAGACGATCTGCAACCAGAGCAATACCAATTATCTCATCCCCTCTTTTGATTCATTCCGCTCTTTGGACCTCAACTCCGATAGCGACGAACCGAAAGAAGGAAAAGACCAACTCTACGATCAAGCTCTTACGATCGTACTGGCCTCCAAAAGCGCATCTACAACTTTCCTGCAGCGCAAATTGAAGATCGGTTACGCGAGAGCAGCAAGTCTAATGGATGAATTAGAAGCCAACGGCGTTATTGGGCCGCAGGAAGGGGCAAGGCCGCGCCGCGTTCTTTCTTCCCAGCCTGCCCTTTTAGAAGATGAAGGAACGGATGAAGAACTTCCTTAAATTTTGGGGAACACGAGGGTCTTGCTCCGTCAGCGGATCAGAATTCAAACACTATGGCGGCAACACTTGCTGCCTTGAAGTTTCTTATGGAGATACTCACCTCATCATCGATGCCGGAACAGGCATACGCCCTCTCGGCGAAACAATGGTCCATGATGGATCTTTGAAGATCGATCTTTTCTTGGGACATACCCACTGGGACCATATCATTGGATTTCCATTTTTTGAGCCGATCTATAAACCCGGAACACAAATCACCATTTGGTCGCCTGCAGGCGCCGGAAGAAGCTGCCGCGAACTGTTCAGCGACCTACTCGCTTCGGAATTTTTTCCTGTGCGCCTCGAACAGGTTCAAGCCCACTTGGACTTTCGCACGACCCAGCAAAAAACTCCGATCAAGATCGATTCGCTGACGATCGATTTCCATACTACGCAGCACCCAGGCATCACTCATTGCTTCAAGATCAAGACGCCTCAACAAACGATCGGCTATGTCACAGACAATGAGATGCTCCAAGGTTTCCACGGCCTCCTTTCCGATGTGACTCCTGCCCTTCTAGAACCCCATGAAAGTTTGATCCATTTCCTAAGAGACTGCGATATACTCATCCACGAAGCGCAATATTTCCCCGAAGAGTATCTTTTAAAGGCAGGCTGGGGCCATTCTTCAGCGAGGAACTCCCTCGCCTTCATTCAGCACACCAAGCCTACCCAGTGGTATGTCACCCACCATGATCCGCTCCACACAGACGCTGATCTAAAACACCTTTCAGAATTTGTCCAAGCAACCATGAAAGAAAATCAAATCCATTGCCCCGTCGAATTCATTCCCGACGGCTTCATCATCCACCTTAAATAATTTCTTGTTGCAGAAAATAGAGCATTCGAAAAAAATGCATCGCCTTTTCATCAGGAGACAAATATGGATATCGTTTTAGATGTTGATGACTATGATGCTTGGAGCAGAGCTTCCTTTGAATCGTCTACTGTGACTTTTATCAAGCAGCTTGAATACATTCCTCTCGTAAGTACAATCGTGGGAATTGTCCGAATTGCGTTCGGCATTATTGAAACACTTTTTGGGCTTTTAGCACTGCCTCTTCAACTCATTCACGATGCATTTCAAGGGAAAAGCCACGAGTTCATTTTGATCGATGGCTTGGCCAATATAGTCAGAGGAGTTGTTGCCTTGAAACCTATTATCGGAAATATCATTCTCTACATCTACGATCGGGCGATGGACCAAAAACAATTGCCTGATAAGGACGAGATGCGCATCCATGATCTTAGCTATCTCAAGAAACATTTCTCTGGAGATACAATCTCCTGCTGAGAAATTTGTCCGCGTTGTAAGAAGTCCTTTGATTACAACGCTGGCAATTACAACGCTTGCTGCTTTTGCAATTCCCCTTAAGTTCACCATCTTGGGACTCCTTCCAGTTTCTCTCATTGCATTGGCCCTATTTCCCCGACTGCGCAAAAAACTTTGGTATGAATTTGCAATCGCCGATTTGATCTTCGGAGATACTCTCAGCCGCTGCTTTCCTACACTGAATCATCATTGGTGGCATCGTATTTCCGAAAATCTTTTTTTAGGAGGGATCCCGCTGCAAAATAGAAATCACAATGAAAAACTAAAACAACTGGGAGTTGGCGCTGTCTGTGCAATTTTGGAAGATTGGGAAGCCGAGGAAGAGACCTTCATGAGCGTCCCTGTCAGAGAAGATGATTGGAATCGATTAGGGATCCAATACCGACGCTTCTCGTGCCCTGATATGGAACCGTTGGAGCTTTCTCAAATCTCCGATGCCCTTGAATGGATCGACCAATGTATTGCAGAAGGAAGGATCGTCTATGTCAACTGCAAAGCAGGCCGCGGAAGAAGCGCGATGATCCATATATGCCATCTCATCAGATCCGAAGGACTCTCCTTCAAAGAAGCTTTTCAAAGAGTTCGCGCTATTCGTTCAGTGGTTCATTTAAATGCTCGCCAAAAAGAGCGCGTGAGAGAATATCAAAATACGATGGCCTTAGAGATTTTATCCTGATAGGCGATCGAAAGATCTACATTTTTCCCCTGCAAGACCTCACGGACCACTTTTAATGCCACTTCTTCCGCATTGCATTCGCTCGACAAGTGGGCTAAATGAACATGCTTTAGTTTTGGATGACAAATCGCTGCGAGAAGATCTGCGCATTGCTGATTGGAAAGATGGCCTTGCTTGCTCAAGACACGCTGCTTATACACTTGTGGCCGGGCAGAAGCGTGGACCATCGATGGTTCATGATTCGCTTCTAAATAAAGATAATCGCAGTCTTCGAGATGTTTGCGCACCAAAGAAGTGACATGGCCTAAATCGGCGCAAAATCCTAGCTTTAGATTTCCAGCCTGCATGACAAAGGCAACGGGATCTAGAGTATCGTGGGGAACGCTAAAGGGAAGTACGATCAAATCCCCGAACTCAAAAGTTTCACCGGTTGTAAAAATCTTGAATCTCGGCCGCACTTGCAGCGCTGCACAAATTCCTTTTGCCGTTTCTGCATTGGCAAGCACTGGAATTTTTAGTTTTTCTGCAAATGCAACGAGCCCTTTGATGTGATCCGTGTGTTCATGCGTGATTAAAACGGCTTGGATCGACTTGATCGAAACATTGATTTCTGAAAGACGCTGGACAATGGCGCTGATGCTAATTCCCGCATCGATCAAAATGCGCGTTGTTGCAGTTCCTACATAAATGCAATTTCCTTTCGATCCAGATGCAAGTGGGCAAAATCCATTCATAACTGTGACAGGTTACAAAATTCAAAACATTTGAGCAAAAGATTTTTACACAAAATTATTTGTTGAACAAAAAATTTTGACTTTGAAAAATAAACCAGTTCATTTAAAGAATAAAAATAAGCACAAGATAAAAAGGGACTGTATGGTTGGCGAAGAAATCTTACTCGAGATAGACTCGACCCTCGATCGACTCATTAAGAATGCTGAAATCATTCAAAATGTCGATCTGAAAGAACTGTCAGAAACAGAAATTGAAGCATTCCAAAAGACACAGGAAAGCTTAGTGCAGCATCTACTTCACATGGATCAGTTTTTCGAAACAAAAATTCAAACACTGAGAATTCCAGATAAAAAATCTGCTGGATATAAAATACAAGAAAAACTGCTCAAGTTTGAAAAATTAAAATCTTCATATCATAAAAACATTTCAAATACTGTCAGTGCGCGAAAGATGCCGTTTCTATCCAAGCGCCGCAGCAAGCGCTTTTTAGAAGGCTCGATTTAAATTTTCTAATTCGTTATATAATTTTTTATGCGCATTATACCTTTCGTTCTCTGCTGTACCTCAGTTTGGGCTCTTCCACGAGATCCTATTATTACTGAAGGAACCGCACAATTTATCAAACAAGAAAAAGGGCTTCATATTTTAGCCGACGATCGCACCATTATTGGGTGGGATGATTTTTCTATCGACATCGATGAATGGACTCAGTTTGATCTTCCTTCCCAAAAAGCGATAGTTCTCAATAGGGTCTTTTCCAATCAACAAAGCCAGATTTTGGGAAAGCTTACTTCGAATGGACAAATTCTTCTCATCAATCCAAATGGGATTCTTGTTGGAAAAGAAGCCAGCCTCGATATGGCCAGCTTCATGGCTACAACATTGGACGTTTGCGATGATGCCTTTACCTCGAAAGGCGATCTCGTTTTACAAGGAAAACATAGTGACTCTACCGTACAAAATTTAGGCACTATCAAGGCCTTCGACGGCGATGTGTTCTTAATAGGTTGGAATGTCGACAACAAAGGAACCATTGAAGCTCCCAATGGAATCGCTGCAGCCATTGCTTCCGGCAATTTAATCATTCGACCCGAAGGAAGCGAACGGATCTACATAAAGCCTCAGATCATTTCACAAAATGCTTATTCCGGCGCGTTTATTCATGAGGGAAATGAAGATGCCTTAGAAATTGAGGAACTGAATGGGCAAATTCAATTAAAAGGATCCATCAAGGCCAAAGAAGTCCTTGTCCTTGGAGATTGGATCGATGCGTCTAATCTCTCTATTGATGCACCTGCGGGAACAGTCCATATTGGCGGCGGCCCAAAAGGCCAAAATGAAAATTACTCCAATGCCAAACATGTCTATCTCGATCCTTCAGTGGCTATCCATGCAGATGGAGTTGGCGAAGCAGATGGCGGAGAGGTAATTGTTTGGTCAGACGGCCATACACATTTTCTGGGGAATATTTCTGCCCGAGGAAAAAATGGGGGATTTGTAGAGGTCTCTGGCAAGAATTATCTCGATTATCAAGGATTTGTCGATCTGCAAGGCAGTTCAGGCGTGAATGGAACTCTTTTGTTAGACCCAACAGATATCATTATTACAACAGCTGTTGTTGGAGGCGTTTTCAATCCCTTAGCCCCCTGTAACCTCTGTGGAGTTGGCGCAGTTTGTCAATCGAACCTCTCGACTACCATTCAAGATACAACTCTTGTAGCTCAATTAGGTGCAAGTAATGTCCTTCTCGATGCCACAGTAGCAGGCGGTGGAGGTAACACGATTACAGTGAATCCAAATGCCAATATTTATTGGAATGGTGCCAATAGCCTTGGATTGATTGCGGCCAATGCCATTACGATCCGTGCGAGTTTGCAAAATACGGGAACAGGGAATGTTTCCATTCAATCTACAAATGGCCCGATCGTAATTGACGCTAGTTTTTCAACTATAGCTAATGAAGGAGCTCGTGTTGGGTCTCAAAATGGAACTACAACAGTTTGTTCTCCGAATGCAAATCTAACTCTTCAAGGAAGCAATACACAACAATCTGCAGGAGCCCAGATTGGATACAATCGGAGCGCCCCTGGGGGAGTTCCTCTTGGGGGGGTAACTGCCAATGGTCCCATCGTTGTGCAGTGTAATAATTTACTTTTACAAAATAGCAATTCTTTT
>CAZXVU010000111.1:0-6953 GCA_964644465.1 uncultured bacterium
CTCCGGCTTCGGCCTCGGTTTCGAAAGGCTCGTCCTCTTTGTTACCGGAATGGAAAACATCCGCGATGTGATTCCTTTCCCCAGATTCCCAGGACATGCTGAATTTTAAAATTCACTAGAGAAGTTAACTGCTTGAAAAGAACCTCTCTCGGCTTTGAGACGATAGATCCGGGCTAACCGGATCACGTGCTGCCAAACGAGCGAATGACATGTTTCTAAACAATCTGTTTGTGCTTTCCGTTTTTGTTCGATGATTGCATTGACTTGCTCGATGTTCCAGAGCGATGTGGAAAGCCCAACTTCAGGATCGACATTGCGAGGAACACTGAGATCAAAAATCAGATTGCGCCGCGCACTTGTTCCATCAATCAAAAATTCTTCTGCTTTGCTTGCACAGACAATGAGATCGAATTCCTGCCACCGAGACAAAATACTCCGGTCGTAGATGGAAATATTTTCAAATCGGACAGAGGCTGGATCTCTTGTGCAAAAGGCAAAACGATGAATGTTTTTGTGCATGAGAAAAGAAGCAAAGCCTCGATTGATTTCAGAAAATCCGACCAAAAGAATCCTTTTTTGGCTTAAATCTCCCAACTGCTCTTCTGCAATTTGACAAAGCGTTCCATAAAGAGTCGGAGCCCCTCTTTCTAATTCCAATTCAGAACGGACAGCTTTCCCTACTTTTAAGGATTTCTGAAAGAGATAATGCATGCAGCCTGGAAGCGAGAAAAGAGCACTGGAACGATTATAAGCGACTTTGACCTGCCGCTGGATTTCCGTCTCAGCGAGAATAGCGCTATCTAATCCCGATGCCACTCTGCATAAATGAGCAAAGCAATCGATCCCAAAATAAGAATAGAGGCGGTGTTCAAAAGGCTCTTTAATCTGATTTCTGAGAAGAGAGAGAAGATCGCTATGAGCTTCGCCCATTTCTTCTGCGCTAAAATAAATTTCGGTTCGGTTACAAGTGGAAAGCAGCACTGTAGGATGGAGAAAAAAAAGCCCCCGTTCATCGCCTAGATTACTGGCGCCGCGTGCAATCGCTTCGCGCAGCCCCAAATCGGCTGTTTTGAAATTGATTCCAATCACTCCCACTCGCATAAGACAAGGACCACGGCTTACATACAACATGTCCCAGACTTTAACGCGCGTTAAGAGAAAATTTCAACTTGAGACCTTTGCGCAATCGCTTTGCTTAGATAAATCGATGATTTTTGAGCAGATTTTTTCTGCTCGAGATGAAGACATACCTCAAGTGAGGTAGGCGAATCCAAGCAGAAGAAAAGATGCCAAAAAGGGCGATTTAGATAAGCGAATGGATTCGTGCAATGGTCTCAGCTAACCTCTTTCAAAATAATTTCTAAATCGAACCCGCGCCTCTGCAGCGCCGCTATTATTTTTTGCCGATTTGAACGAAGTGCAAGTTTTGGAATCAACTGACGAATTCTCTCTGTTTGCATTTGATTGGTGATCAATTCGCGCACCTTTTCTCCATTCAAATTCTTGGAGCGCAATTTCAATTCGATATATCTCGGTCCATATCCTCGTCTAAATTCTCTGAGGATCTCGTTTTCGATGAATTCATCATCCTTCAAATACCCGTTTTTCTTAAGCTCTTCGATGATGCGATCAATCACTTCACGAGAGAATCTCTTCTGTTGGAATTTCTTTTGAAGCGTTGAACTTGGATACTGCCTCATAGCAATCAGGCGATAGGCTGTCATCCGTACCAGTTTCCATTCCGTTTCCCGGACCCATTTTTTGATCGCTTCGAGAGAGGGAAAAGAATCGGGAAATTTTTTGATGGAAAAAGGGACAGAGATCTCTTCGATCATCTGCCCTTCTTCCCAGATTTCGAAAAGATCAGGCTCTAAAATGCTTCTTTTGATTTTTAAAGACATAATTTGAAAAGGATACACGATTAAGATTTCATTGAAAAGGATCGTCTTGTCGTATTATTATAAATTTAATGAGGTAATCATGGTAAAAGAGCCTTCCGATGCAAGTTCAGCGCCAAAAGTCCCCCCAAACAATACTCCCCGTCCCGGTGAACAAAAAGGGGCAGGCGGAGTCCATTATGGCAAGGGAGGGAAAATTGAAGGTAAACCTATGACCTTCTTAGGGATGCATTTCACGGCCGAAGAGGCTGGAAAGCTCTGGCAAACCATTGTCCAATCGATCAATAGCCAGATCAGCAAAGATAAGGATAAAGCGATCGAACAGATGAAAAAAGATTGGGATCCTAACAAAGACGACTAATACTCAAAGACTTACGATCAAATAATAATTTGCATTTTATCCCAAAAAGTGTTATAATTATATAGTAACCTCAGAGGGAAAAATGGAAATTACACCAATTAATTTTGATCTTTATCATAAAAATTCTGAAGCAAGCAAAGACATTGCTGATTTAAAAAGCGAAATTGATACGGACGGAGATCAGTCAGTTCAGAACATGCAGCAAAACGAAGCGAAGCGCGAGCAGGAAGAAAACTCCTAATTGAGTTGAATCTTTTATTAAGTTAAGATAAGGGCCGGTTTTTATGGATCGGCCCTTTTCATTTTCTCAAGAAGATACTGACTTCCTTTTTGTCTCAGCAGAGGAAGAAGGGATCCGCATCGATAAACTCCTCGCTCACCGTTTCCCCCGTCATTCCAGGACCTATTTTCAACATCTCATTGAACAGGGGTTTGTTCTGCTCAACGGGGAGCCTGTTAAAAAAAGGATTCCGCCTGAAGAAGGCGATGAAATTGAAGTCTGCTTCCAAGCAACTCCCGAAGCTTCCTTAGAACCTGAAGCAATCCCTCTCGAAATTCTGTACGAAGACGAACATCTCTTGGCGGTCAATAAACCCCCTGGCATGGTCGTCCACCCTGCCCCTGGACATTGGTCTGGGACCTTCGTCAACGCTCTTTTAGCCCACTGTCAAGAATTAGCCCCAGGCGTCGATCCGCTGCGGCCAGGAATTGTACACCGGTTAGATAAAGATACTTCTGGCATTCTCATCGCCGCCAAAACTCTGCCAGCCCACCAAAAACTCATCGAACTCTTTTCCAGCCGCCAAATGGAAAAACTCTACTTGGCAATTTGTTACGGACGGCCTCCCAACGGAATTCTAAACATGCCCATTGGCCGCCATCCTGTGCATCGAAAAGAGATGACTGTTCTTCCCGATGGGAGAGAAGCTATCTCTGAATTTAAAGTAGCTGCCTTCAACGAGAAGACCAGTTTGGTCCTTGCAAGGCCCCGAACAGGAAGAACTCATCAAATCAGAGTCCACTTGAAGCATCTGGGATGTCCTATCGTAGGAGATCTTCTTTACGGCAAAAAGAACGATGCGCAAGCCACTCGCCAACTCCTTCATGCCTATCGATTGTCTTTCACACATCCCATCACTGGAATCCCGATCCAACTCAGCGCGCCTATCCCCGATGATATGAAACAATGGATGCGCAATCTATGCGGTCCTTCTCTTTGCGCGCCTATTCTTCAAGAAGCAACTTCAGAAAGAACCTAGTTTTTTATATACAAACTACAAGAAAAATCGGGAATATGGCAAGGAGGCGCCCTGAATTTGAGTCAGGCTTTGCCGGCGCCGAAGCAGCTAAACTTAAAAAGTTTAGCGATGCAGGCGGATCTCAAATTCAGTGGCTGTCCAACGTAGCCAGAAACTGATTGTTCAGGTTGTTTGTGTATAATTTCCAAATGTTGTAAAATTTCTTATCAGAGGGTACAGTTTTGTTGAATTCTCGAATGACCTTCCCCTCAACCTAAGAGGCACTGAATATGAAAGAATTTGTTGAATACATCGTTAAGAACCTAGTCGATCACCCTGACCAAGTGCGCATCAATGAAATCGGCGGTACTCATACCCTGATCATCGAATTGGGCGTAGAAAAATCAGATATCGGTAAAATTATCGGTAAAAAAGGGAAAACGATCAACGCGATCCGCACACTTCTAATGTCTGTCGCAAGCCGCAACGGCATCCGCGTCAATCTCGAAATCATCGAAGACGAACAACCAAAATAACTTTCTCAGAGGGAGCTCTCCTCCCTCTTTTTCTGAATCACAATACTAAAAAAAATCGGGTACGCACACGCACACGGGCACGGGCACGAATTAGGAGTTGAGCTGAGGCAAATAGGGCGAAACCATTGCTTTGCGTGAATTGATCGAGCCTGCATTATAACGGAGAACTGCAATCGGCAGATTTTTCTTCGATTTTTTCTGCGGAATTTCAATGAAGCTTTCTTTAAAGATCATCGAAAGCTCATCTGCATTTGACCCCAGGAATTCTACTTCAAACTGATTGTTTTTAAGAGCAGGCGAGGATTGGAACGCATTTAAAAAGCGTTTTAAATGCTCAATGGAAGTCTCTTCCTGAGTCACCCAAATCCAAAGCTCATCCTTATGTGTATATTTCCCCTGAGTGCCTTTGTGCACTTCTTCAGCGCTTACAATCGTGCTGATCATATGGATATGAAGATCGATTTCCACTTTTTCTTTATAAGCTTCCATGGACATTTCGAGCCAAACTTTGCGTATTGCATCAGCATGCTTCTCAAAAAGTGGAATATTGTTCGCGAACATTTTCGTCTGACCGACGCGGCAGCATCCATTTTGCTCTTTTGTATCCGCAAAAAAGTTAGACAGCTCCCCTTTAGAAGCCAGATGAATATTCTTCTCCACTTCTTTTTCGCGATATTCATATACCTTGCGATAGAGCGAATACATATCATCATTCTTTAAAATCCGCTCAGCGCTCTTTTTAGCAAAACTCTTATCGCGAGGAAGGTCATCGAGAGCGATGATTTCCACTTCTTTGCCTAGCACGAGAGTTTTCATCCGATTTAGAAGAGAAACCACACAGTCGACATCGATAGAACTGACTTTGCTCAATAAATCGGTGTCATCGAGGATCGCATAGAGGAAATGGAGATATTCCATATACTCCCGGTCTGGATGCACGAAGAAATCGCTTTTTGATTCAGCGGCGAGTTTCTTGCGCAGAAGACGCTGCAAAATCCGAATCGATGATGGAGAAAATTCTTTAGCTGAATGGTGGATTTGTTGATTGATCTCGCTTAAATCTTGTCCGGCGAGGCTATAGCGGTCATTGATCTGAAAAGCTCTCTGAGCGACAAGCGAATTGCTGGACTGTGCGTCGGCAATAATCGCCATTGGCGGTGAAAATGTATTCAAAGACGATTTATGGTGGTCGATTACGCTGATGACCTCCAAATAGGAAGGGATCGTCATTTCTTCTCTGTTGCAGAAGTCTCTTAAAGAGACTGTTCCGAGAATGTTTTTCCTCAAATCTCCTGCTAAAATAATTCCGACGGGATACATTTTTCCATGGTCGGGATACGCAACAGTCAGGTATGGATACGAGGCCATTTTATTGCGGATTTCTTCAACATCGGAGCGGACAGTTACATAGGTTGGATGGTGGCCGAATACTTCGCTTTTTGTTTTGAGGGCGATATCGAGTGTTTCGAGGCGGCCGCGGATTTTAAAAATGCCCTCATGAAGGCCGCGGACCATCTTTTCTAAAAACGTAAAGATCCGGGGACGTTCTTCCAACAAATGTCCTTTTGCATCGAACAATTTGTCTTTTTTAACCGCTTTCAGAATCACTTCTAAACTTTCAAAGTGAATATCTGCGAGTTTGGCCAAATGGAGACCGATTTCTTCGAAATTGCACTCCAGTCCTTTTTTGATGCCCAGAACATGTTTTAAAAAATCGTCGACTTGCTTTCTCTGCTTGGAGGAAAACTCATGAGCGGGTTCGCAATGGGTCACTTTGAGGCCAAAGAGCTTCTTTAAAATCGGCTCGATGTCATCAAAAGAGAGTTTTTCCTTGGCGAACAGAGTGATCAGATGGAGGTGTAGGCTATTTTCAAACCACCTTAGGCAGCTGCTGAGCAAGATGATGACTTGCCGCACTCCTTCCACATCGAAGTTGCGCCAGTCGCCTAAATAAAACCCATTTTCATTCACTATGACGACAGCATTTAGGTCTCTTTCATGGTCGATGCTGGTGATCGAATCTGAAGGCATTTTCCGGATCAGCCCTTTTTGGGTCATCAAGTCATTCCCAGTAATGCCTAAGGCTGTTCGCGTCTTCGCTAAATGCGTGAATACGGCAGGCCCAAAGACATCCCGGAAAATCCAATCGATCTCAATCTGAGAAGCTGGAGGGCCTCCTGGAAGATTCCAGAGATGAAGTCCGTCTCCGACGCGGGCAGCAAAAGCGTCCATCCATCCCCAAAAAGAGGCAACGGTCGTATCGAGATCGGGAGATTTATGCGCAGTGACAAAATGGGTCCCTTCATAAATCTTGCCCATTCCAATGGGAAACAAGACCTGGTAATCGTTTCTTTCTACCCATTTTCCAGCGATCTTGGCCCTAACGTGGTAGTTTTCTTCAAAGCTAAGACCCGAAAATTGATTGAGCCATAGTTCAAAGCTAGTGAAGCTGTAGTGATGTAAAAGTTTTCCTTCATCGACTTTTTCAACGAAATCGAGGACTTCGGAAAGGATGAAGCAAGGTTCCGGTTCCTTTTGTATCAGCTCTAAAAGAACCCGGTTGATCCGCTCGCTCCGCTTCCTATCGATCAAGTCTTTAAATTCTTTTTTTTCAAATTCCTTGAAAACGGCATCTATGCGAGGAAATTTTTTCTTAGGGACGGAATACTCTCCTAGGAGAGCCGATTTTTGTTTTGTCATAGATTTCCATTTTCAAGAGCAGTTCTCATCTAGTGAGAACGCAGGACTCCCCCTCGGCGGGCAGCGAAAACGCTGTCCCGTCATCTCGGGGTCCGGTTCGCGCGCTGCATCGCGCTTCACTTCGAGTCCCGCACGAAAGCCAATCAATTGGCTTTCTTCAATCCTTCGGATTGAGCAGGACTCGAACCTGCGACCGCCCGCTTAGAAGGCGGGTGCTCTA